>DATEGX010000095.1:0-4135 GCA_035279875.1 Binataceae bacterium (SeqCode)
TCGGGATCTGAGTCCCGATACAATCGCGACGTACCGGCTGGGAACAACACCTGAGACTATAGTGGTCGGTCCCGGCGGTATTGTCAGTGCGAGCTGGAAAGGGGCGTTTGTAGGTCCTACGCGGCCGCTCCTTCGGCACTCGCGAGAACTGACCCGCCCCTGTTCGCCAGGAATTGACCACCCCTGAGGGTGACGATGGACGGGCATGCCCGATGCCCGGAAGAGGCCGTGCCGGATCTGCCGGCGATGGTTCCGACCCGACAACCGAGTCGGCGAGCGCCAGCGAGCCTGCGGAAAACCGGACTGCCAGAAAGCCCGGCGTCAGAAGACACAAGCCAGTTGGCGGGCCCGGAACCCCGGGTACTCGACAGCCTACCGGATCACGCAACGCAACCAAGATGAAGCCGCCGAGCCCCTCCGCACGCCTCCGCCATTGAACCGACTTCCCTGGGATCTCGCGAAAGATCAGTTCGGAGGCCAAGGTGCTGATTTCATTGGGGTTCTGGGCACACTAATCTTGCATACGACGAAAGACCAGTTCCAGATGTATCTTTCTGATCCACAAAGGCTTTCGGGCACACTTCGCCCAACTTCGGCAAAGACCAGATCCGCGCCGGCGCATACTGAAGCCCGAGTCGCAGCCGATGCCGCAACTGGAATTTCATCAACTGGACCGCCGCCTGGAAAACCTCCGGGTTCGTCATCCGGCGCGCCAGCGGCGCTTGATAGCCTCGCTGGCTGAAAGCGGCCAGCAAACACCCATCATTGTCATCGAAACCGGCGGCCGATATCTGGTCATCGATGGCCACAAGCGCATCGCCGCGCTCCAGCAACTGGGCCGCGACACAGTCGAGGCCGTGGTGTGGGAAATGAGCGAAGCCGAAGCGCTGGTGTTGGAACGATCGCTGCGCATGAGCGAGCCGGAAACGGCGCTCGAACAAGGCTGGCTGCTCGAGGAAATGGAGAGCCGCCTGGGCTGTTCGATCGAAGAACTGGCACGCCGCTTCGACCGCAGCAGGAGCTGGGTGGCGAACCGCCTGGCGTTAGTTGAGGTCCTGCCGGAATCGGTGCAGCAACTGGTGCGCGAAGGCAAGATCGCCGCCGAGATCGCCATGCGCTACCTGGCGCCGGTGGCGCGCATCAACGTGGAGCATTGCCAGCGCATGTCCGCCGCCTTCGCCGAACGGGGGTGGACCACGCGGCAGGCCAGCGAGTTCTATCAAGCCTGGCGGCGCGCCAGCGGCGCGGTGCGCGAACGCATTCTGTCAGCTCCGCAGCTGTTCCGCAAAACGCAAGAGCCAATCAACAAGCTCGACAAAGAACTGAGTCAGATCACCGCTATCGCACAACGAGCGCTTCATCATCTCGAAGAGCCGCTGCCGAATCGCTCGAGCTCGCAGCGCAAGATTCAACTCGCCATCGAGATGTTGACCGAGCTTCAACACCGAATCGAGGAGTCCGAACCCAACCATGTTGAGCCAGTCTCAAAGAGCCACGATCCTGGAGTTGCAGTCACAAGGAGTGGGCAAGCGAGAGATTGCACGGCTGCTGAAGATCTCGCGTCAAAGCGTCCGGCGGGTGCTGAAGGAGAACTCCAGCGATGTGCCGAAGATCGAGCGGGCCGAGAAAGCTACTCCCTTCCGCCAACAGATCCTCGAGTTGCTGCCTCAGTGCAAAGGCAATCTCGTGCGAGTCCATGAGGAACTCGTTGCCGATGGAGCGGCGCTGTCCTATCAGGCGTTGACGGCCTTCTGTCGCAGGCAAGGCATCGGACAAACTCCGGTTGTGCCCGCGGGCCGCTATCACTTCGAGCCGGGCGTTGAGATGCAACACGACACCTCGCCGCACGAAGTCATCGTGGATGGCCGCAAATGCAAGGCGCAAACCGCCTCGGCCGTCCTGTGCTACTCGCGCTTGCTCTACTTCGAGATCTGGCCGCGGTTTCAACGCTTCGATTGCAAGGCGTTTCTCACCGAAGCGCTACGCTACATGGGCGGCGCGCCGCAACGCACGATGATCGACAACACGCACGTGGTGGTGTTGCGCGGAAGCGGCAAGCAGATGGAGCCCGTGCCCGAGATGGCGGCCTTCGCCGAGCGGATGGGATTCCAGTTCGTGGCGCACGAAATCGGCGACGCCAACCGCTCGGCGCGCGTCGAGCGGCCGTTTCACTTCATCGAAAACAACTTTCTGGCGGGCCGAACCTTTGCCTCCTGGCAAGACCTGAACCGGCAGGCGCGCCAGTGGTGCGATCGCGTCAACGCATCCTACAAGAAGCACATTCGCGCCGTGCCGCGCGAGCTTTACGCAGTCGAACGGTTGCACCTGAAACCGCTGCCGGCCTGGATTCCGGAAGTCTACCGGCTGCATCAACGCATGGTCGACACCGAAGGCTACGTGGCCCTGCACACCAACCGTTACTCGGTTCCCGCGGAGTTCATTGGCCGCCGCGTGGAGGTACGCGAAACGCGCGAGAAGATCGAAATCGAACTCGACGCGCGCCGCATCGTGACTCACACCCGTCTGCTCACAACCGATCAACGCGTCACGCTGCGCGAACATCGCCCGCCACGCGGCGAAGGCCCAAAACGCGGCGATCCGCATCCGGAGGAACAGGCCATAGTCAACGCCGCGCCGGAGATCGCGCCTTACGTGGAAGACCTGAAACGCAAGGGCCACAAGGTTATTGGACTTGTCCTGCGTCATCTGCTGCGCATGTTACGCGAGTATCCGCGAGAGCCGTTTCTGGGTGCCATCGAGGAGGCCGCGCAGTATGGACTCTACGATCTCGACCGCGTCGAACGCATGATTCTGCGCCGAGTTCAACGCGATTTCTTTTTGCTGGAACCACCCCACAATGACTGAAGAACTCGATCAACTGCTTCAACACCTGAAGCTCCACCGAATGCGTGCGATCTACGACGAACAACTGCGCGCCGCCGATCAGCAGCAGATCACCTACACGGACTTCGTCGCGGGTTTGTTGCGCGCCCAATGGCGCGACCGGCAAGAGAACGCTCTCGAATGGCGCATCCGCCGCGCTCGCCTGCCGGAACGTTGGGCGCTCGAAACGTTTCCGTTCGCCAAACAACCGGGCGTGAATCGCAAGCAGATCCGCGCCTTCGCCGAACTCGACTTCGTGGCCAAACATGAGAATCTGGTGTTCATTGGTCCCACCGCTGTGGGCAAGACCGGACTCGCCACCGGCATTTTGCTGAAGGCCTTGCAGAACGGTTTGCGCTGCCAGTTCATCCTCGCCCAGGATCTGTTCGACGATATGTACGCTTCGCTCGCCGACCGTTCCACGCGGCGGCTGGTCAATCGGTTGGCCCGCCTGGACGTCCTTTTGATCGATGAGCTGGGTTACGCCAACCTCAAGCCGGAGCAAGCCAATGTCTTCTTCAAGCTGATGGAGGAGCGTTATCGCCGGCGGTCCACGATCATTACAACGAATTTAGCCTATGAAGAATGGGCCGGCGTTCTCGGCAACAAAATGATGGCCGAGGCGTTGTTGAGCCGCGTCCGGCATTACTGCCACACATTGCGCATTGAAGGGCCTCCGCTGCGTGAGCCGCAGGGCTGACCATCAATGGACTCTTTCGAATACGTGCGGCGCGTGCTGGATGCTTACCGCACGACGCCGGGAACCTGTGGCGTCATCCGCAAGCCGGATCGCGCCTTTGCCTTGCGGTTGCACGCTCGCGGCGTGCCTTTGGTCGCAATCGAAAATGCCTTCGTGCTCACCGCCGCACGGCGTATGGCTCGGCCTGCCGACGCCGCACCGCTGGGCATCATCCGCTCGCTGGCTTACTTCAGTCCGGTGATCGATGAAGTCATGGCATCCACCGTCAGTCAAACCTACTACGACCACCTCCGTCATCGTTTGTCCAGTTCCTCTGCCACCCAACCTCGACGATAACTTCGGCACCCGCCTTCGGCGGGGATGATGTTGTTCTTCCACCTTCCATCCGACCCGCACGCCTCCGGCGTGGATGACGTCGCTCAGCACCTCCACAGCTCGTGGTCCACTCTATTCAAGCCGCGGTGGGTAACTTCTCATTAGCGCCGAAGTGATAGATGATGACGGCCTCACCGGCGCCGCCTGGGTAGGGATCAGTGGTGGCCCAGTCGATCG
>DATEGX010000096.1:0-2205 GCA_035279875.1 Binataceae bacterium (SeqCode)
GGAACGCTCGAAAAGCGCTCATGATCACGCAGGATTAGCGAGGCGTCGCGGTAGCGGCCCACCAATGCCATCGGGAAAAACAGGTTCAGCGGATAGGGCGGGCGCCGATAGAGCGGCTTGTAATAGGGGTACGGATTGGCCCGATAGGCCTCGTCCCATGGATTGAAATAGATCTCCTCGGTCGGTGCTGCCGCTGCCATGATATGCCCCTTTGCGGCCCAACGGCCGCGGAGATTGAGCTGAGATAACCTCGTTTCGCCGGCCTAATCTATCGTCATCGGTAGTTCGGCCAGTCCGCGCAAAAAGTAGTTGCCCTTATACACGTATTGGGTTTCCGGATTAGCGAGGCGCAGCCGGGGAAAACGGTCGAGTAGGGCGTCGAAGGCAATCCTCGCCTCGAGCCGCGCCAGCGCCGCGCCGAGGCAATAGTGAATCCCCTGGCCGAACCCCAGATGCTCGTCGAGATCGCGCGTGATATCGAAGCGATCGGGCTCGGCAAAGCGCGCGGGGTCGCGATTCGCTGCGGCAAGAATCGTCAAGACCATGGTGCCGGTGCTGATTGGCGTGCCGCCCACTTCGATATCACGGGTGGCGGTGCGTCCGGTGGCTTGCACAGGGCCGTCATAACGCACCATTTCCTCTATCGCGCGCGGGATCAGGGAGCGGTTGCGGCTCAGCAAATCGAGTTGGTCGGGGTTTCGGCCGAGCGCCAGCGTACCGTTGCCGATCAGGTTAGTGGTGGTCTCGTTTCCGGCAAGCAGCAGCAGAATCGTGAATGCGAGGAGTTCTGCGGCGCTGAGTGCGTTTCCTTCCTCCTGGGCGGTCACCAGAAGACCGATCAAATCGTCAGTCGGGGCATTGCGGCGGTGCTCGATCTCGGCGGCGAAGAAAGCACGAAGCTCGCTCATCGCCGTGGTGATTTCGGGCGGAACCGGCGTACCCGGAGGATAATTGCGCCGTTCTATGACCCGATCGGACCAGTCCTTGAACCGGCCGTATTGCTCAGTCGGCACGCCCAGCAAATGGGCAATCACCATCACCGGTAACGGTGTCGCAAGGTCGGCGATCGCCTCAAAATGGCCTTTGCTTTCGACCCGATCGAGCAACTTACCGGTGATTTCGCTGATGTGCGGCTCGAGGTCTCCGATGCGCCTTGGGGTAAAGGCCCGGCTCACCAGCTTTCTGAGCCGCGTATGGGCCGGCGGGTCGCAGAACAACACCGTGTCGGCGCCGCCGAAAAGCTCGCGTTGGGCCTCGAATCCGGGCGGCCGCACGCTCGAGAATCGTCCGTTATCGTGGAGGATCGTCACGGCGTCGGCGTAGCGCCCAACCAGGACCAGGGGCTGAATCAGCTTCAGCGGCACCGGCCCATGTCCGTAAAATGCCTTGTAATGCGGATACGGGTTCGCGCGAAAATCGGGGTCAAAGGGATTGAAATAGACCTCGGCGCCAATTGCGGCGGCTGCCATCTAACCTCCCGATCTCCTGGGTCCCGCGTCGAATTTGAGTCCGCTCTCGACCACGGTTCCAGCGATAAGCTTGGTGAGCTTCAGGGTCGGCTCGACCCGGCTCTGCTCTTCATCGGCAGTCCAGAGCACCCGCTCGAGGGCCAGGGATTCGAGCATCAGGAAGATTACGCCCACCAGCGGCTCGTCGTAGGTCGAATTCGTGAGCCCGAACATTTTGGCGAAAATTTCGTGAATCCCGCTGGCAAAGCGATCGCTGGCGGCGCGCACCGCCTCGCGCAGGGCGACGTCGGTCCGCGAGGCGACCACCAACTCGAGCCAGGCATAGAAGGTTGGACCCTTGAAGGCTGGCCACAGCAGATCGACCAGCGCATTGACTCGCGCCTCGGGCGCCAACGGCATCTCGGCGGCGAGTTCGCCAAAACGCGACAGGCGCAGGTCAAAGACATATTCCAGCGCGCTTACGACCAATTCCTGTTTGCGGGGAAAATGATGGAGTTGCGCGCCCCTCGAAACTCCCGCGCGCCGCGCGATCTCGGGTGTGGTGGTGCCCGCGTAACCCAATTCGTGGAGGCATTCGATGGTCGCATCGAGCAACCGGCGTCGGGTCTCTGCGCTGCGTTCTTCCTGGACCGTGGGCATCGACGTTCCCTACGTTCTCTGCTTGAGGATTATAACAAACAATCATGACTGATACAATCAGTCGGGATTGTTTGTATGATCGCGACGGGCGGGAACC
>DATEGX010000097.1:0-12601 GCA_035279875.1 Binataceae bacterium (SeqCode)
CTTGACGTCCAGCACCATCGCCGACAGCCGCGCCGAGGTTTCCAGTCCGGCGGCGCGCAAACGACGGCTATCGAGGCGGGTAGGGCGGGCTGACAATCGCTCGAGTCCAAGCGCGTCGCGCAGCCGGCGCGCCGGGTCGACCGTGATTAGGCCCGTATCCAGGCCAGCCCGCGCCGCTGCCAATCCCAAGGCGGCGGCGACCGTGGTCTTGCCGACCCCGCCCGGACCCAGCACCACTACGATCGAACCTTGTCTGAGTAGTCCCTTCACGAATCAAAAGCCGGTTGAAATCACCGCAGGATATCATTGCGTTCGAGCTTAAGCATTTGTGCACAGGCCCATCCTGCCGCTGTGTGTCTACTCGCGAGGGTGAATAGACGCCGATGGGCCGCCAGGCATAAGTTTCTAGATGGCAGCGGGATGAACGGCCCGCGGGAGGATGTGGTGATGGAGTGGGCGATAGCTGGCGCCGGGGTTATTCTGGGGTTGCTATGCGGATGGTTCGCAGCGCGGGAACGGCTCCGCAGCGCCGCTGAGCGTGCGACTCGGGATGCGGAGTCGCGAGCGGCCGTCGCTCGCGGAGAGGCCGATTCGCTGCGAATCGAGCTTGATTCGCGCAAACAGGAAATCGACGGACTTCATTGCGCCCTGCGCCAGGCCGAAGCCACACGGGCTGCGGTCGAGGCCCGCGGTGAGCAGATCCAGGGCGCGCTGGACCAGCAACGCCTCATGCTGCAGCAGGCCGAAGCCGCGCTCGCCGACGCCTTCAAGTCGCTCGCCGCGGACGCACTGAGCAACAACAATCAACAATTTCTGACGCTGGCCAGGGAGAACCTCGCAGGCGTCGAAGCGCGCGCCGTCACCGATCTGGAAAACCGCCAGAAGGCGATCGAAGGGGTGGTCGGCCCGGTGCGGCAATCGCTTGAGCGGATGGACCAGCAGATTCGCGCGATGGAAGTCACGCGTGGCCAGGCCTACGGCTCGCTTTCGATGCAACTTCAGTCGCTGATGCAATCGCAGGGCGATTTGCGCTCGGAGACCGCCAATCTGGTCAAGGCGCTGCGCGCGCCGGTCGTGCGTGGCCGCTGGGGCGAGATCCAGCTCAGGCGGGTGGTCGAAATGGCCGGGATGCTCGAGCGATGCGACTTTTTCGAGCAACAAAGCTACCCCGGTCCCGACCGTGCCAGGATTCGGCCTGATTTGCGCGTGCTGCTGCCCGGCGGCAGGAACATCGTCGTCGACGCCAAGGCGCCGTTGCAGGGTTACCTGGAATCGCTGGAAGCGCCGACCGAGGAGTTGCGGATCGCGAGGCTCAAGGACCATGCGCGCCAGGTGCGCGAGCACATGGCGAAGCTTGCCGCGAAATCGTACTGGGATTACCTCCGGCCTACCCCCGAGTTCGTGCTGATGTTCCTGCCCGGCGAGACCTTCTTCAGCGCCGCGCTGGAGCAGGACCCGTCGTTAATCGAACAGGGCGTCAATCAGCGAGTAATTCTCGCAACTCCGACCACGCTGGTCGCCTTGCTCCGCGCGGTCAGCTACGGCTGGCGCCAGGAGCAACTCGCCGACAACGCCGAGCATATCAGCGAACTCGGCCAGGAACTCTATGAACGGCTCGCGACGATGGCAGGCCATTTCGAGGGATTGGGAGCATCACTCACCAATTGCGTCGAGAAATACAACCGCGCGGTCGGCTCGCTCGAAACCAGAGTGTTGAGCTCGGCACGCCGTTTCAAGGAGCTGGGCGTCAGCGCCAAGACCGAGATCGCCGAGCTCGAACCGATCGGAACGACCCCGCGCGAGCTGGCGTTGAACCTGCCGGCCAACGGCAGCCACGCCAACGGCAAGTAGCCGCCGCAACCTCCCTGCTACGGACAGCCGCTGCTATGCCGCCTTGGCCTTCGCCTTACGCGGAGTGAGCTGGCATTCGACAAACTTGCCGCCCTTCATGATGACGTTCAGTTTGGCGCGGTCCTGCAACACCGTGATGTCCTTGGAGGGGTCGCCATTGACCACCAGCAAGTCGGCGATCTTGCCCGATTCGATCGTGCCGAGATCGTTGCCCATGCCGAGCAGTTCGGCGCCGTTGCGCGTCGCCCATGTGATAACGTCGATCGGCTCAATTCCGGCGCCCTTGACGTAGGCCTCGAGCTCCTTGGCATAGTCGCCATGCGGCATCGCCGAAGTGCCGAAATCGTCGCCGACCGTTAGCTTGACGCCGGCGGCCTGGGCCTTGGGCAGCACGCGCCGCGCATTTTCGAGGCCGCGTTCCATCTCGTCGGCGCCACCCCAGCTACTGCGGCCGGTGCGCCGCTTCTCCTCGACCACCATGTAAGGGAAATACAGGCTCGGCACGACGAAGGTGCCCTGTTCGGCGATCCGCTCGATACATTCGTCGTCCATCATGTCGGCGTGATCGATAACGTCGAGCTTGGCGTCGAGGGCAGCGAGAATACCGCGCTTGGAGACTATGTGACCGCGAATTTTGCGGCCGCGTTCGTGCGCCGTGTCGGAAGCCGCCATCATCTCGTCGAGCGTCATGGTCATCACGCTGGAGGGCCACGAAAGGCCGTGCCCGCCAGTCGGATATAACTTGATCATCTCGACGCCCTGCTTGATTTCCTCGCGCACCGCCTTGCGGAATTCCTCGGGTCCGTCGCAAATCAGCCCGAGCCCCTCCATTCCGAGCTTCCACCAGCTTGGATGGAAATCGACCGAGTCGCCGGTGGTCACGATATCGCGTCCGCAGGTGAGAAAGCGCGGACCCTGGATCAAGCCGCGGTTGATCGCCTGCTTGAGCGTGACGTCGATATTGTGCAGCGAGCCCGCACCCACCGCGCCGGTAAAGCCCGAGCGCAGCAGCAACTCGGCATTGCGCGCCGCGATCAGCGTGAGCATTGTCGCCGGATGTTTGAGGTCGAGGTCGGTGAGCGCGCCGACGTTGTCGTAGGCGACGTGATAATGGCACTGGATCATCCCGGGCATCAGCGCGCGGCCGTCCAGATCGAATACCGTATCGTGAGCCGACGGCGCCGGCGCGTCGGTGTCGGCGCCTACGCTCGTGATCCGTTCGCCATCGACCACCACGGTGGTGTTTTTCTTTGGCGGATTTACCCCGTCGATCAGGTTGGTGCGGCGAAAGAATGTACGGCCCATCGTTGTGACCTCCACCCCAGGGATTGGCGCTGCCTCAGGAGACCAGCGTAATGGATGTTTTATCCGGCAGGCTTCGGCCAATTGTCAAACGCCGCCAGCCCAAAGGCCGCTCTCAACTTTGCGCAAGAAGAAAGGAAAGGGGCCGGCGTCGTTTCTGCTCGGAACGCCGCTGGCCCCTGAAAGGTACCCGATTACGGACTGAACGTGACTGATCCGGAAAGGTTGAGGTTAACGCCCGAGCCCCCGGCGATTAGGCCTGAGCCGGTGACTGTTCCCAGTCCAGAGGCGTTATCAGTGCTATCGACGATCTGCCAGCCTCCGCCAACCGATGCCTTACCCTTGACTGTGGCCGGCCCACAAAATTCCCCCTGAAAGTTTATCGTCTCGATCGCGCTGCTCAGGTTGAGTAACGCTTGGCCATATACCGGTATGCAAGTTTGCGACAACGACGGTGTATGCGCCAGGGTATCATCGAGGTCGAGCGTCGCGAAAACATCGGCTGAACCCTTGCCAAACTTACCCGTGACCTTCGCGCCGATAATACTGAAACATTCGCAGGTGACACCAGCCTCGTCGCTCGGACACTGATGGGAGTAGCCTTCCGTGCAATCCCTGGCTAAGGCGAGGCTCCCGCCCGTTCCCGTGATACTCACCGAACCGGTGACGGTTTTGGGTCCTGGCGGACCCTTCGGTTTAGCCATCGCCTGCGAGGAGAACAAGGCGACCATGCCTGCGGCGACGCCGACAGCCATCACACGATACATTTTCTCGTTCATTCACCCACCTACGAGTCTTTTGACGTTGGAATACACGTACAGTTAACGCAGCAAGTGTATTTGCTGTCAACTCTGCTTCTGGTAGACCTTTGGCTGCCTATTCTGGAGGTAACCTTAGTACAAAACCCGGTTGCCGAACGGCGCGGGAACGCGGCATCCTCTCGGGTAAGCCAAGCAAAAATTCGAAGGAAGCGCTTATGGCCGCTAAATCGCTCATTCCCGAACCGTTCGGCCCGCTCCAAGGCGTGCGTATCATCTCGACCGGAACCTTGATCGCGCAGCCCTTCGCCGCCGAACTGGCGGCCGAGATGGGCGCCGAGGTAATCCAGACCGAACGGCCAGGGAACGGCGACGTCGGCTGGCGCACACTCGGGGTTGGCCTCGAAACCAAAAGCGGTTCCGCACCAATCGCCACCAATTGGGTCCAGGAACGTCGCAACGTCTTTTGCGTCACGCTGGATTTCTCCAAACCGCGCGGCCGCGAGCTTTTTCTCAAGCTGCTACCCGCATGCGATATCTGGATGGAAAGCTCGAAGCCGGGCACCTACCAGCGCTGGGGCCTCGATGACGCGGCCGCCTGGCGGGCCAATCCCAAACTGGTGATTACCCACGTTTCCGGTTACGGCCAGTTCGGCGCGCCGGGCTATCCGCCGCGCACTTCCTATGACGTGGTCGGGCAGGCCTTTGGCGGCATGATGTATCAGACCGGCTACCCGGATAATCCGCCCTCGCGGGCCGCGCCGTGGACCGGCGACTATATGACCGCGTTGTTCACGCTATGGTCTTCGCTCGCGGGGCTGACCTACGCGCGCCAGTTCGGCAAGGGACAATCGATCGACCTGGCACAATACGAGGCCATCCATCGGACGCTCGGCGGCACGATGGTCGAGTACTTTCAGAAGGGGCTCGTGCGCGAACGGTCGGGCAACAAGGCGCAGGGCTTTCAGCCGCTCGACAGCTTCCAAACCAGTGACGGATGGGTCGTGATGGGCGCGCTCAGCGAGGTTTACAAGCGCCTGTTGAACGCGATCGGACTCGATCCCAACGACCCCAAATGGGATAGCGCGCGGGTCAACCTCGAATCGATCGAGGGCATCGAATTCGATGCGATCCTCCGCGGATGGATCGCCGAGCGCACCACCGAAGAGGTGGTGCGCCTGCTGAATGAGGCGCAGGTGCCGTGCGCGCCGATTATGACGGCCAGCGACATGGCCGAACATCCGCATTACCAGGCCCGCGGGGTCCACGTCGAATGGGACGACCTGCAGGCCGGCCGCGTCAAGGGAATCGGGGTGGTGCCGAAGTTTTCAGTCACCCCGGGGAAGATCTGGCGCGGCGCTCCGGCAATCGGCCACGACAATCAGCGGGTTTACGGGGAGTTGCTCGGAATGAGCGCGGGCGAACTCGAAGTGCTCAAGCGCGATCAAATAATTTGATTAAGAGAGGCGAGGCTGGATGAAAAAGGGATTTTTCATTTTGCTGGCGAGTCTGGCACTGCTCGCGCTTCATAATCCCGCGCCGGCTTTTGCGGCTGATGACAGCTGCGGAGACAACACCGCGACGCTGGTGAACGGCGTTCCCGCTCCGCCCCAATTCCCGCGTGATTTTGAGTGGACAGGCCGATGGGTCGTCAAGGATCTCGTTCCACCCATCGATGTGCCTCTTACCTGGCAAGGTAACGACGGCAGTGGTCAGATGACTGCGGGCAGTAACAACTATCCCGTCTATTTCACGAACCTCATATATAATAACAAGCTATACACCAAGACTTATAAATGGCCGAGTGTCGTACCACCTGCCCCCAGCACCTGTGCCTGTCTCGGCGGACTCACCTTGGAGAAGCTAAACGCGTGCGTAGGCAGCGCGCGTTACGTAGGGGAAGAGCTTCTGGAGGACGAAACTCCCCATTGCGTGAATCATTTCAGAATTGCCGTCGTATTGCCGGTGGTGCCGCCGCCCCGGTTTCCTTCCAAAAAGGCTCCTTTTACGATCCCGCTCATGGAGGGCGATTTCTACGTAGACCAGCAAGATTCAAGCAAATTTTGGAAAGTGCTGCACTTCGGCTTTCAAAACGTCCTCGATCCCGCGTTGGATGAGTGGGCGGTACTGGAAACCTTCGACGACAGTCCAGGACAGATAACGCTTCCGCTCGATTGTAGCCTGGCGAGATGCCCCCGCGGCGACGCGTTTCCCCCGGGCGTCGTCTGCAAATGAAGCTCCTCTAGCCCGGAGGCTCCTGAGATGGTGACCAGAAGCTATCGGGCGAATCGGCCTCATCACGAACCCCAACAACGCCAGTGCGGTGATCAGCCATGCGCGATATCTAATTCGCAACTCTCGTCGTCGAAACTCGGCTTGAATGAACCACGCAACTCTCAACCTGGTTGTCATCGCTTGGTTATAGCCCTTTCAGCCTTGTAGGAATAAAAATCAGAATATCGACGGCCATCCCATGTCACACTGAAGCCGACACTTCGAAAAAAGGAGCGAACCGTATTCAGCCTATCTGGAGTAAAAATATCCTGGTTGGGGATCCACGCTCTCGTGATTGGAGTAATGCAATAGTCAGCGATTCTTATTATTTGCTTTATGAGAACTGTTGCGAGTCCTCTGCGCCTGTAGCCGGGCTTCACGAACAGTTCCTCGATCTCGGTAACGTCACAATTTACATACACACTGGCGTGAGCCCACCCTAAAAGGGCGCCTTCCCGATCATGAAGATCAATTACCCATAGCATTGGGCGGCCCCAAGCCGGTGGCGGAATGGAGCTGACCCATACCCGAACCCGTTCTCCGGTGCTGTCTCGAAATACCCGGTTAACGTGCAATGATCTAAATCGCGAACATAAAGTTATCGGGAACCACGCCCAAGACTCAGGAACAAGACCCCGATTGAAGTATTCGTAGGGCAGATAGCCAGTTCCTTCATCGCCCCAGTCAGGTCCCCATGAATTCATAAACCTCAACACTTTGTCTGCGTCGTTGTACCCGACAACTGTTACGCAATGCCGGTTTATTCGATGTTGGTCGTTATTTGGCAGCGACACATAACCACCTGGTGCCTCGTAAATTCCGTCGAACATGTCGAAGCAAACTGACGGCAGTGGTGGAGGCTGACACGGCCGTCCTACCAATATTCTCTTCAGGTCGTTAACCGAATACAGCCGTTGATAGGCGAACACCCATCTGTGCGTTCGAGCATTGCGATAAGCTTCAGCACTGATTGTTAGCTTCGGTACATCCGATTCGCTGCGTACGGACCCAGATGGAAAGAATTTCTCCTCGCAGACACCGTATCCCTTTGAAACGCGGTGAGCCCACCATTTGGTGGTTCCGGGACCCGGAATGCCGTCAAGCTTCTTCGCCAGACTATACAGAAACATCCTTGAGAATGAGTGGTCTAGTCGGGTGGGTCGAGTGCCATGGACGTATGTTGGCCGTGGAGCGGACGCCAGCGCAGCTGTGCAAACGGGCACAAAATCTGATAGTGCGCCTTGCTCTACGAGCGAAGACGGCGAAATTCTGAGCACTAAGCCATCGTAGCATGAGTTATGACAAAAGGTTTCCAGTTCAAACGACTTTGGTCATGAAGGTCTCGGCCTGCGCGGTGAATTCCCGCTCGCTCGGATATCGTCCCAAGTCGAGAATGAAGTAAGTCGCGCCCGCTTCCTCCTCGGCGCGGAGTTTAGCCTTCGCTGCGCCCAAATCGTCGAAGCGCACGACCCTTCGCACGACGATTTCCGGCTCCCCGCGATGCTTCGCGGCAAGCTTATGCTTTAGCGCTACAACGGCCGGCTTGAGCTTGTCCGCCGGCATCATCGGATGCCAGCCGTCGCCGAATTCGAGCACCCGCTCGATGGCCCTGTCGCCGTTGCCGCCAATCCAGATGGCCGGTGCGGCGGGCCGCGGCGCGAAAACGAAGGCCGGGAAGCTCACCAAATCGCCGTCATAAGGTTCGGCGTCGTTGGCAAACAGATGGCGAAGCACGCGCAGCGTCTCATCGCTGATGCGGCCACGCATCCGCTTGTTTACGCCCAAAGCCTCGAATTCGGGCTTCATCCAGCCTACCCCGACGCCAAGAATCATCCGTTCGCCGGATAGCTCCTGGATCGTCGCGACCTGCTTGGCCGTCAACACCGCGGGCCGGTAAGGAAGCACGAGAACGGAAATCCCCAGGCGAATCCGCTCGGTCATGCCCGCGAGGTAGGCGAGGGTGGTAATGACGTCGAGGTAGCGCCCGCCCGAACCTTCGGTGTCGTCCGGCGGAATGCACAAGTGGTCCGAGACGAACAGCGCGTCGAAACCCATCGATTCGGCTGCTTTGGCGCAGGCGCGAATCGTCGCGCGATTGGATTGCGGTCCCATATTGCGGATTGCGATACCGTATTTCACCGATTTCCTCCTTTGGCTTGAGGCCCGGTGGGCGGCCTTGCGGGCGTTATTTGCGCATGCCGGGCCGGGCGAATTTCGGAATCGGCCTCCCGTATAGTTTGGCGATTTCGGCGCGCAATTCGAAACCCGCCGGAAAGGCGCCCATCCGCGTGACGGACACCGCCCCGGCGGCGTTGGCCAGCCGGCCGATCGATTGCCAGTCGAAGCCCCATCGTAGACCAGCCAGCATCGCGCCGAGAAAAGCGTCACCCGCCCCCGTCGAGTCGACTTGTTTGACGCGGAATCCCGGCACCCGCAGACCGGTGTCACGAGCCGCGATCGCGCATCCCTTTGCGCCATCGGTAATCACCACCGCGCTGCTCCGGTAGCGCAAGCGGATAGCCTCGGCCATTTCAACCGGATCGCTCGCGCCCAGTGCCACCAGGTCACGCGCCGCCGTCTTGGCTGGCTTGAGCACGGTGGCGAGCCGGAGCGCTCGTTCGAGCTGGGCGCGGCTACCCAAGGCGGGGCAGGCGTCGGCGATGGGCACGTCAACGTCGAGCACGGTCGGAATCGCGAGATTGCGCGCCAGCAGCAGGATTGCGTTCACGGTGGGCAGGGGTAGTTGCGAGATTTCGGTAGTGACGATGCGCGCGCGGCGAATAAACTTCATGTGATACTTTAGAATTTCGCCAGGGGTGAGCTCCGCCGTGGCCCCGCGCGCCATATAAATCGCGCGATTGCCCTTGCGATCGACGAAAATCGGTGCAAACGAACTGGCGCTGCCATTGCGCGTCAGATGGGCCCGGATCCCCAGTGCAGCCATCCCGGCGCGAAGAAATGCACCGTTGGCGTCGGCCCCGATTTTGCCGAAAACCCCGACTTCGAGGCCGAGTACCCGGGCCCATCCGAGATGATTCAAGACCACTCCGCCTACCGCGCGCCGCTCAACCGGCACGCCCTTGGCGGCGTCCAGCAAAATCTTCTGATCCGGGCCAATAATCCGCGGAGTGCGAAAGAACAGGTCCACGACCATACTGCCGCAGCCGGCGACGTCGAGCCGGCGGCCGCCGCTTTGGCTGGCAGAAGCTTTCGTTGTCGTTAGCAAGCGTGGCTAGAGCAATCCGAGCCCCAGATTGGTGCGGTAATGATACACGCCGTTGCGATCGAAGCTGTAGGCGGTGATTTGCCCGCGGATACGTACCCGGTACTTGCCGTCGGGGTCCATCGCCGGCGCGGGCGGATTCCGCGACCATACGCCGGTTTTGCAAGCGTCGACGATAATTTCATCGATTTGATGGTCGCCGGAGTGCGATTCGATCGAAATTTCGGTCAGCCGGCCCTGAGCATCCAGCATCGCGGTCAATTCGATCGCTCCGATATTATCCGGCAGTTTGCGCCCCTTGAGTCGGTCGGGTTCGAGACTGCGCGCCGCGGTCATCGTCTGGTTCAGCATGGCGAAGGAGAAGTCCGCGAATTTCCTCGCTTTATCGTTGAGCAGATTGGTTTCTCCGGGGGCCGGTGCCGAGCCTTCGTGATAGCGCGCCTGATCGAGGTTGGCGACAAACAACCGCTCGATGTTGCGCTGGGTGACGGCGTTCTGATTCGTGTCGGTGGCGGGCGGTTCCTCGCCCGGCGGAGTCGCCTGCGGGGTCGGCACCGCAATCGTGTGGACTGAGGAGATTTGCGAGAGATCGGTCACCGTACGCGGTTGCTCGAGACTCGCCGGCGGAGGGGTCGCGACCGCCTCCGGCGAGGATTGCGCGGAAGGCGGGGACTCGCTCGCGCATGCTATGAAAAGCAGCGTCATAACCAGCAAAATCAGGATTCGCGTTTTACCCACTTGTCGTTTTGGGGCCCTAGATGCGGTCCTTGCCGCGGCTATCTATCAAATCGCGCGCTATTGTAATCGCCGACCGGTATTCTGAACAAATCCCGCCTCAGAAGAGCCTAAAGTCTCATTCGGCCAAAAGGACGTCTTACGAGGTGGCCAAGCCGCGCAATTGCGAGAATCCGCCAATCGCCTGACCCCGAGCGCAATGAATGGTTATAATCAGTGAGCAATCGATAAAATGGCGCGACAGCCGCAGGCTGGCCGAGGGGCGTTAATCCGAAGCGAATTGTGCCTGCGGCTCCGCGATGGTATCCTTAACCAGATAGGCTGACAGGCGAATGAAAGCTGAGATTCATCCCCAGTACCGCCGATGCGTAGTGACCTGCGCATGCGGCAATACCTTCGAAACGCGTTCGACGCTGCCGGAGATTCATATCGAAGTGTGCTCGCGATGCCATCCGTTCTATACCGGGCAGCAACGGCTGGTCGATACCGCCGGACGGGTCGAACGCTTCAAACGCAAATACGGCATGAAGTAGGCCGTCGCTGCTCCGCATTCCCGGCTCCGGTAAACGTCCGCACAAAATGCCCGACGCGCGCAAGGACGACGCTTGAGTGACGGACGCGACCTCCAATGGAATGCTCGATAAGCTCAAGGGGATTGAGGAGCACTACGGCGAAATCGAACGCCGTTTGAGCGACCCCGCGGTTATTGCCAATAACCGCGAATACGCGCAACTCGCCAAGGAGCGTTCGCAACTCGAGGAAGTCGCCGGCGCGATTCGAGAATATCGCAAGCTGCTGGACGATATCACCGATCATCGCGCGATCCTGGAGACTGACGACGTCGAGTTGCGCGAACTGGCCAAGGCGGAGTTGCCACTGCTGCAGCGCAATCAGGCCGCGCTCGAAGAGCGCTTGCGCCTGCTATTGACGCCGCGCGACCCCAACGACGACAAGAACGTCCTGCTCGAGATCCGTGCCGGCACCGGCGGCGAGGAGGCTTCGCTCTTCGCCGGCGAACTCTTCCGGATGTACACGCGCTACGCGGAACGCCATCGATGGAAGGTCGAGGCGCTCAGCCTGAGCACCACTGGTCTGGGCGGTATCAAGGAAGTGATCGCCGCGATTAGCGGGCGCGGAGCCTACAGCCGCCTCAAATTCGAGGGCGGGGTGCATCGCGTGCAGCGGGTACCGGCGACCGAAGGTTCCGGGCGGATTCATACGTCCGCGGTGACCGTGGCGGTGCTGCCGGAGGCCGACGAGGTCGAGGTCAATATCAACGAAGAGAAGGACCTGCGGATCGACGTGATGCGGGCTTCGGGACCTGGCGGCCAGAGCGTCAATACCACCGATTCGGCAGTGCGCATTACCCATATTCCGAGCGGCATCGTAATCGTCTGCCGCGACGAGAAATCCCAGCACAAAAACAAGGCGCGGGCGCTGAAGATCCTGCGAGCCCGGCTGCTCGATATCGCGCATGCCGAACAGGACGCCAAAATGGCCGACGCGCGCCGCTCGATGGTTGGGACCGGCGACCGCTCCGAGCGCATCCGCACCTACAATTTCCCGCAGTCGCGCGTAACCGACCACCGGGTCAATCTAACCCTTCATCAACTCGACCAGGTGCTCGACGGCGCAATCGACCCGATTATCGACGCGCTTGCGACCAAGGAGCAGGCGCAGGCCTTGAGCGCATGAGCGGGAGGCCGCGGCCGGTTTCTTCGACGCCGCCCGGTGCATTTTTCTATCGCGACCGCGAGAGACCTACGCCCAACGCGTCCACTCCGTCCGCAGCCGGCTTGATTGCCGACACCAACGCCGCACTTGCCGCCGCGGGGATTGACAACCCCAGGCTCGACGCCGAAGCGATGCTGGCTGAAGCGGCCGGCGCCACGCGCGCCGCGATAATCGCCGGTCTCACCGAAATCGATGACCGCGCGCGCGAACGCTTCGCCGCAATAGTGGCGAGGCGGGCGCGACGGGAACCGCTCGCCTATATCGTTGGTCACAAGGAATTTTATTCGCTCGATTTCGAAACGACTCCCGCCGCGCTCATCCCGCGGCCCGAGACTGAAACGGTGGTAAGCGCGGCGCTGGAGTTTATTGAGCGCCGCCGTGACGCGCGGGTGCTGGATATCGGGACCGGGTCGGGCGCAATCGCGCTCGCAATTGCAGCGCACGCGCCCGAGATTGGCATTACCGCGACAGACATCTCGGCCGAGGGACTCGCCCTGGCGCGGCGTAATGCGTTTCGCCTTGGCTTCGCCGAGCGCGTGGGGCTACGGCTGGCCGACTGCTTCACCCCGATCGACGGCGGCCCAGCACTCGGCCGCTTCGACCTGATCGTTTCCAACCCGCCTTATATCGAAGACGATCAAATCGCGGGGCTGGAACCCGAAATCAGCGGCTATGAACCACGGATTGCCCTCGCGGGCGGTCCGGACGGTCTCGATTTCTACCG
>DATEGX010000098.1:0-5621 GCA_035279875.1 Binataceae bacterium (SeqCode)
GTCAAAATGCAAATGCGGGCGCGAGATAAACCCGCGCCCGCATCGCAGTTCGTTGGAGGTATCGAGTCAATCAGTGCGCGAGCGGACCTCGCAGCAGTTGACCGGGAAGCGCGCCGGTATGCTCGCCGTCGCGCAAGAGCACTTCGCCGTTGACGATCGTCGCGAGAATGCCGGTCGCCTTCTGCTTCAGCCGCCGCGCCCCCGCAGGCAGGTCGTGGGCGAGCGTCGGCATCTGCGGCGCTACCGTATCGGGGTTGAAGATGACCACATCGGCCGCATTTCCTTCGCGCAACAGACCGCGACCGTTCAAGCCCCAGAAGGAAGCGAGTTCAAAGGTTATCTTACGCACCGCCTGCTCCAGCGTCAGCGCCTGGCGTTCGCGCACCCAGTAACCGAGCAGATGGGTCTGAATGGACGAATCCATGATCTGCGAAACGTGCGCGCCAGAATCCGAGAAGGTTACGACCGAACGGGGATGGCGCATCATCGCGAGCACGACGTCCTGGTCCTCGTTGACAATGGGCTGAATGAAGAACTGCTTCAGATGCGTATCCAGCGCGAGGTCGATAAAGACGTCGAGAGGGTCCTTGTTGGTTTCCTTCGCGATTTGAGAAACTGACTTATAAGGCGGTAGCGGTTTGTCGAGCACGAAGAACCAGTCATATTCCGGCCGCCGCGCCTCGGCCCCCACCGCACGCGAAGGCTGCTGCATGTATTCGCGCGCCGCCGCGACCAGTTTGCCTCGCATTTCAGGGTTGCGGAGGGCGGCTTCTTGCTGGTCCAACGGAAGCTTGCGGATCTCGGACCAAACCGGAGCCTTATCGAAGGGCGTTGTGCTCTCGAACGAAAGCAGCGTGCTGATCCAGCGGCTATGACCCTGGATTAGCATCTTGCCGCCGCCAGCGACGGTTTCGTCCGCCAATTCGAAGAACGGCCGCCATAGGTGCGGCGCACGGCGCGAATAAACCGCACCAAAGGTAGTCGGCACGCCGGTATCGAGGGCTAGCGTCTTGAGCCGGCCGATGAAATCACGCATCAATTCGGGGTCGCGGTCGACGTCTTCCTGAGCGATTTCGAAGACCCCGGCATGCAGGTCGCCCATTACGCCTACCAACTCACGTACTTCGTCCCATTCGGCGAGGCGGCTCGCGACCGGGCCTCCGTCGGGCGTCTGATGATTACGGGTCCGCGAGGTGCTGAAGCCGGCGGCGCCCGCGCGAATCGCGTTGCTCAACTCCTTCTTCATCGCATCGACTTCGCCAAGGGTGGCCCGCTCACTGAAGGCCTTCTCCCCCATAACGTAGGTTCGCAGCGCCGAATGGCCCACATAGGCGGCGTAATTGATTCCCTTGGGTAAGCGGTCGACGGTATCGAGGTATTGCGGGAAGCTGGACCACGACCATTTGATGCCGGCTTCCATCGCGCGCGGCGAGATATCCTCGGCCCGCTCGAGGTTGCGCATCACCAGCAGCTTGTCCTTTTCGGTGCATGGCGCCAGCGAAAAGCCGCAGTTGCCCATGACTACGGACGTAACGCCGTGCCAGCATGAGCAGGTACCGATGGGATCCCAGAAGACCTGCGCATCCATGTGGGTGTGGCCATCGATAAACCCGGGCGCGACCACATGACCTTCGGCCTCGATGACTTCGTCGGCGGAATCGCGAACCTTGCCGATCGTTGCGATCCGTCCCTGGGCTATCCCGACGTCGCCGCGGTAGCGGGGTAATCCTGATCCGTCAACGATCGTACCGTCGCGGATTATGATGTCGTAATGCATCGGTCCTCCTTGGTCCGGGGGTGCCGCTGAAAGGGGCACCTCCCTGCCACTATCGTTTATGCCTTGGCTCTTGTCCGACCTTAGCAGGATTTATCTGCCATTGACGACCGAAAATCAAAGCAATCATCCACCGCATATCAATCGGGCGGGCCGGCGACATGGCGATCCGCCCGTGAAGCTTTGCTTATGCGCCATTCTCGTCTATACCCGTGCGATAAAGTTTGAAGCCATAGGCTTCGCGCGTCAGAGGTTGGATGATGAAAAATGCTCTGGTAGTAGGCGGTACCGGCCCCAGCGGGCCATTCCTGGTTAACGGTCTTCGCGAACGCGGGTTCAAGGTCGCGATTATGCATCGCGGAACCCACGAAATTCCCGAAATTCCGCCCGATACCGAGCATATTCATGGCGATCCGCACTTTCGCGAAACCCTGGAATCCGCGATTGGCGGACGGACGTTTGACGTCGTCATTGCAACCTATGGGCGTATCCGGGTAATCGCGGAGGCGCTGGCCGGCAAGATCGGCCAGTTCATCGCGATTGGCGGAGTTCCGGCATATCGAGGCTACTTCAATCCCGAAGTTAATTTTCCACCGGGGCTGCCAATTCCTGTTCCGGAGACTGCGCCAACCATCCAGCGCGAGGAGGAGCATCGCTTCTCGTATCTGATCGCCAGCACCGAGCGGGCGGTGCTCGCCGCTCATCCGCGCGGCGCCGTCTACCGCTATCCGTATGTATACGGGCCCTACCAGTTGCTGCCGCGCGAATGGTGTGCGATTCGGCGCGTGCTGGACAAACGGCCATTCATGATTCTGGCCGATGGCGGGCTGGGTCTGATGACGCATGGCTACGCCGGCAACCTGGCGCATGCGGTGCTCCTGGCGGTCGACAAACCGGATGCTGCTGCGGGGCAAATCTACAATTGTGGCGACGACCAGCAATTTTCAGTTCGCCAGATCGTCGAGATCGTCGCCGACGAAATGAATCACAAGTTCGAAATCATCAGCCTGCCGGCGGCGGTGGCTTCTCCGGCGCGCGGGGTGAGCCTCGAGCTAACCCCGCATCACAAGCTGATGGATTTGCACAAGATTAAGCAGCAGCTTGGTTACAGCGACCCGCTTGCGCCCGAGGAAGCGCTGCGGCGGACCGTGCGCTGGTATATAGAGCATCAGCCTGAGCGCGGCGGCGACATCGAACAACGGTTGCAGGACGTCTTCGATTACGAGACCGAAGACAAACTTGCTGAAATTTATCGCAACGCCTTCGCCAGCGCGCAGCAGTTCCGTCGCGAAATCGGCTATACGCCGCATCCGTATCCGCATCCGAAGGAACCGGGCCTGGTCCGCGACCATCGCAATCGCTGAACCGACCTGTCGGGTGCAAGAGCCGCCAGGCCGCAGGGAATCCGGTCAAGCTCATGGAGCAGGAACCAGTATTCCTTGTGCGCCTGAGCGGGCCGGGTGTATTTTCGCCTCGCCTGCAACTCAAAGGCGTGGCGGCTGGCGAAGGCTATAGTGGAACCTTCGGTACAGCCGGCCACGAAGCGTCGGGCTGACAGCCCACAAGCGAGGCGCATGAAAATCTCCTTTGGTGTAAATCTGGCACCTGGCGGACCGCTTCTCAGCCGCGACGAGATCGGCCGTTTCAGCGATCTGGTGAAAATGGCCGAGGACTATGGCGCCGAAGCCGTCGGCACCTACGACTCGGCCTTCGTTGGCGGCGACGCCTTCGTCAGAGCCACGGTGATAGCACTCGCGTCGAGTCGCGCCAGTGTGGGTTTGCGCCCAACTAATCCGCTCACCCGCGAGCCCCAGGTGATGGCCTCCTTTCTAGCCTCGCTCGACAGCCTGACTGGCGGCCGCGCTTTCATGGATATCGCGAGCGGCGACAGTGCGGTCCTGAATATAGGCTACAAGATCGCTTCACGGGCGCGCATCGAGGACTACGTGCAGTGCGTTCGTGGACTGCTTGAGCACGGTGAAGCCACTTACCAGGGACGGCCGCAGCGCGTCAGATGGTCGTCGGCGGCGGTCCGCCCGCGGATCCCGATTTCGCTTTGCGCCGAGGGCCCAAAGATGCTTCATCTTGGCGGCAGGATCGCCGATTCGGTGATCGCCGGTACGGGCCTGCTCCCGGAGATTATTAAGGATACCGTCGCCAGAATTCACGCGGGCGCGCGCGAGGCGAATCGCGACCCGTCCGAAGTTGACATCTGGTATACAACCAGGACCTCGCTGCATGAAGACCGCGACAAGGCTATCGCCAACGTCAAGGCTTCGGTCTCATCGATCCTTAACCATGCAATGCGGCAAGGGCTCGATAACAAGCACGTCCCGAACGATTTCCGAACCAAGATCCAGGAGTACGTCGACGGCTACGTCCTGTATGACCACGTGCTCAACGAAGGCCGCAATCCCAAGCGAATGGACGAACTTGGCCTGACAGAATACGCGATCCAGCGGTTCGCGCTGGCCGGGAATCCGCGCGACTGGATCGCGCGCATCGAACAACTCGCCGAGGCCGGGGCGACCAAGTTATGGGTTGGGCCGGTAGGCGGCCGCCTGGACGCGCAGTTGCACTATACGCGAATTCTCGGCGAGCAGATCATGGCTCATTTCCTCGCCTGAAACGGTGCCGCGGGCGTCTATGGATGCTCGCATTCGAACAGGCCTTCGCGATCGAGACCGCTTTGTGATCAGGCCCAGGGCGGCGAAGAAAGCAACTTCTCCGTGGCAGCGTCAGCGGGGTAGAAAGCCTCGATATGAAGGTCCTGCAGGGTAACGTCGTTGGGCGTCGCAAGCGTGGTCATCGTGCTGAACATCCGCGCAGTCGTCCCGCTCAGCTTTAGTTCGGTCGGCAAGATCAAATCGCGAGGAGCTTCGAGATCGGGCTCCCGCCATCGCTCCGGGACCCCAGGGTAGCTCAGAATCTCAGTGATCAGCTCTTTCATGGCCTCGTCGCGCGCCCACGCTAACCGCCGATAGGCTTCATTCAGCAGCGATTTTGCGATGGTCTCCCAGTTCACGATCACCTTGCGGATCGAGTCGGGATCGAAAACGAGACGAAGGACGTTGAGTCGTGGCGCGGGTGCTACCCGCAGCGGCTGCAGACCTGCCGGCGTTTCACCCAGGACAATAGCTAAGAATCTAACGAACGCATGATTCGCCATCACGATGTTCCAGTGACGGTCGTGCGCGTAGGCGCTCCGCGGCTCGTTGTTTTTGAGGATTATCTCGACCGCCGTGCGCACCTTTTCCATCCGTGGATCGTCCAGGCCGGTCTCGCCATAGATCGGCGCGAAACCGGCAGCCATAAGCAGGAAATTCTGCTCCCGCAGCGGAACGTCGAGCACGCCGGCGAGCGTTAGCAGCATTCCCCGGCTCGGCTCCGCGCGGCCGGTCTCGAGGAAGCTGATATGACGCGAAGACACTTCGGCCTCCAGCGCCAGCTCGAGCTGGCTAAGATGGCGGGCCTCGCGCCAGCGCCGTAACAGGGAACCGACCCCGATAGGCTGGATTGCCGCTCCGTTCTGTATGGTGTCCATAGGCCGTTACCCTAGCGTCGCGCGCCACGCTGGTCGATTACCTCGGAGGTAATCGACCAGCGCGAGCGCGTTTAAGCACCCTTGACGTAACCCATAGCCTCGACAATCAGCCCGCCATGCACCCGCATCAGATTGACTCCGCGCATCGAATTGGAGTCATCGCTCCAAAAGCGCCAGCGAATGATTGCCCGATCGCCCATCGCAAAGCTTTCTTCGAGATCGAAACGGGTATTAGGCGCCGTCGCAATCTCAGTCCAGAGGGCAACGCAGGCGTCGCGTCCGACACAACGAGCACCATCGGGT
>DATEGX010000099.1:0-2110 GCA_035279875.1 Binataceae bacterium (SeqCode)
GGTTAGTTTGATCTTGCCTGTAGACTCGAACTTCCGCTTGGGAGGTGTCTCGGAATTGGCCTCGACCTCGGAGTCCTCGGATTCGTATTCGCTATTCTCATCCCGCTTATTGAACCCGATGGTGGCTTCGAGCACCAGGAATACGTCGTATCCGGCGCGCTTGATCTCACCGATGGCCGCTGCAATGCGATCGGAATCGGACAACGACTCATTAATCGCGTTGCCCAATTCTTGCATGAGCTCTTTCAGTTTTTCTTCCACGCGTTGCCCCTTTCTTGGAGGGCCACTACAAGCATATCACTACCTTGTTGATGTTCCACAGGCAAGCACAGTTTCACCAACTTGTTAGTGCCCCACGACTCAGATTTTGCTCTCCCTTTTATATATCGGCTCGATTCTGCGATCTCAGTAGCGGCCCCTCCGGCCGCTTTCGCTAAACTGATAATAGCAGCATGTTTGCGTTGGCCAAGAAATTCGTGGGCCATGTGCTTCCAGGCATCATTCGGCCCGTCCATATCCTCTGGAATCAGGTGATTGGGTTCTTTTTCCTGGTCCTGGCCGCGCTACCGGTACCATCGGCGGTTCGAAGTTTCGGCAAAGACGGCAGCGCCGCGCGCCTGGCCCTGACCATTCCGTTTGTCGCGCTGATGATGTGGTTCGGAATCTCGTCGTTCTGGCGCGCCCGCAAGATCTCCAAATCATGAACCATAGCGAGCGCCCGGGCGAGTACCCCTACACTCGGGGGATTTATCCCGACATGTACCGTGGCCGTCTATGGACCATGCGCCAGTACGCCGGCTTTGGTACCGCCGAGGAGAGCAATCGTCGTTACCGCTATCTGCTTTCTCAAGGCATCACGGGTCTCTCGGTAGCTTTTGACCTGCCCACCCAGATGGGTATGGATTCCGATCATCCACTGGCTGCGGGCGAAGTCGGACGCGTCGGTGTCGCTATCTGCTCGCTGGCCGACATGCAGCGCCTGTTCGACGGCATTCGCTTAGCAGACATCACCACCTCGATGACCATCAACTCGACGGCGTCGATTCTGCTGAGCCTGTACGTGCTTGTGGCCAAGAGCCAGGGCGCCGACTTGCGCAAGATCTCCGGTACCATCCAGAACGACATCCTCAAGGAATACATCGCGCGCGGCACTTATATCTACCCACCGCGTCCGGCCATGCGCATTATCACCGACCTGCTCGGCTGGGCGGCCTGCGAGATTCCCGAATGGAACACTATCTCGATCAGCGGCTATCACATTCGCGAGGCTGGATCGACGGCGATTCAGGAGGTCGCCTTCACGCTCGCCAACGCCATCGCCTATATTGAGGCGGCGCTGGCGGCGGGTCTTGCAATCGATTCCTTCGCGCCGAGGCTGTCGTTCTTCTTCAACTCGCACAACAATTTCCTCGAAGAGATCGCCAAGTTCCGGGCGGCGCGCCGCCTCTACGCTACGATCATGCGCGAGCGGTTCGGCGCCCGCCATCCGCGATCCCTGATGATGCGTTTCCACGTGCAAACCGCGGGCTCGACTCTCACGGCCCAGCAGCCCGATGTCAACGTCGTGCGGGTCTCGATGCAGGCGCTGGCAGCCGTACTGGGCGGAGCGCAATCGCTGCATACCAACGCCAAAGACGAGGCGCTCGGATTACCGACCGAGGAGTCGGCACGGCTGGCCCTGCGGACCCAGCAGATCATCGCGCACGAGAGCGGCGTGACCAATACGGCCGATCCGTTTGGCGGCAGCCATCACATCGAACAGCTTACCGATAAAATCGAGCAGGGCGCGCGCGAATACATTGACCGCATCGACGCCCTGGGCGGAACGCTGGCGGCAATCGAGAAGAACTATATACAGAACGAAATCCACAACGCGGCCTACCAGTACCAGCAAGAGGTGGAGCGCGGCGACGCGGTGGTGGTGGGCGTGAACCGGTTCAGGCAGGAAGAGGCTGAGCGGCTCGCTTCGTTCCGGCTCGATCCGGCGCTCGAACGGCAGCAGGTGGAGCGATTGCGCCAAGTGCGCGCCTCGCGCAGCGGCGCCGTTGTCGAGGAGCGGCTGCGTGGTTTAGAGCGGGGCGCGCAGGGCAGTGAGAACCTGATGCCGCAC
>DATEGX010000100.1:0-10034 GCA_035279875.1 Binataceae bacterium (SeqCode)
GAAGGTGCCCCAGAACTTGTCGTTGCGCTGGTACCCGGCCAGCGCCAGCACCATCAGCAAGCTCGACATCAACAGGATGAAGGTGCTGAAGGACGTCAACGGGATGTTCAGGATGTCGGCGTCGTAGGGGCCCATGCTGCGGGCCTTGTAGACCATGTAGGTCGAAATCAGGCTCGCGAAAAAGACGCACTCGGATCCGATGAAACTCCAGATACCGACCTTGCGGCTGTCGAGTCCGAGGAAGGACTCCGAGACCGCGTGAGTATCCTCCTGCCCCCAGCGCGGATACTCGAAGGCCAAAGAGATAGCCGACAAGACCATCAGCGCGGCGCCGATCAGGACCACCCGGTACCATTCGACCAGCATCCCGATGCCCATGCCGAACATGCCGAGGGCAAGCAACACCGGATACAAGGACGGCAAAGGAATGTGAATCCCGCTGACGTCGACCAACGCCGGCGAGATGGCCGCCACATTGGAAGGTTCGAGCCCGGTCGCTTCGACGTGGCCGTACTTCGTCACCCAGAAGGCATCGCGCGCGGTGACGGCTGGAACGGTGGCGAAGTTGTAAATCGGCGGCGGAGTCGGCGTCGACCATTCGAGGGTGCGGGCGTCCCAGGGGTCGGGGCCGGCGCGTTCGCCACTACGCACGCTCCAGAAGACATTGATGAAGAAGAGGATAAAGGAAACCGCGATGATATAGGCGTTAATGGTTTCCCACTTGTTCCAGAAATCCCATCCCATGTTGGGCGCGTAGGTGTAGATACGCCGCGGCATGCCGAGCTCGCCCAGGAAGTGCATCGGAAAGAAGGTCGCGTTGAACGACCATACGGTGAGCCAGAAATGCCATTTGCCGAGCTTTTCGTTGAACAGCCGGCCGGTAATCTTCGGCCAGTACATATACGCGCCGGCGAAAATCCCGAATAGCGCGCCGAGTCCCAGCACGTAATGGAAGTGGGCAACGATGATGTAGCTGTCGGTTTGCTCCATGTCGATTGGCGGGCTCGCGTGCATGATGCCGCTCAGGCCGCCGATGGTGAACTGGAGCACGAACGCGATCGCGAACAGGAAGGCGGTCGAGAAACGCAAGCGCCCGCCCCAGACCGTCGCAATCCATGAAAAGATCTTGATGCCGGTCGGAATCGCGATCAGCATCGAGGTGATCGCGAAGGTGCTGTCGGCAATCGGGCCCATCCCGGTCGCGAACATGTGATGGCCCCACACCCCGTAAGAGAGGAAGCCGATCAGGATCATCGAGTAGGCCATCATCGGATAGCCGAACAGGGGCTTGTGCGAAAAGACCGGGATCACTTCGGAGATCAGGCCGAAGGCCGGCAGGATCATGATGTAGACTTCAGGATGGCCGAAGATCCAGAACAGATGCTGCCACAAGATCGGCGTCGCGCCGGCGATCACCTGGTAGTAGTGGGTGCCGAAGTTGCGGTCGAGGAACAGGAAGATCAGGCCGACGGTCAGCGCCGGGAAAGCCAGCAGAATCAGAATTGTCGTCACCAGCAACGACCAGATGAACATCGGCATCCGCATGAAGGTCATGCCGGGGGCGCGCATATTGATAATGGTGACGAAGAAATTCAGCGCGCTCATCACCGACGAAACGCCGAGGATCAGCAGCGCGACATCGTAGAAATCGATGTTCAAGCCGGGCGAATAGAAGCGCTCGGTCAGGTTGGCGTAGCCAAACCATCCGTCATTGGGCAGTCCGCCCCAAATCCAGCCGAGGTTCAGGGTGATCGCGCCGAGCAGGAAGATCCAGAAGCTCAGTGCATTGAGGCGCGGGAAGGCGACATCGCGGGCGCCAATTTGCAGCGGGATCAGGAAGTTGCCGAAGAAGCCGGTCTCCAGCGGCATGATGACGAGAAAGATCATCGTCAAGCCATGCATCGTGAAGAACTGGTTGTACTGTTGCGCGGTCAGGAAGGTGTTGTCCGGCACCATCAACTGGGTGCGGATTAGCATCGCCTCGGTGCCGCCCAGGACCAGCATGAGGACCGCCGTCAAGCCATAGAGCACGGCGATACGCTTGTGATCGATAGTGGTCAGCCAGCCGTACAGCCCCCCACCTTCGAGATAGTTGGTCTCGTGTACGTGTAACGGTTTTGGTTGGGCAGCCATGTGTATTTCCCTATTTCAGGCTTTCCAGATAGGCGACCAGATCGTTCAAATCGTGACCGCTGAGACCGAGCGTCGGCATGTTGGCGCCGGGCTTGACCGCGTCCGGATTGCGAATCCACAACGCCACATTGTGGGGCGTATTGTCGAGGATCGAGCCGGCGAGCGTCGTGCGGCTGCCGAAATGGGTCAGGTCCGGACCACGGAAGCCGTAGGTGTACTGCTTGGAGAATCCCGACACGCCCCTGATCGTGTGGCAAATCGCGCAAGGCGCATTGGCGAAGATTTTTGCCCCGGCGGCGGCCGCGCCCTCGGTCGGCTTGTTGGGCGGCGCGAGTTGCTGCTTGACCCATTCGTCGAATTTGGCCGGCGTATCGACCACTACCCGAAAACGCATATTGGCGTGCGAATCG
Source organism: Binataceae bacterium (SeqCode) (assembly GCA_035279875.1). Classification (GTDB taxonomy): domain Bacteria; phylum Desulfobacterota; class Binatia; order Binatales; family Binataceae; genus JAMXLL01. Next base: position 2,544 of record DATEGX010000100.1, read on the forward strand.
CCGCAGAACTCGGTGCACTGTCCGTAGTAATAGCCCGGCACGTTGGCAATCAGTGTGATCTGGTTCTCCTGGCCGGGCACCACGTCGCGCTTGCCGCCGACTTGCGGCATGAAAAAGCTGTGAATCACGTCCTTCGAGAACAGCTCGAAATGGATGGTCTTGCCGGTCGGGATATGGACCTCGTCGGCGGTTTCGACGCCAAGCGTCGGGTAGTGAAACTCCCACCACCATTGATGGGCTATCACTTCGATCTGCAAGGTGTCCTTCGGCCACGTATACGGCTGAGTCTGGACGATAGTGCGAACCGTCGGGATCGTAATCGCCAGCAGGATAAGGGCCGGAACGATCGTCCAGGCCAACTCCAGGTACATGTCCGAATGCTTGACCGACGGCGGCCGGCTGCCGCCGGTGCGAGTCGAAAACACGAAGATCGCCAGCAACAGGGCGCCGACCACGACGATCAGCACGATGATATCGAGGACCGTGACCTCGACGAAGAGGTCGTAGAAGCTCTTGGTGATATCCGACGTCGGGACCAGGGTATCGAGCGGATAGCCGCCCTTGGGTCCCGCGCAGCCGGCGACGGCGGCCGCAAATACGCCGAACAGGATGCTAATGAGCGTCGATTTGCGCGACTGCCCGGTCATCACTCGTACTCCATTTCGGCAATCTCCGACGGCACCGGCTCGAGCGCGGCGCGCGCCGTGAGCTTCAGGCCCGGAATCGCGCATAGCAGGAAAATCCCGAGAAATCCCGCGCTAATCGTCAGCTCCGTCCATCCAAACGGTAGCCGATTCGGCGACAGCGACGGTACGACCAGGATGTAATTGAGAATCCAGACTCCAATCAGTCCCAGCAGCGACACCGTTCCGAGAATCACGGGAGTGCGCTTGGGCCGAACTCCCAACAGTACAACGAACGGGACGACCCAGATCAGTACCGGCGTTGACCACGACAGCAATGCCCACGGATGGTGCCAGAAGCGCACGACGATAAAGAAGGTTTCCGCCGGCAGGTCGCCATACCAGATGACCAGGTACTGCGCGAAGCCGGTGTAAATCCAGAAGATCGAAAAGGCGAAGATCAGCTTGCCGAGGTCGTGCAGCACGGCCGGCGCGCCGACCGAACTTTTCTCGCCCATCCGCCGCCGTAGCAGCACCGCCGTGAACGCCATCGCCACCGCGGCGCTCCAGAAATCGGTCGCAAAATACCACCATCCGAACAGCGTGCTATGCCATTTGGGCGACAGCGACATGATCAGATCAAAGGCAATCAGCGAATAAACCGCGCAGTAAAGAATCGCCACGATCGGCGCGAGCCGGCGGATTGCCTTGGGCGGCATCTCGATCTCGTCGAAGCGGCGCGCCCAATTCGTCGCCGCCGAGCCCCGCGACAGCGAGACGAACCAGACGCTGACGAGCGTGATGACCAGCAGCGAGATACCGTCGCGCATGAACAGCGACGGCGCGTTGAGCCACATCTGCTGCCTGACCGAAGGATGAAGAATCCAGGGGAATATGAAAACCCGGCCGATACAAACCCCCCAGAACAGGATGAAGCCGATCGGCAGGTAGAGCGTAAAGGCTTCGGCCAGCCGGAAATGCGTGGTCCCGGCCCATTTGGCCTGGGTCAGGTAGAAGGCCGCCGAACAGACTACACCGCCCTCGGCGATACCATTGAAAAACAGGAAATTGACCAGCCAGGTTTCCCATACCCGCTGGTTTCGTCCGATCAGCAGCGAAACGAAGAAGCCGACCACGCCGACCAGGAACAGAACCACGGCCAGGGTGATCAACGGCCCCCAGTTGACTTCCACCGGTTCGCGCAGCGGCCTGAGCGCCGCGGCACCCAGCGATGCGGGTTGATTAGAGCTCATCTTGCTTCGGGCCTTTTCCCACTCTCAGTGATGTTCCGCAGGTTCCAGCGCGGTTTCGCGGGTGATGTCCTCGGCGCCGGCCTCGCGCAGGATGGATTCGATCCGCGACGCATCGCCTTCTTCGCAATGAACCACCAGCCCGAACTTGTCTTCGGAAAAACGCGAACGGTAGCCGGGAAACGGATCGAAGACCGGCATCCGATTATGCACAAAGAAGCCCAACAAGCCTGACAATCCGCCAATCAGGATTGTCAGTTCGAACATGATGACGATATACGGCGGCACCGAGATGACCGGGCGGCCGCCGACGATCAGATTCCATTCCCAGGAGGTGCCAAATTCCAGCGCGATCGCGCTCAGCAGCCCGATGATCCCGCCGAATAGCTGCCAGTAGCGCACCGGACTCCGTCCCCAATGACGCGCGTGCGTACTTGCCTCGAGTATCTTCTCGCTGGGAAAGGGAAAGAAAGCGCGAAACTCACGAAACCGGCCGTCGTGAAGCGCCCGGATACCGTCGGCACAATCGTGGTCAGTGCCAAAAGTCGAAATTATCGCAACGTCGCTCATGCTGCCTTCCGATACGGATAGGTGCCGCGCCCCGCCTGCCGAATCCAGCCGATTCCCTCCTTCAATTCGGTCATCGAAACGATCGGCATGAACTTCGCAAACAGCGAGAAGTTCATCAGGAACCAGCCGAAACTTCCTACCGTTATCGCGATTTCAGTCAGATGCGGGGTGTAGAAGCGCCACTGCGATGGTTCGGTATTCGTCGCCAGCGAGCCGGCGATAATCACGAACCGCTCCAGCCACATCCCGATGTTCACGAAGATCGAAATGACGAACAGCCATACCGTGTTGGTGCGAACGCGCGGGCTGAAGAGCAGCAACGGGATCAGGCAGTTGCAGGTCACCATGATCCAGAACAGGTAGCCTTGCGGGCCAAAATAGCGCTGATGGAAGGTGGCGATCTCGATCGGGTCCTGCGAATACCACACCATGAACGACTCGACGCAGTACGAGTAGCTCACAATAAGCGAGGTTAGCAGTACCACCTTGGCAAGATTGTCGAGATGCCAGATGGTCACCAACTCCTCGAGATGCATGTACTTGCGCAGCGGGATAATCAGCGTGAGCACCAGCGCGCAGCCCGAAAAAATCGCTCCGGCGACGAAGTAAGGCGCGAAAATCGTGCTGTGCCATCCGGGAAGCTGGGTCATCGCGAAGTCCCACGACACCACGCTGTGCACCGACAGCACCAGCGGGGTCGCGAACCCGGCCAGCAGCAGGTAAACCATCTGGAAGTTACGCCATTGCCTGTCGGTCCCCTGCCAGCCGAAGGAAAGGATGGTATAGAGCGTCTTGCGCCATCCAGTCGCTGCTTCGCGCGCATTAGCACAATCCGGGATTAATCCGGTGAACAGAAACACCGTGCTGATGGTCAAGTAGGTGCTGATTGCGAAAAAGTCCCAGATCAGCGGCGAGCGGAAGTCAGGCTGCAGAAAACGCTCATTGGGATAGGGCACGCACCAGTAGAAGAACCAGACCCGGCCAAGATGTATCAGAGGAAACAGGCCCGCAGTCAAAACCGCAAAAACCGTCATGGTTTCGGCGCAGCGATACACCGCCGTCCGCCATCGCGTCCGGAACAGGAACAGGATCGCGCTAATCAGGGTTCCGGAATGAGCAATACCGACCCAGAAGACGAAATTCGTGATGTACGGCGCCCACATGGTCGGTTCGGTCAGGCCCGTGACGCCCAAGCCCCTATAGACCTGGTTCGTCCAATATCCGACGCCTACAGCGGTCAGAAAGGCGCAAAACAGTATCCACATCCAGTATTTCAGGCTACCAGGCGCCAGCGCCCGCCTGACCTGACGGTCAATATCTATGTAGGTCGGCTGCAGGTTGGTTTCGACGGCCGCTGCCATTAGGCGTTCCCCTTGGTCCGGTAAAGATCGCGCAGATAGGTGATTTGCGGCAAGGCGTTGAACTCTGGAAGCATCGTATAGGCGCGCGGCTTGTTATCGGCCCGCCGCTTGACCATCGCGCTTTCATGATCGTTGAGATCGCCAAAGCTGATGGCGCGTGCCGGACAGGCTTGGGCGCAGGCCGTGATGATCTCGCCGTCGACCAGTTCCCGCCCCTCGGTACGGGCGTCTATCTCGGCCATCGTGATCCGCTGGATGCAGAACGTGCACTTCTCCATCACGCCGGCGCTGCGCACGGTCACGTCCGGATTTAGCTGCAAATTCAAGGGTTCGGCCCAATGCGGGTCGAACCAGTTGAAGCGGCGCACTTTGTAAGGACAGTTGTTCTCGCAGAAGCGGGTGCCGATACAGCGATTGTAGATCTGCGCGTTCAAGCCCTCGGGCGTATGATGCGAGGCGAAAACCGGGCAAACCGGCTCACAAGGCGCATGATCGCACTGCTGGCAGAGGATTGGCGCCATATAGAGATAAGGAGCGTCGGCTGCCTCCTTGGCCTTGGGGATAAACCGCTCGATCCGCAACCACGACATGATGTGGCCCTCGTCGACGCCTTCCTTACCGACTACCGGCAGGTTGTTCTCGGCATAGCAGGCCGCCACGCAGGCGCTGCATCCGGTGCACGCATTGACGTCGATAGTCATGCCCCATTTGTGACCCGGATAGCGTATCGGGTCGAACATCTCGTACGGTACCGGCGGGCGCTCGGCGTCGATTTCTCGCTGAATCTCGGGCTTTTTGCCGTTGGCAAGCTCCTCGATGCTCATCGCCTCGATAATCGCGCGGCCCATCATGTCGCTGGCGCCGAGCGGCGTTACGAGCTTGTACTTCCTCTCGGTCGTGTGCGCTTGAACCGCCACGCTGCGGCTGTTCTCGGGCAGGTACGACCACAGGTTGATTCCCCGGTCCTTGGCGAAGCGGCCATAGGCGGAATGGCCCTGCCCGATCGGCATCGCCAGCACCCCCGGCATGACCATCGGGGTGATATGGACCGAAACCTCGAAATTTCCGTAGGGCGTCGAGACTTCGATTACGTCAACCCCGGCGAACAGATAGGTGCTCTTGTAGTCGTGCTTAAGCCCAAGCTGCTTCGCGGTTTCCGGATGAATCTCGGCCCAGCTATCCCACACGATTTGGCTGACCGGATCGGGCATCTCCTGCAGCCAGGGCTTGTCGGCGCCACGACCGTCGTAGAGGAAAATGTGCGGGAAGGCAGCCAGCGCGAGACTCCCGGGCCCCAGCGGCCTGAACTGGAGTTTGCGCTGTAAAACCGCCGAATTGAGCTGGGCGGTTGAGCTCTTCGCCTCCTGAAACACCCCGCCCTTGCGTAGCGCGCCACTCCAGAACTCGGCCGGATTGGTATCGCTGGCAATCTTGCCTTGAAGGTCCTGCCAGGCCGAATTGACCGCGTCCGAGGCATTCTCCCATGGAATACTCTGCCCGGCGGCGCCGGCGCCCAAATGCGCCGACTCGATTAGCACGTCATGCAGCGCCCGGCTGGCAACCACCGGCTGCATCACCGGCTGGCCCAAGCCGTAAAGTCCCGCCCGCGGATGGTTATCGCGCCAGGACTCGAGCGCATGGCGGGTCGGAATCAGAAGCTGGGCGGCCTCCGCGGTCTCGTCGGGAACCTCGCCCATCCAGACCACGAACGGCGCACGTTTGATCGCCGCCCGTGCGTCCCAAGCTGCCGGCATCGAGTAGGCCGGGTTCGCTCCGCCCGCAACCACCACCACGTCGACCTCGCCGCCGCGGATAGCCTGCAGCACGGCAGCCGTATCCTGCGGGACGGTCAGCGTCTCGGCCGGCGAATTCTCAAGGAAAACCATGGTTTTGCCGAGATTTCCGGTAATCGCGTTCAGCACATAAGCGGCAATGTAGGTCTGCGGGTCGTCGCCGCCGGCCAGCGCCACCGCGCCGTCCGACTGACCAAGCCACGAGCCCAGCTTGTTGATAGTCTCGACCGGAACTCCGGTCTGCTCACTTACCGAATGCGGGTCATAGCTCGCGACGAACTGTTTCACCGCCCCGGCATCGATCCCGGTCCCCTGCGCCATCCATCCCTGGTTGGCTACGACGTTGAGCACGCCCATCGCGAGCACGCCCTCGGTGCCGGGCTTGGCCTGCACCCATTCGTCAGCCTTGGCGCCGGTCGTCCCCAGCCGCGGACTGACGTACGCGCTTTTGCCCATCGAGAGGGTCCCATTGCGCATCTTGGGCGCGCGAAACGCCGCGTATTGCCTCGCATATTCGACCGGCGAGTCCCAGGTTTCGAGGAAATCCGCGCCAAATGAAACGATCGTCTCGGCTTGATCGAGCCGGTAAACCGGCAGGTCGCGCCGCCCGAAACAAGCGTCCGCCGCGGCCCGTGCCGGCTCCTCGCCGATTCGCTCCCAAAAGACCAGGCGGTCAGAACCCCATGCTTTGAGCCAGAGCTTGGTGACGTTATCGAGCGCCGGTCCGTTGGACGAGCCGATATAGGCGACCCGGCCCTTCCCCGCTTTGGAGGCCTCCTGCAAACGATCATTGAGCAGGCTGGACGCCTGATCCCAGGAGATTTCGCGCAAAGAACCGTCGCCGGCGCGCTGCATCGGCTTGGCGATGCGGTCGGGATTATATAGCCCCTGCAACCCGGCCTGACCGCGCGCGCAAATCGCGCCACCGCTTATCGGGTCGGCGGGATTCCCTTCGAGTTTGATGACGCGGCCTTCGCGGACCTTGGCGATTATCCCGCATCCGGCCGAACATTCAGTGCAGGTCGTGGCGAAATAGCTCGCAACGCCAGGAATTACGTTCTCGTCAGGGACGACGTAAGGAATTATCTTTCGCGCGGCCGGTTCGCACCCGGGTATTGCGGCCGCGGCTCCAGCCGTGGCAGCAAGCTTTAGGAACGACCGCCTGGACAGCCCGTCTGACATTGGATTCCTCACTCAGTGATGACAGACAAAACAATCCTGGGTGGCGCCGCGTTTGACATGGCAATCGATACAAAAGCCCATGTTAATTTCGTGGACTGGCACGATCCGGTCCATGGTCTCGACCGGCCCGTGACATTCCTGGCATGCAACGCCGGCCCAGATATGCGGTTTGTGCACGAACTTGACGAAGTCCGGCAAAACGTAGATCCGGTTCCAGCGAATCTCGAACGGCGGCTGACTGTTGTCGGTCCAGGGTTGGGTAATCGGCTTGATTCCGCCGAGCAGCGCGCTGCCGTGACAGCCGACGCAACGCTCCACCGGCGGCACTCCCGAGGTCTGCGAGCGCCGGGCGTACTCGTGGCAGTATTGGCAAGGGATTTTGTTGATGCCGGCGTGAACCCGATGGCTGAAAGGAATCGGCTGATCGACGTCTGCGCGCGGCGCCCAAGGCCGCTGCGAAAAGCCCACCGTCAGGACCCCGCTCACGAATAGGAGCACGGCGACAGGAATCAATAAGCGGTTCATCGTCTCGCTTTCGGCTCAAACCTTGGGGCGGCGCGACCCTCACCCGAGAGTCTCCCGCCGATCAAATCCGTGCAGAATTAACAGGGCGCGTAGCCGCGGTCAATCGATTTGAAGTCCTCCCGGAAATCGCCCACGCACAACCTTATCTGCGGCGCACAAACGGAAGAAGAACTAACATTGGAACAGT
>DATEGX010000101.1:0-12519 GCA_035279875.1 Binataceae bacterium (SeqCode)
TGGCTCGAGGCCGACGACGTCGAGCAGGTCGCCAAAGCGCTCAAAGCAGCCGGTGCAAGCGTGAATCCGATTCGAATCGAAGCTGGCCGGCGAATCCTCGCGGTTGCGCCGCAAGCGGCGAACCTAGTGCCGCTCTATATCTTCGACCGCCGGACCAACTGACCCCAAGTCTCAGGAGTTTTCCCAAAAGGCTGCACGGACCTCGGCTTCGAGCCGCCGGGTCAATTCGTTTCGATCCGCGCTCTTGAGTCCGTCGGTCGCAATTGGCCTACCCAACACAATGCGAATCCGCCGGCCCGGCGACACGAACATCGAACCCCGCGGCATCAGCGCCATCGTACCGCGTATTGCCATCGGCACGCAGGGCAGCCTGGTCGCGATTGCGAGCCATGCCGCGCCTTCGTTGAATTCATGTACCTCGTCGTCGGCGAAGCGATGCCCTTCGGCGAACACGCAGATGCTGTAGCCGTAGCGCGCGACCGCGAGTGCGCGCCGAATCGTGCGGCCGCCGCCGGCGCGGTCGATAACGATGTTTTGCGAGCGCTCCAGAATGAAGCCGATGCCCGGGACCTTCTCGATCTCGCGCTTGGCCACGAAGCGCATCTCTCGTGGAACGGCGTCAAATACCGCGATGATGTCGAACAGGCTTTTGTGGTTCGAAACCAGCACGAACGAGGCAAGGCCGTCGAGATGTTCGAGGCCCTCGATTTCGACCGTGATGCCGCAGGTTCGAACAATCAGCCAGGCCCAAGTCCGGAATATCCAGGTGCATCGATGGCCGCCCTCGATCAGCGAGGCGACCATCGCAAACGGGATCAGGATGGCGGTGTAAAGCACTGACAGGATCGTCGCGGCGACACCCCATGCCCGATTGATTTGACTGGGCCGCACCGCTGACCGCACCGGTGCGACCGCGGTTTCGCGGTCCATCGTGGAAAGACTTATAGACTTTCGAAGGTGCTCAGGCGAATCTTCGGCAAACGCTAGGTGGTATGCGGCTCGGGCCGAGCCGAGGCGGTGTCGCCCCGCTTCGCGATCGCAGCCTTACGCGCAACCGGCACGAAAGCCGCCGCGAGCGCCAGAGCGAGCAAAATCCCTTGCGCGATCAGGGTTTGCACGGTCGGATAGACGCCAAGCATCGGCAGGGTGGGAACGTGGCTCACGAAGGTCGCGCCCATCACGCCCGATTCCTGGAAGCTTGCGATCCCCTGTCCGGCGAAAATCACGGCCAGGCCATAGAGCAGCACCGAGGTTGCGGTAAAGACCGGGCCAATCGGAATCATGTAGGTAAGCTTGCGCAGCGCGACGAAGGCGATCGCCAGCAGCACCGCTCCCGCAAGCAGGCCCATCGCAACTGCATGTCGCTCGGCAGTTTCGGTCGCCCCAGCCATCAAAGCCTGGAAAAACACGATAGTTTCCGCGCCTTCACGCATGACCGCCAAAAACGCCGTCAGGCCGAGCGCCAGGGAGGGTCCCTTGCTACGGGTAGCTGCCTCAACCTGCGAGCTTATGAAACTTTTCCATTGTTTCGCCTGCGAACGCGAAGTTAGCCACGAACTCACGTAGAACAGCGTTGCGGAAGCGAAAAGTTGAAATATGCCTTCGAGCGCATCGCTGGTGTTGTCGCGCAGGACGTGCTGGACCGCCCAAGCCAGTATCAGGCTGATCGCCACGGCGATTAGCGCACCGGCGTAGATGTCGCGAACTCGAGCTGCCTGGCCGGCCTGCCGGACTCCGGCGACCAGCGCGATTATGACCAGTAGTGCTTCCAGTCCTTCGCGAAAGAGGATTCCCGATGAATAAAGGAAATAAGGGACAACTGTAGCGGATGTAGCCATAGTACCGGGGGCGGCCGTACGAATTGATAATGATTCTCAATTCGCAGGCTAGTCTCCCCCTTCGGGATTGTCAACCCGAATGGCGGCCATCTCGGATGGCCACGACCGTCGCGCTAGCCTGCCGCCCCCGGTTTTCGCTTCGGAGGAAGCGCGTGCCTTATTTTGCGAACGTCCCGGTTAGGTACAACTCGTTATCGGTTCCACCTGCCGCTGGCGTGGTAAACGTCCAGCTTGCGCTACCACCACCAAAGGCCGTCGCAAATTTGCCAACTCCGCTCGTAACGGTATACGTGCCGCTATAGACGACCTGGTCGTGTACGGTAAAGCAAACCAGTCCGGCAGTGTCCATCTTCACGCTGTTTGCTCCGGAAGTAAGCGTGATCAATCCCTGGCCGCCCGTGCAGTCACTGAACATCAACGTACCGACGTTCCTTTCGCCATTGGCCAAGTCCGTGTCTGCATCGGAAAGGACCTCGATATTGTACTGGACCTTGCCGAGCACGCTCGCGGTCCCGCTGCCGCTGGCGGTGTTGCAGGCGCAAGACGATCCGCTGCAGATGATGTCTGTGCCGCAGTTTCCGACCGCAAAGGCGGCGTTCGCCGAAGAACCCCGCGCCGAAAATGGACCCAAGGCTGGCACTGTCACTTTGGCCGGCTTCGCGGCCTGCGCTTCCGACGGCTCGCCAACCGGCCCCACGTCCTGCGCGATTGCGCTTGACGAGAAAATGGCTGCTGTCATCGCAACCGCCGCAATCGGGACCCACGTCCTGACCATTCGTTCGATCGTGTTCATGAGTGAAACCTCCCCTTTTTTTCGGTGCTCGTGAAAACGCCACCGAATCGGCTTCCCGTCTTCGTTAAGCCGAGCCGGCGGAACTGACCATAGATTTAACGAGGGTCCATCGTGCGTGGCTCAGAAGAATCCTGGAATGAGGCGATAAGGCGTTCGCTGGCAATACTCAGAATAAACGGCATCGCCATTGAGCAAATGCTCCTCGAGGTTGATCCGCCACATCATTAGCGGCAGCGTCAGCAAAAACGTCGCGCCATTGAGCCACGAAGGATAAGCCATTACGTAGCCGGCGGCCAGGATCAGCCATCCCGCATAAACCGGATGCCGCACGGCCCTGAATGGCCCGCGCCGCACGATTCCCCGATTCGCCGGAAGGAGCGCGAATCTACGGCCGAGGTAGAGCCGTGAGACCTGGCTGACCAGCATGCCCACGGTCTGGACCGCGAACGCCAACGCCGCTATCCATCCGACCGAGCGAACTCCGGGCCGCATCAGCATGGGCACCGCGATCATTCCGGTCGTCGCTATGATCGAGCGCACGTCGATCATCGTGCACGACGGTTGAAGGCGAATCAGACACAGCGCTCCCATCAGGACGCCGCCGCCAAGCCAAATCATATCGCTCAGCGAGCATTGCACCGTGGGGCCGGCGAAGAAATCGTGCTGGACGATAGGAAGCAGCGCGGCCACCAAAAGGGTGGCGACGCCAACGTTCGAAGCAATAGACCGAAGACTGGTATGGGCAATCGAATCCGGGAGCTTGATCGACGCGATCGGCGACGTTTGGTTCGGAGCGGCCGCTGTCAAAGCGATCATCGCACCGATTCGGCTAAGGCCCGTGCCGGCGCTAGACGCAAATTGCAAAGCTGACTTCGGCAAACAAGTGCCTCCCGGCTCTCGCGTCAAGCTCAAGCTTAGCACAGCCCCCTGCCATCCAGACGAAATCTTTTCAATAGGAAAGCGGAACACTATCGAGGGAGCGTCAGCCCGCGCATTGGACCCCCGGCCCGGTGAGCGTCTTGAAAGGCTGAGCGGCGCCTCTATCGAATAGCAGGAAAAATAACGATCTGATCGGGCGCGCCAATCGTGATGGGAAAGGGAAGGTTACGCCGCGACAGGTGCGGCGGCGGGAGTGGAGAATAGTAATCCAGCCAGCGCGAGACTGGCTAATCGTAGGGCGCGATGCCGGCAGGAATTAGAGAATAGCGCTGATCAATACTATTACGATTCGCGCAACTACCTGCTCCAGAATGATGCGAAAAATGAAGTCTAACATAGTAACCTCCGCCCAATGTAAAAAACAATTTCGCCGGGTCATTAGCTGCAAGGCGAAAATTTAGCATCGGGTGGCATTCGCGGCGTTCGCCCACGATGAAAATTGGATTAAATCCGCGAAAAGCGCCGGATCAAGGTGATTCAGTATTGGAGTCGGTAAGCAGGCCGAATATCAGGATGATAGCCACCCCAATCGTAATCGCGCTGTCGGCCGCATTGAATACTGGATAACTGAATCTATCGTGATGAAAGTAGATAAAATCGATTACCTTGCCGCGCACCACGCGATCGATCAGATTACCGATCGTGCCGCCAAGGATTAGCGCAAAAGCGATCGCCGACGAGACCGAGGTCGAACGCCGCGCAAGCAGTGCGAGCAGCACGATAGCCGCCGCGATCGAAAGTACGATGAACAAGGTTCCGCGAATCGCCGCTGGCAGGGTCGCGAAGAGACTGAACGCCGCGCCCGGATTCAGCGTATAGGTCAGATCGAGCCAGTTCGGAACCAGCGTAAACGTCTGGTACAGGTGAAAATGCGCCGCGATATACGCCTTGGTCACCTGATCGAGCGCCACTACCGGCACTGTTACCAGTGCGAGCATGCTCCAGATGCGCGTATGCCCGCGCGATGCCGCCGGGGGACCCGCCAGGTTGGGAGCCAGACCCGAGCCCATCGACGAGGTCAGGCCCGCACCACGGAGCGGCATCGCGGACACAGGTCCGGGTCGCCGCCATCGTCGAAGTAGCACCAGCAGCGCTGGCATTTGATTCCGCCGGCGCGCCGCCCGGCGACGATCAGCGGCGGATCGTTGCTAACCTTTGCAAACAGACCGTCGGCGTTGAATTCATTCGCGCCATTGGCTTGCGCCTTGAGCGCGCCAAGCTGGCCGTCGGGCAGCACCTCGACGTCCGAAACGATGAACAAGTCCTTGAGCAATTCGCGGTTGCTTCGCAACGTTTCGGCCAGCCCGTCGCCCTCTGCTCCGATCATGATGCGCGCTTCGAGCGGAGCGCCGATCGCTCCCGCCTGACGCATATTTTCGAGCACCTTGAGGGTTTGATCACGCAGATGCAGCAGCCGCTCCCAGCGTTCTTCCAACCCCGCGTCGGCGAAGCGCGGATCCGGATCGCGCAGGGTGAGCAGATGCACGCTCTCGGCGCTCCTGCCGGGCAGGTGTGAATAGACTTCGTCGGCCGTGAAGGGAATCAGCGGCGCCAGCATCCGCAGCAGTTCGTCGAGCAGCGTATGCAGCGCGGTCTGCGCCGAGCGCCGCTCGAGCGATGCCGCGCCCGAACAGTAGAGCCGGTCGCGCGCCACGTCGATATAGAGCGAGCTCAAGTCGACGACCACGAAATTCAGGATCGCGTGAGCGGCGGCCTGGAAATCGTATTGTTCATAAGCGCGCCGGACCGCCGCCTTCAGACGTTCGAGGCGCGCCATGATGAAGCGGTCGAATTCGAGCATCTGCGCGGGGGTGACCGCGTCGCGCGCAGGCTCGAAATCGTAGAGATTGCCCAGCATGTAGCGGCAGGTGTTACGAATCTTCCGGTAGGACTCCGAGACCGCGCCGTAAATCGTGTCACCGAGCGCGATTTCGGTGGTGTAGTCGAGTGAGGCATAGACCAGCCGCAAAACGTCGGCGCCGATGCGATTCACCGCGTCCGCGGCGTCCTCGGAATTGCCGAGCGACTTCGACATCTTACGCCCCTGCTCATCGACCGTGAGTCCGTGGCTGACGACATTGAGAAACGGCGCCTTATCGCGCTCGGCCACCGCGCAGACCAGCGACGAGCCGAACCATCCGCGGGCTTGCTCGACCGCTTCCAGGTAGGCGTCCGCGGGCCACACCAGTTCCGGCCGCAGGCCGAGCACCGCGTTCTGCGACGAGCCCGAATCGAACCAGACGTCAAGCACGTCCTCTTCCTTCTCGAAGGCGGTGCCGCCGCACTTGGCGCATTTGAGCCCGGGCGCGGCGAAGTCGGCGGCCGGCCGCGCGAACCACGCATCGGAACCCTCACGCGCGAATATCCCTTCGACCCGTTTCATGGTTTCCAGGTCGAGCGTTACCTCGTTGCATCCGCCGCATCGCAGGGCCGGGATTGGCACGCCCCAGGCGCGCTGGCGCGACAGGCACCAGTCGGGCCTAGTCTCGGTCATATTGCGAATCCGGTCACGCGACCAGGCCGGCACCCAGTTGACGCCGTCGATCGCGTCGATAATCCGCCGGCGCAGGTCCTGATGGTCGATATTGAGAAACCATTGCTCGGTCGCGCGAAAAATCAGCGGATTCTTGCATCGCCAGCAATGCGGATAGCTGTGCGAATACTTCTGCGCGTGCAGCAACGCGCCGCGGTGGCGCAGATGCTCGACGATCGCGTCGTTGGCCTTGAAAACGTTCTGCGCGGCCCATTCACCGGCCGCGGCGGTGAATAATCCCTGGTTGTCGACCGGGGTGTAAGGTTCGAGTCCGTACTGGGCGCCGACTACAAAGTCTTCGTAGCCGTGGCCGGGGGCCGTATGGACCAGGCCGGTGCCGGTTTCGGCGGTGACATGGTCTCCGTACATCAGCTTGACGTCGCGGTCGATGAAGGGATGGCGAAAAACATCCTGGCCGTCGAGCGCATGCAACGCGTCGCGATCGAGTTCAATGCGCTTATCAACCGGAAGAGCGCATTCTTTCTCGACCGCATCGGCGAGCTTGGCGGCAACAACGTAATAGCGATCACCGGCCTTGAGCGCGACGTAGTCGAAGGCCGCATTCAGGCAGATGCCGAGGTTGGCGGGCAGGGTCCAGGGCGTGGTCGTCCAGATAACGCCGAAGAGCTTGCCGGCCTGATGTGCCGCGGCAAGCTCCGCGCCGGCGGCCGGGTCCACGGCGAGCGCGGCGGCGTTCTTGAGATTCGAATTGAATGGGAAAGCGACGTAAATCGACGGCGATACATGGTCGCCGTATTCGACTTCCGCTTCGGCCAGCGCGGTGCGATCGCTGAAGCACCAGTAAACCGGCCTGAGTCCGCGGTAGACATAGCCGAGCTCGACCATCTTGCGCAGCACGCCGATTTCGGCGGCGTCGTACTCCGGCTTCATCGTCAGATAGGGATCGAACCAATCGCCGACCGCGCCTAATCGGCGGAAATCCTCGCGCTGGATATCGATCCATTTATCCGCCTCGGCCTTGCATAGACGCCGCAATTCGAGTTTCGAGATGGTGCGGGCCCGCTCGCCCAGTTCGCGCGAGACCTTGTACTCGATCGGCATCCCGTGGCAGTCCCAGCCCGGCACGTAAGGAGTGCGAAAACCCATCATCGAATGCGAACGAACGACGAAATCCTTGAGAATCTTGTTGAGCGCGGTCCCCAGATGGACGCGGCCGTTGGCGTACGGTGGTCCGTCATGCAGAATCCAGGTTGGCGCGTCCTTGCGGGCCTCGAGCATCCGCGCATAGAGATTCAAGTCGTCCCAACGCTTGAGCATCTCGGGTTCCCGCTTGGGCAGGTTCGCCTTCATCGGGAAGTCGGTCTTGGGCAGCTTGAGGGTGGTTTTGTAGTCGGTTCCTGGCACGGGGACACATGCGCAGCCGCGGCGACACCCCGGTGCGCGTCAACTCCTTAGCTAAAGTCTGAGCATTTCCAGCAGCTTAGCTTAGCACAAGATCGCCTATGACCGACGCCACTGTGGCTCGATGCCACGGCAGCGGTCCGGCAACCCGATTGACCATTTCGCCATTCTTATGCGGCACGGTCGGACGAAACTGCTTGCCACGGACGCTCGAAGCGCTGGCTCAGCACCTCGGTGGCTTCGGCAATCACGTCATGAACGATCTGACCGGCCGCCTTGATGCTATCAATCAATCCGGCGGTCTGGCCGCATGCCAATCCGCCTTCCTCAATCTTTCCCTCGTAGCGGGCGATTTCCGCCAGTTTGAAGCCGACGCGCATCGATTGCAGCGGAAATGGCTGAATTTCGCTCTCGCGCCCCACCCACGAGTCGGTGAACTGATTACGAATCAAGCGGCACGGTTTGCCGGAATGGCATCGCGTGATGGTGGTGCCTTCCTCGTCGATTTCAACGATTTTGCTCTTATAATTCACGTGGGCATAAGCCTCGACTGAGGCCACGAAGCGGGTGCCCATCCAGATACCCTCGGCGCCCAGCGCCAACGCCGCCACCAGGCCACGGCCGTCAGCGATTCCGCCTGCGGCCAGCACGGGTACGCGCACCGCGTCGACGATTTGCGGCACCAGCGTCAACGTGCCGATCCGCCCCGTATGGCCCCCGGCTTCATGACCTTGCGCGATAATCACGTCGACCCCGGAGGCTTCGAGCTTGCGCGCCTGCCTGACATTACCGCACAGAGACATCACTACCGCGCCCTGCTTATGCGCCTGCTCGATAATCCCGGCGGGATTGCCAAGGCCGGAGACGATCACCGGGATCTCTTCTTCGAAGGTCACGTCGATAAGGCGTTGGACGTTGGAAGTGTAGCGGACCGCCTCGCGTTCGTTCGGATCGGATTTGACCTCGGCAAAAAGAATATCGACCGCGAACGGCCGATCGGTCATATCGTGGCATAAGCGGATTTGCTCTTTTAGTTCATTTGCGCTCATCGAACCCGAGCCCAGGCATCCCAATCCGCCGGCGTTGGAGACCGCGGCGGCCAACTCCGCATGAGCAACAAAGCCCATCCCAGCTTGGAAAACCGGGTATTTGAGCTTGAGACGGCGGCAAAGAGCCGGGTTAAGAATCGCTTCGATATCCATAAGAAGACCTCATAATAGTGGGGCAATGTGGCGCCCGGACCTGAAGAAAAAAGGCACGCACCTGACAGCAAGTCAAGGTACAACAAAAAGAGAATTTTTGGCGAGGCCATTGCCGTGCGGTTGATAGCGCGCTAAACAAGGCTTCAGGCTGGCATGGATTGACGACTGGCCATCTGTACGCGACGCGGACGAGGCTAAGATCAAGACGTTCGATGTCCTCGGGATTTCCAAGTTGCGCCGTACCGCAGGTCGAAGGGGCGGCAGACTCAGTGGCGGATGGGCTGGTGCTAGGGGCATGCTGGAGGCGGGTGGTTTTGGCGCGGTTCGACGACATCGGCTTGAATCGGGACTCACCGTGCGCGATACGCTCTGCCGGGATGGCTTGGGCAATCTTCCGGCGGACGTAACAGACCGAGTCAATTTATTGCCGCAGGAACGGATTGGACGCGGGCGGGCGTCGTCTAACGAACGCCTCATCGCGCCGGAACCGAACGGAGGCTAGACCTTGCGGACCGGACCCTTGGTGCGAAGAGCTGCTAACGTCTCTCGGGCAGGGCAGACAACTCCATTGACGTCGCGGGCGGCCCCGCCAAGGCTTTTCGACAAATCGTCCCAGTTTCCAGCAGCATTTTCCTTACCAATCCCAGCACACGCGCCTGGTCATCTCGGCTGCCGGCTGCCGATCAACCTGCGAAGCTTCCTCGCCGAACAACTTGGATGCCGGGCTGAGGCCGACGACGAAGCTATTCTGAGCTTTGCCGCGCATGCCGATCAAATCACCTTAAACAAGCTTGCACGCGCTATAAGACGTTATTCAACTGCAAGAGCACGCGAAGCCTGGGCCGAATGCAGTGTCGAGGTGACCAAATTCGCTGACGCCGGATGTCACGGACTGCCCGTGGTGCTATGCCTGCGATGTGCTCGCGTCGATTTTGGCGAGCCTGCCGCGCATCAACATCAAGGCGCCGGGTGCGTGCCGATCACCCTGGTTCGTGGCGAAGCTTTGGAGGCAGGCGAGGAATCACCTTGCTCAACGATTGCG
This sequence comes from Binataceae bacterium (SeqCode), assembly GCA_035279875.1. GTDB lineage: Bacteria > Desulfobacterota > Binatia > Binatales > Binataceae > JAMXLL01. The sequence goes on from DATEGX010000101.1 coordinate 9,710, forward strand.
GAACGGATTCAGCGCTTGGTTGAGGAGTTCCGCGCGCTGCGTGCCGCCTTTGGGCTGCCGCACTTCGACCTCGATTGTTACGTGCGTGGCGAGCAGCTAACCCTGATGTGGCGGCCTTTGCCGGTCTAGCGCCACGCGAGCGCGTGCGCGGCCGACTATGGGCGCGCCATCACTCGAATTTTCCCGCGGAGATAGTGCTTCGGAGAGGTTTGACGTGCGCGGATGTCACATCGCCGAAGCACGGCGGCGGCGTTGTTCTTTGCGGCGACGACGTTGCGCTTCAGACCGCTTGCGTTTGCGACGGACACTGGGCTTTTCGTAAAAAGCCCGCTTCTTCATTTCCTTGAAAACACCCTCTTTGGCTAATTTGCGCTTCAGCACGCGCATCGCCTGGTCGAGGGACCCTTCGACTCTGATTTCCATAGACCTCCGTATGCCGATTGGGATCGACAGACGAGAATAGGGCGCGCTCTCACCGACTGTCAACCAAGCAACCTTTGCCTGAGTGAGTGCGCGCCGCGCAATCGCTGGTGACGTTTTCCTCAAGTAGCGGGACGCCGCCAAATTCGGGTATGGATCACGCGAGATTGCCGATGAGGTGATGCCGATGGATCTGCAATTGAACGCCAAGGTGGCGATGATAACGGGCGCGAGCCGCGGTCTCGGGCAGTCGATGGCTCAGGCGCTGGCCGCCGAGGGAGTACGGCTTAGTATCTGCGCGCGCGGCGACGAAGCGCTGGCTCGAAGCGCGGATCATCTCAAGGCCGCAGGGGCCCAGGTTCTCGCGCGGGCGGCCGACGTCTGCGACCCGGCCGCGATGAAGTCGTGGGCCGAGGCAACGGTCAAGGAATTCGGCGGCATCGATATCCTGATCAACAACGCCGGCGGGGCGCGTCTCGGGACCTTGGCTCAACTTTCCGACGAAGCCTGGCAGGAAGCTTTCAACCTGAACTTTTTCGCCACCGTCAGACTGTCGCGGCTATGCGCCGCCGAGATGGAAAAGCGCGGCGGTGGCTCGATTATCAACATCAGCTCGATCTACGGCCGTGAGGCCGGCGGTCCGCTCGCCTACAATTCGTCGAAGGCTGCGATGATCTCCTTCACCAAAATGCTGGCGCGTGAACTCGCGCCCAAGCATGTGCGGGTCAACTCGATCGCGCCCGGCTCGATCATCTACCCGGGTGGAACCTGGGAAAAGGCCTTCCAGGCCAATCCCGCTTTCGAGAAGGACTTCATTGCTCACGAATTTCCGGCCGGACGTTTGGGCCATCCCGAGGAAGTAGCGTACGCGGTGCTGATGTTGGCGTCGCCGCGCGCCAGTTGGATCACCGGGACATGTGTTCCGGTCGACGGCGGCCAGGGTCGTTCGAATATTTGACGGGAAATCGAAATCCGCGGCCAGGCGCCTAAGCCGGCGCGCAGATCAGAGAGTGCGCCGTTGCCGACTCGACGCGCACGCGGACGTTGCTGCCGGGTCCATGACCGGGAAGTGCGGGGAAAACCGCGGTCTTGAATTGCGGGGTCTTGCCGGCCAGCATCCCGCGGCCGCGCCGCGCCGGCCCCTCAACCAGCACGGAGAAGTCGCGGCCAACGGTAGCGCGATTGCGCGCGAGCGAAATGCTTTCCTGCAGCCGGATAGCCTCGGCGAGGCGGCGGCCCTTTTCTTCATCATCGACCGTATCGCCAAGCTTGAAGGCTCGCGTATTTTCGCGCACCGAATACTTGAACGTAAACGCCGAATCGTAGGCCACGGTTCGCATCAGCGCGAGCGTAGCCTCGAAGTCGCGGTTGTCCTCGCCATGAAAGCCCACAATGATATCGGTCGATAGCGCCAGGTCCGGAATCGCCGCGCGCAGCCGTTCGACCAGTGCCAGGTACCCGTCAACCGTGTAGCCGCGATCCATCGCGGCCAGCACCCGGTCGGAGCCGGACTGCAGCGGCAGATGAAGGTAGGGCTGGACCTTCGGCTCCGACGCCATTGCCTCGATAACCGCCGCGCTCATGTCGCTCGGATGCGGCGAGGTGAAGCGAAGCCGCTCGATCCCATCCACGGCCGACACCATACGCAGCAATTCGCCGAACCCGACTTCGCCGGATCGGTAAGCGTTCACCGTCTGGCCGAGCAGCACGATTTCCTTCACGCCGCGGCCGACCAATTCACGCACTTCGCGCACAATATCGGCGGCAGGAACGCTGCGCTCGCGGCCGCGTACGTAGGGAACCACGCAAAACGCGCAAAACTTGTCGCATCCTCGCATCGCCGTGACGTAGGCGCGGACGCCAGGCCCGTAGTCGGGAGAAATGTCGGCATAGGTTTCGGCTCGATCGAGCCGCACATCGACAGCCGCGTCAAACCCCGCGCGTCCGATCAGCTCAGGCAGCCGCCGGTAACTGTCCGGACCCGCAACCAGGTCGAGCCACGGCGCCTTTTCTATCAGGGCGGCGCGGTTATGCTGGGCCATGCAGCCGAGCAGCCCGAGCTTGAGCTCCGGCCTTTCATGTTTGAGGCGCGCAAGGTCGCTCAGGCGCCCCAGCACACGCTCTTCCGCGTGCTCGCGAATCGCGCAGGTATTGATGAGAATAACGTCGGCCGCGGCGGGGTTCGCCGCTAGCGTATAGCCAACGCCTCGCAGAATCGCGCTCACGGTCTGCGTGTCGGCGATATTCATCTGGCAGCCGTAGGTTTCGAGATAAACGGCGGGCTGCGTCGCTAATGTGCCTTGGGCGGCCATTCGGTTGTCGTGTTCGTGAATCTTAGGTGATCGGCGGCGGCTTACACAACGCCGCCTTCACAAGCACCCGGGCCAGGT
>DATEGX010000102.1:0-25049 GCA_035279875.1 Binataceae bacterium (SeqCode)
GATCTGATCGACCTCGCCGCGTAGACGCGGATCGGCTAGATGGCAATGGCTATCTATCAGATGCGGAAGCGAGCTCACGCGGACGCTTTTTTCTCGATACGTGGGAACAGAGCGACCGGCGCCTTAACCCTGTGGCCGGGCTTTAGCCCTTCGCCATAGACGGCGCGCGCGCCGCTTTCATCGACGTTCAGCAGGTCGAAGATTTTGCGCGCAGTCACCGGCATGAATGGCTCGAGGACGTCAGCTACGATTCTGATTGCCTCGACGGCCGTCCCTAAGATTCGCGTCACTACCGGCATATTGGCGGGGTCTTTCGCCAGCGAGTATGGGGCAGTTGCCGCAATGTATTTATTCGTACGATCCAGCGCCTTCCAAATCTCTTCGAGGGCTCTATTGAAGACTAGATCTCGCATAAATGCATCAACTAGTTCGGGCAGCGCTCTGATTGAGCCCGCTAGACTGAGGGTACGAAGCTCTTCGATAGACTCGCCCGGCTCGTTAGTAGATTGACCGAGTTCGCCACCAAGATAGCGATGGACCATAGTCAGCACCCGGCTGACCAGGTTGCCGAGGTCGTTGGCCAAGTCCGCGTTGTAGCGTTCGACCAGCCGCTCCTCGGAAAAGTCACCGTCGAGCCCGTAGATAACCTCGCGCATGACGAAGTAGCGCAGTACGTCGGGACCGAAGGCTCGCTCGTAGGAAACCGGATCACGCACGTTACCCGAGCTTTTCGACATCCGCGATCCGCCGAAGTTCAGCCATCCGTGGACATTTAGATGGCGGAACAGCGGAAGCCCGGCCGCCAGCAGGATCGGAGGCCAGTAAACCGCATGAGTCTTGAGAATATCCTTGCCGATGAAGTGCTCGGTATGCGGCCAGCAGTCGCGCATGAAGGCGTCGAGACCCATCCTCGTGGCTGGTTCGCTGACGTAGGCCCAAAAGGCGTCGTACCAGACGTAGGTGACGTACTTCGGATCGAACGGCAGTTCGATACCCCAGTCGAGGCGCGACTTCGGGCGCGATATGCATAGGTCGGTAAGCGGTTCGGCCAGCATGTTGAGCGCTTCGTTGCGGTAGCGCTCGGGCCGGATAAAGTCTGGGTTAGCCTTGATATGGGCGAGCATCTGCTCGCGGTATTTCTCGATTTTGAGGAAGTAGTTGCCCTCGCTGATTAGCTCGACCGGCTTGTTATGCGATGGGCAGAGATTACCCGGCAGGAGTTCCTTGTCGGTATAGAAGCGCTCGCAATCGACGCAGTAGAGCCCCTCATAGTCGCGGAAGTAGATGTCGCCGCGCTCGTGAGTGCGCAGAAGCATGTCCTGGACGAATTTTTCGTGCACCGCGTCGGTAGTGCGCACCCAGAAATCGACCGCGGGATCGAGTCGCTGCGCCGCGCTGACGTTCAGGCCGGCAAACGCTTCGCGGAATACCTCGCTCATTTGGTCGGTGTAAGCCTTGGGCGTGAGATTCTGCGCCAGCGCGGCGCGGCGAATTTTGTCGCCATGCTCGTCGGTGCCGCTCAGGAAGGTCACGTGGCCGTGGCCAAGCTTGCGCCGCTGGTAGCGGGCGAAGGTGTCGGCCGCCAGCGCTTCGTACGCACTACCCACGTGCGGCGCGCCGTTACAGTAAAAGATCGCGGTGGTTATATGGACTCGATCGCTCATTGCTAAGACTCAGGCGGGCGGATCTTCCGATTTGTCGCGGCGCGGTGTCACCAGGTCATCGAGCGCCGCTTCGATCACACCTCCTTCCTCGTCGAGTTGAATCAGCACTGTGCGCTTCAGGATATTCTGGCGCAGCACCTTGCCGTTGCCCTTGACCGACTCGACACGCTTGCCCGGATTCGGTAGAGCGCGCTTCAGTTCCAGGTAGGTCGCGTATTCGTAACGCAGGCAGCATTTCAGGCGTCCGCACATTCCAGCCAGGCGCGACGGATTGAGCGCCAGCCCCTGATCGCGCGCCATTTTGACGGTGACCGACTCGAAGTCGCGCAGCCACGACGAGCAACAAAGCTCTCGTCCGCATGGTCCTATGCCACCGGTCAACTTGGTTTCGTCGCGATGGCCAATTTGCTTCATTTCGACGCGGACGCGGAGCGAATTGGCAAGGTCGCGCACCAGGTCGCGAAAGTCGACGCGGTTCTCGGCGGTAAAATAGAAAACTGCCTTACGCCCGTCGTGAGTATAGTCGACGGTCACCAATTTCATCGCCAGGTTGCGTTCGCGGATTCGCCCGGCGCACAGTCGTTCGGCGTAGGCCTCGCGCGAGAGCGTATCCTCCTCGACTCGCAGGTCGTGCTCGTCGGCCAGCCGCAACACCGGCTTGAGCGAGCCCACGTCGAGACTCAAGGCGGCCTCGTGGGGTTCAATTTCGATCGTGCCGATCCGCGTGCCGGCTTCGCTTTCGACCAGCACCCGGTCGCCGCGCCGTAGATCGAGGCGGCCGCTGAGGAAGCTGAACAGGTGGCCGGTAGGCTGAAGACTGACTGCGACGATCTTGGGCTGATCGTCTTGGTTATCGAAGGGATCGATCTCGTCTGGCACTATTCACCCCTGAGCGCCGCGCCCGCATCCATCCACCAGGTTTCAGCCTGCAAACGGGAAGTGGCCATCGCGTCGATTGCCGCGCGGGCCTCGAGCGCGCGCGACATCAATTGGGCCAGAATCGCTGGGTCCGCTGCCTGGGCGAATTCGGCCATGATTCGGGCGGCTTCGGCCGAGGGCGCGTTTAATTCGGCTCCAAGCAACCGGAAGCATAGCATTTCCTCGAGCACACGCGCGATTAGTTCGAAATTGTCCGCCGCCTCGGCCCGTACGCTGAAATATTGCTGCGCGATCGATTGCGCTTCGGCGAAGTCGATCGTCCTGGCGCGGCCCAGCGCCTTCAACAGTTCGCCGATTGGCGGCTCGGCGCCGTCCGCCAGGGCCAATGCTCGGGCGAGGCTCCCCCGCGCCAGCCGCGCCAGCGCACCCGCGCGCTCCGCCGTCAGTGCTTCCCGCGCGATCAATACCGACGCAATTTCAGCACTGTCGAGCGGTCCGAAGCGGACCGGGCGGAGGCGCGAGCGTACCGTATCGAGCAGGGCGCGTTCGCTCTCGGAGACCATGAGTATAGTAGTGTCGACCGGCGGTTCTTCGAGCGTCTTGAGCAAAGCGTTCTGCGTCGGCAGGTTGAGCGTCGCCGCATCATCGATTATCGCGACGCGCCGAGCGCCGCGTGCCGGACGCATCCCCAGCCGCACAATAAGCTCGCGGACCTGCTCGATCAGGACTTCGGTGCGGTTGGGATTGCGCGCGATATAGACGAAGTCAGGATGCACCCCGGCCGCGATTTGCACGCAAGCGCCGCAACAACTACACCGTGGCGCGGTAGTTGCCGAGTTTCGACCGCGGCCTTTTGCAGCAGCGGTAGTGCGCACCGGACAATTTTCGACCGCGCAGCAGAACTCCGCTCCCCGCGAGCGCTCGCACAGCACGCTATGAGCCAGTGCCCGCGCGATCAGCGCCTTGCCGATCCCGCTCGGCCCGGCCAGCAGATAGGCATGGGCGGACCGGCGCTGCATTTCGGCCACCAGACCCTCGATCAAGCCGCGATTCCCGACAATCCCTTGAAGACTCATCGCGGCTCCAGTCGGGCTGCGACCAGGTGCTGGATTTCGGCGCTGACCTGGTTGAGCTCCCGAGTCGAATCCAGCACCCTCACGCGGGTGGTTTCGCTCCGCGCGATCGCCAGGAACCCCTCGCGCACCCGGCGATGAAACTCGAGTTGCTCGCCCTCGAAACGATCGGGGCCGCGGGCGTCACCCTTCGCACGTGCCCTGGTGCGCTCTAACCCGGTTTCGGCCGGGCAATCAAGCACGATAGTAAGGTCAGGATTAACCCCGTCGCCAGCCAGGCGATTGAGGTCGTCGAGCAGCTTGAGGTCGAAGCCGCGCCCATAACCTTGATATGCGACGGTCGAATCCGAGTAGCGGTCCGAAATGACCACTTCGCCGGCCGCGAGCGCCGGCCGCAGTTTCTCGCGCACATGCTGGGCCCGATCCGCCAGGACCAGCAACAATTCGGCGGCGACCTGCAATGAAATGGCCGGATCGAGGAAGATTGCCCGTATCAGCTCGCCAGCGCGAGTACCACCGGGCTCCCGCGTGACCGTCACGCCTAAGCCTTGCGCGCGCAAGGCATGGGCCAGGATTGCCGCCTGGGTGGTCTTGCCGGAGCCCTCGACTCCTTCCAACGTGATAAAGACTCCTCGCGCCATCAGTGCAAAAGATACCAACGCGCAAGCTCCGGCTGAAACAGCGCGAAGGTTGCCGCGGCCAGCGCCAGAAACGGCCCAAAGGGAACCGCGGTTTTCAACAATGATTCAGGCGCATCGCTGCTGATTCCGCCGGTGATTTCGGCGATCGCCGCCGGAACCTGCTCCTCCGGCTGGCCATGTGCCTCTCCGCCCAGCGCGAGGGCGATCCCGCCGAACGTTCCGAGCAACGCGCCGAAGAACAGCGTGAAGATCGCGCCCGTCCAGCCCAGGAAAGCCCCGGCCATCCCAAGCAGCCATACGTCGCCCATCCCGACGCCTTCGGCGCCCCTGATCAGTACGTAGAGTTCGCCGGTAACGAAGAGGAATCCCGCGCCAAGCGCGATTCCGGCCAGCGAGCTTTTCCAGCCAACTTCGGGAATCATCAGCCACGCCGCCATAAAGCCGAGCGGAATTCCGGGAAAAGTGATGATATTCGGAATCACGCGCCAGTCGTAATCGATTAGCGCTATCGCGAACAATCCCGCACAAAATACGAAGCGCGCCAGCGCGTCCAGTGGACTGAAATTGAGAAACAGGTAGGCGGCCGCCGCGGCCAGCGCCAACTCGGTCAGGAAATAACGAAACGGAATCGCGCCTGCGCACGCATGGCAACGGCCGCGCAGCCCAAGGTAGGCGACGATCGGAAGGTTGGACCACCACGGGATCGCGCGGCGGCAATGCGGACAGAAGGAGCGAGGCGTGACGATCGAGATCTCGCGAGGCAGCCGGTACGCGAGCACATTGACGAAACTGCCGACGCACGCGCCCATCGCGAAGATGATCAGTGCGGCAATCCCCCACTGCGTGTTCATCGTCAGGGGCTCAAGCGCATGGCACCACGCTCACGTAAAGCGAGCGCTCGCGCGGACCGTCGAATTCGGCAAACATCACACCCTGCCATCGACCGATCGCGAGCTTGCCTGAGCGCACCGGAATATTGATTGATGTGCTCAGCATCACCGACAGGATGTGCGCCTGCGAATTGCCTTCTGAATGCCTGTAATCGGCCTCGCGCGGGACCATTCGTTCGAGCTGCCGCAGCATGTCCGAAGTCACGTCGGGATCCCAATTCTCCGAAACGATAATCGCCGCAGTGGTATGGGGCACGAACAGATTGCACAGACCGTCGCGTGCGCCGAGTTCGCCGAGCGCCGCGGAAATCTGCTCGGTAACGTCGACCAATTCCACGCGTTCGGCCGTTTTGAGCTTGAGTTCGACCACCGCTTACATTTTACGACTCGACCGGGCGCGCTTCTACGACATAAGATCTTCTTATTTCTGACATCGCGGACAGTAGAAACTCGAACGTTGCCCGACGGTCACGGCGCGAATCGGGCTGGCGCACTCGAGACACGCTTGACCTTCGCGATCGTAGACCCGCAGGCGCGCGGCGAAACGTCCGGGCTGTCCGCGTGAGTCGCGATAGCTCCGGAAAGTGGTGCCGCGTCCGCCGATCGCCTCGCGCAGGACGAGGCGGGTTTCGGCGGCGATTCGCTCGACTTCCGCCCGCGTGAGCTTGCCCGCACGTCGGGTCGGCCGCACCCGCGCGCGAAACAGGATCTCGGACGCATAGATATTGCCCACTCCGGCAACCACCCGCTGATCCATCAGCAGGTTCTTGATCGCGGCGCTTCGCTTACGGGTCGCCTGCCACAGGTGGGCCGCGTTGAAGGCGGGCCCAAGTGGCTCGGGACCAAGCTCACGAAGTTCGGCGACGTTGGCGAGTTCGGCGCTGGCGACCAACTTCATCAAGCCGAAACGGCGCGGGTCGTTGTAGACCAGCAGGCTGCCGTCGTCGAGTGCAAATTCGACGTGATCGTGCCGCGGATCGAGTTCGCCCCGGTCGAAACCGTCGCGCCGATGCGTCAGGCTGCCGCTCATCCCCAGATGCACCAGCATCACATGGCCGCCGGCCAGTTCGATTAGCAGGTACTTGGCGCGCCGCTCGATACGCTCGATCGCGCGGCCGGCGATTGCGGAGGCGAATTCCGGCGTGACCGCGCGCCGCAGCCGCGGTTCCTTGACGGTCGCGGTGTGCATGGTTCGCCCGGTGAGTGATTCCGCCAGCATCCGGCGCAGCGATTCAACCTCCGGCAGTTCAGGCATCGCGGCCTCGCCGAGCTTGCAGAGGGGGCAGCGCCAGCGCGAGCGCGATCAACTGCGCGCGGCCAAGGGTGGCAGGACGTACGGTTGGGTCGATCGCCGCCCGCCTCAGCGCCGCTTCGATTTGCTGCGGCGCCAGTCCCAATCCGCCGGCGAGTGAATTGCGAATCGTCTTGCGCGGCGCCGAAAATGCCGCGCGCACCGTTGCCAGAATCTGCTGCTCTTCGCCGACGCCGAAGCCAGCCGCGCGGCGCGGCTTGAAGGTCAGCACTTCGGCCTCGACCTTGGGCCGCGGATAAAAGCTGCCGGCTGCGACCCGGAAATGACCGGCAATTTCCCAGTAGAGCCCGGTGAAGACGCTGAGAGCGCCGTAATCAGCCGATCCCGGAAGCGCCCGAATCCGCTCGGCAACTTCGCGCTGGAACATCAGAACCATCCGCTCGATTATCGCCTGATAGTCGCACAACCGGCGCAAGATCGCCGCCGCGACGTTGAACGGCAGGTTACCAACGACCTTGAGCCGCCCCGGACCCAATTCGGCAGGCTCAAGGGTCAGGAAGTCGCGATTGATAACGGCCGTGCGGCGGTCGCCGGCAAAGCGCATCGCCAGCCGTGCGGCGAGCCGAGGATCAATCTCGACCAACGTCAATTTGCCAGGCGCGGACGCCCGGATCGCTTCCGTGAGTATCCCCAGGCCGGGCCCGATTTCGATCAGCGCGTCATCGGCGCGGATTTCCAAGGCTTCGACGATCTGCTCGGCAACCGCCCGCTGTACCAGGAAGTTTTGCCCGCGCGCCTTGGACGGCCGCACCCCAGCGGACTGCAAGGCCGCCGTCGGCGTGTCAGGCACGGAATCGGCGCGAGCGCTCACAACGGCAAATTGGCCTCGGCGTCCAGCGAGAGCGGGTCGGCCTCGCCGCGCAGCAGCCGATAGCTGCCGGCCATTGCGATCATCGCGGCATTGTCGGTGCAGTATTTAAATGACGGCGCCACCAGTTTGCGCCCGTTGGCGGCGGCGGCCTCGGCTAATCGTTCGCGCAGCCGCGAATTGGCTGCGACTCCGCCGGTGAGAACGATTGTTTCGGCGTCGAGCGTCCGGGCTGCGGCGATAGTCGGGCGGACCAGCATATCGACGACCGCCTCCTGGAAACTCGCCGCGAGGTCTTCCGGCAGGATCGCGGCGCCGGCCTCGGACTTGAGGAAAAGCGCAACCGCGGTCTTGATCCCGCTGAAGCTCCAATCGAGCGGCGCGCCCTTGACGCGAGCGCGCGGCAGCCTGAGCCGTTGCGGGTTACCGCGGCGCGACAATTCGTCGATAATCTTGCCTCCCGGATAGCCGAGTCCCATCAGCTTCGCGACCTTGTCGAAGGCCTCGCCAGCAGCGTCGTCGCGCGTGGTGCCGAGACGCCGATAGCAGCCGAAATCCTCGGCCACGAACAGAGCGGTATGCCCTCCCGAGACCACCAGCGCGAGGTAGGGCATCGCCACTTCATGCTCGAGCAGAGGGGCGAGCAGATGGCCTTCGAGATGATTTACGCCGACCAGCGGAATTCCGCTCGCCTGCGAGAGCCCCTTCGCATACATCAGGCCGACCAACAGGGAGCCGACCAGGCCCGGCCCGCGAGTGACCGCTATACCGTCGATATCCGTGAGTGCGCATCCGGCCGCGGCCAGCGCGCGCTCGACTACCGGTTGAATCGTCACGACGTGATTGCGCGAGGCCAGTTCAGGCACCACGCCGCCATACGCGCGATGGATATCGTCCTGGTTCGCGACCGCGCTCGCGCGTACCGACGCATAGCCGGCGCGTGTGGTTTCGATTACCGCCGCGGCGGCGTCGTCACAGGAGGATTCGATTCCCAGGATGATCACGTTTCAGCCGCAGCACTCTTTCAAAATAATTCCAATCATTTCGCCGCCGCAGTTTGCGCAGCCAGCGTTGCGCATCTCGAACAGGAATCCTACCAGTTGCGCGGCGTCGCTATCATATGACGGAACTTCACGCGCGAGGCGTTTTGTCGCCATTTGCTGAAATTTTGCCGAATTGCCGGCGGACCATCCTGACCAATGCGGTCACTCCGACGATAACCAGCACGACGATCACCACCAGAAGGACCAGGGCGACAAAAACGGCATATACGGTAAATGCTGCCTGCATGAAGCGCTTCAGCCGTCAATTTCCGCGACGGGTCGAGATTGTGCGCGAACGCCGGGACACTGCCGCCTTGGCCTTGCTCTTGGCCGGCGCCACGGCAATCACGGCGCCGCGTGTGGCTGCGGGTTTGGCTCGAGGAGTCCGAACTTTTGCAGGAGCGTCGGGCGTAACCAGGCGAGTACTCTGCCAGAAGTACCAGACCGCCGCACTGCGATACGGGCGCCATCGTTCAGCGAGAACCTTGAGTTCCTTGGCCGTCGGCGGCTTGGCCATTCCGTAGGCCTTACCGACCGCATTGCGGAAGCCGAGGTCGTCGACCGGCAGGACGTCGGGACGCAGCAGGTTGAACATCAGGAACATCTCGGCAGTCCAGCGGCCGATCCCGCGCACTCGCAGCAGGTCGGCGATTATCTCCTCGTCTTCCATCGAGGCAAAGCGCCGGAAGTTGAGTGTGCCGTCGCGCACGTGAGCGGCGAGGTCGCGCAGGTAAGCCATTTTGCCACGCGATAGCCCTGCCCGGCGCATATTCTCGTCGGATGCCGCGATAACCTGTTCAGGCGTGGGAAAGCGCCCGCCGCCGACAATCTCGACGAAGCGATTGAAGATAGCCAGCGCGGCGCGGCCGGCAAGCTGCTGAAAAATAATCGCGCGCACCAGCGCCGGAAAGCGCTCTCGCCGATGGCCGATTTCGAGCGCGCCGACCTGCTCGACGATACCCTTGAGCACCGGGTCAGCCGCCGACAGGAAGGTCTGCGCTTCGCACGCCCATGGCGGTGCGACGAGCCCTCGTGCCGGCATCTCAGGGGTGCTCCTGATGCGGCGCGAGCCAGACTTTCTCGAGCCGCGTCGGCCGCATCGGATTGAGCACATAGCCGTGCACCCACGGCTGCCGAATCACGTAAGCGACCGGATAGTAGAGAAAGACCCAGGGAGCATCAGAGACGATGAGTTTTTGAGCCTGGTCGTACAGTTGATAGCGCTCCTTGAGGTTACTTAGCGGCGCCGCTTCGGCGAACAGGGCGTCGACCTGCGGATTATAGTAGAAGGAGTTGTTGTTCGCGCCCCATTGCTTGCGCGAAAAGAGCACCTCGAGAAAATTCTCGGGGTCGGGGAAATCGGCCTCCCACCCAGTCAGTACGAGCTGGACGGTGTCAGGCTGGCGAATCGCCTCCAGCAGCGGCGGCCAGGCCACCGCCTTGAGCACCACGTTAACCCCGACCGCGGCGAGGTCCTGCTGGACCGACTGCGCCAGCACCATCATGGTCTGATCGGCGCGTATCCATAATTGAGGCGAGAAATTGCGCGGAATTTCGGCCTGCTCGAGCAGTTGGCGGGCCTTGGCCGGGTCGTACGGGTAGCCCTCGATCGCCGGGTCGTAGCCAGGCAAACCAGGCGGCAGTATCCCGCGCGCTGGAATGCCCCGCCGATTCAGCACCGCGACGAATTTGTCCTTATTTATCGCGTAGTTGAACGCTCGGCGTACGCGCACGTCGTTAAACGGCGGCATCTGGCAGTTCATCCCCAGGTAATCGGTGGAAAGCGTCACCAGCTTTAGCGTCAGCGTCTTCAGGCGCGGAGTCTTCATAACGTAGGGAAATTCGGCCGGCGGAATCGCCGAGACATCGACCTCGCCAGTCTCGTATTTGAGCCATTCAAGGTCCTCATCGACCCCGATCTGCTCGACTACCGCGTCAAGACGCGGCAGCCCCTTGATAAAATAGTAGGGATTTTTTACCAGCACGATGCGCTGGCCGCCGATCCATTGCTTGAGCATGAATGGGCCGCTGCCGAGCGCATGGCGTGAGAAATCCTTGCCGTAACGGTCGACGATTTCGCGCGGTACCGCCGCCGCAAACGGCATGGCGATTTTGTCGAGAAAAATCGGATCGGGAGCGATCAGGTGGAAGATGATCGTCCAGGGTTCCGGAAGTTCGATACCACTAACCGATTTGGCCTGGCCGGCGCTGAATTCCCTGGCCCCGACGATGCCGCGGTAGTACTCGATACCCTGCGAATTGTCCGCCGGGTCGAGCACCCGCTCGATTTCATAGGCGAAATCCGCGCTGGTAACCGGACGCCCGTTGCTGAAGCGCAGGTCGTGGCGCAGATTAAAGGTAAAAGTCCGCGCGTCTGCGGAGGATTCCCAGCTAGTCGCGGCGTCGGGCACCAGTTCAACCCCGGAGTCGCTGTAACGGACCAGGGTATCGAACAACATCTGCTCGAAACCCCACGAAGCGGTGTCGTAGCCGGCAACCGGGTCGAGGGTCGGGACGTCGTCGCGGGTGGCCAAATGCAGCACCATGGAGCCGGGCGCTAAACCTGGTAGGGACGGCCCGGCCTGACAGCCGTAAAGCGCCATTGCCATCAAGATTGTGGCCAAAGCTATCGTTGACTGACCTGGTCGGGTCATGACGTGCCGCCCGCTGGCGTATTGGTATCACGGCCACGGCGGCGCAGGTAACCATAGCCCAGCAGGTTGAACCCGAGCGCTGCGTAAAAGATTGCCAACCCCGGAAATATCGCCAGCCACGGCGCGGTGCGGAAGTAAGTTGTGGCTTCCTCGATCATTCGGCCCCAGCTCGGCGTCGGTGGCGGCACGCCGAGGTTCAGGAAACTCAGTCCCGCGTCGAGCAGCAGCGTGCCCGAAGTTCCAAGCACCGCCATCACGACGATAATCGGCAAGACATTGGGCAGTACATGGCGCGCAATCAGCCGCCGCGACGGCGCGCCCAGCGCGCGCGCCGCCATCACGAAGTCGCGCTGCGCCATCGAGAGCGTTTCGGCCCGGACCACGCGCGCGACCCCGGTCCAGGAGACCAGACCGATCACGATCAGGATACTGAGCAGGCTCGGCCGCAGCACCGCTACGAAAGCCATCGCCAGCAGCAGCGCAGGCAGCGTCAGCATCACGTCGGTGAAGCGCATCAGGACGAAATCGACCGCGCCGCCGAAAAAGCCCGATAAGAGGCCGATTGTCACGCCTATAGCCATCGTCACCAGCATGGCGGCGATCCCGACGGTCAACGAGATGCGGGCGCCGAAGATGATTCGCGAAAGTACGTCGCGACCGAGTTGGTCGGTCCCGAGCGGAAATGCCCACGAAGGGGCGCCAGGATCGCCGAAGGTGCCCGCTACTGCCCGGATCGGGTCATGAGGGGCGAGGATCGGCGCGGCAATTGCCACGATCGCGAGCGTCAGCACCATCAAGGCGCCCGCCGCCTCCATCGGATTCAGCCGTGACGCTGTGAGCATGCGCGTCACGAGCCACCGCCGAGCTGAATCCGCGGGTCAAGCCATGCGTAGAGCAAATCGACCACCAGATTCGCCACGACCACCAAAAACGCGGCGAATAACACGGTGCCCATAATCAGCGGGATATCGAGGTTGAAGATCGCGTCGAAGGCCAGCCGCCCGATTCCAGGCCAATCAAACACCGTTTCGGTCAGCACGACCCCCGACAACAGCCCGGCCAGGTCGAGACCGGCGAGCGTGACCAACGGCAGTATCGCATTGGCCATCGCATGCTTGAGCATCGCGCGGCTGCGCGAGAGGCCTTTGCCTCGGGCAGTGCGAACGTATTCCTGATCCATCGCGTCGATCAGATTGGTATGTAGAATTCGCGAATAATAGCCCGCTGAACCCAGCGCCAAAGTCAGCGATGGCAGTATCAGGCTCTTCCAGCCGCTGTCGCCTCCGAGCGGAAACGAACGGAAGGCGAAAGTCGCGCCGATGAGGAAAATGGTGCCGAGCCAGAACACCGGCATCGAGACCAGGGCGAGAGACAAAACCAGCAACGCGTTGTCGGGAGCACGTTCGCGATACGCCGCCGCGAGCATCCCCATCGGAATCCCGAGCAGCAGCGCCAACCCCATCGCGCACAGGGCAAGAACCAGGGTTGCGGGAAAGCGCTCGAGAATCAGGCTGGTTACGCTCTCGCGGCGGATATAAGAACGGCCGAGGTCGCCGTGCAGAGCGCGATCGAGATAGCGCACATACTGCACGTAAACCGGCTGATCGAGTCCGAGTTGCGAACGGATCATCGCCAGTGTCTGCGGGTCGGCCTTGGCCCCGGCCATCGTGACCGCAGGGTCAGCGGGAATCACGAAAGCTATCGCGAAGGTGATGATCGAGGTGCCGACCAGGACGCCTACGCCGAACAGGATTCGCCGTATGAGATACGCCAGCATCGAAGATTGGCGGGTCAGCCTTGCAGAACGCCTTCGGCAAGCAGGACGCGCCGCAGCTTGAGCGAGGCCCGCTCGTACTGGCGACGATTCGGTTCGTCGTGAGCGTGCTCGAACAACGCAGCGCGCTCGTCTGGCGTGAGTTCACCGATCAGAGTGCGCATCACGGCAAGTGTCTGGCGTTCCGCGGGCAAGAGTTGCGATGCCGCGCCGCCGGCTTCAGCTTCGCTTAACCACCGATAATGAGCGATAAACGCGGTCATCGACGAGTACGCGTGCATGCACTTCTGACCACCAACCCTCCGGCAGCTTCAACGGATCAGAGTTGAGTATTCATCCTCAATCGGCGTTGGAAAATTCGCGAGGTCGTTCGCGACGCTTTTGTCTGACCGCCGCGAATCCGCCAGGCCGCGTCCGCCGCGAGTGGCCCCGCAGCGGTCAGAGCTTCGGCTCGGGCAGTGGGCCGCGGGCGTCTTCGTAGGCAGCGGCAACCTGAAAGACCCCCACTTCGTCGAACGGCCGGCCGATGATCTGCATCGAGAGCGGGAGCCCGTCGGATGACATCCCGGTCGGCAATGCCAGCGCCGGTTGTCCGGTGATATTGAATGGCGCGGTGAAGCGCAGCACGGCCGTGAGCATATTCACCGCTTCGCCGCCCGGCGCCAGCGCTCGTCCGCCGATGTCGATTCGCGGCGCAGGAATAGCGGCGGTTGGGGCGACCAGCACCCGGCGACGGTCCAGCGCGGCCAGCGCCTCGGCGATCACCGCCGCGCGCGCCCGCTGGGCCCGCACGTAATGCGCCGCGGGGGTCAAAAGCCCGGCTTCGAGCGTCCGGCGCACGTCGAGGCCATAATCCTGCGGCCGCGAGCGCATCCATTGCTCGTGAAACTCCGCTGCTTCACCAAATGTTATCGAAGTTGCGATAGTCGATGCGTGTTCAATCGAAGGCATCGAGACTTCGTCGACTTCAGCGCCGAGATCGCGCAATTGGCGCAGCGCGGCCTCGAACGAGCGGGTGACTTCGATTCCCGCGCTACCCGCAAGTTCTTTGATAACCCCGACCCCCATGCCCTTGATGCCATCGCCGATCGAGGCCGCGTAATCCGGCACGGGTTCGAGGCTCGAAGTGGCGTCATTGACGTCGTACCCCGCGATTACCTGTAGCATCAGCGCGGCGTCGCGCACGCTGCGGGTGATCGGCCCGGCATGATCGAGCGAATCCGCCAGCGGCATCACGCCGTATCGGCTGACCCGGCTCCAGGTCTGTTTCATCCCGACGCAGCCGCAAAAAGCCGCCGGAATTCTGATTGAACCACCGGTATCGGTCCCGATCGTGGCCGCGGCGCTGCGGGCGACGATCGCAGCGGCCGAACCGCCGCTGGAACCGCCGGGAATCCGTTCGAGATTGTACGGATTGCGGCAGATACCCCAATGCGGATTGGTGTTGGTCGCGCCACTGGCAAATTCGTGCAGGTTGAGCTTGCCCAGCAGCACCGCCCCGGCTTCGGCCAGCCTCGTCCATAGCGTGCAGTCGAAATCCGGAACGAACTCGGCGAGGATCCTGGAGCCGCCGGTAGTGCGGAGATCCTTGGTATAGCAAAGGTCCTTGAGCGCCACCGGAACGCCATGAAACGCGCCGCGCCATCGCCCGCCGGTAATCTCCTGTTCCGCCCGTTTGGCCGCCGCCCGCGCCACGTCCGCGGTAACCGTGATATAGGCGCGGAGCCTGGCATCTGTGCTCTCGATACGCTCGAGATAGGCTTCGGCGAGTTCGACCGGGGAGATCTGCTTCGAGCGGATTTTCTGGCTTAGCCCGGTGACATCGAATGAAAGCAGTTCATCTATGTTGGACATGACCGGCCTCGTGGGTGTTTTCGCAGCCTCGCCGCGACGCGCCCGTGCAAAGGCGCGAGCGATTTACTTGGCAATGCGCCAAAGACGTTCGGCCTCCGCGATCATCGTCGGATAGCCGAAAGGCGGCTGCAGTCCGCCGAGCTTCAGCGCATCCAGCCGCCGCGAATAAGTCGCCATCGCACCCACCATATGCGCCACTGCTTCGGCCGCATCGTCGGGGATTGCATAGTCGTACATTTGCTGCGCGAGCATTTTCACCGCCTCGGGTGTCAGCCGTGCCATGATTCCTCCGTGAAGGCCGATTTCAGTTGGCAAAGGTTTTGAGTACTCGCCTTACCCCGGCAGAATAGTCTTCTTCGACCGCATTCGGTACGAGGATCGGCAATTCGGCGCCCGCCGCGCGATATTGTTCCAGCCGCTCGCGGCATCGCGATTCAGGTCCGACCAGGGCGAGCGCATCGATCATCTGCTCGCTGAGTGCGGCGGCCATCCCGTCGGCGTCGTGGCGCTGCGCAGCTTCCATGATCTTGGCGGCAGGGCCCTCGAAGCCGCTTCGCGCGAGCAACCGGTTGTAGAACGGGAGTGCGCCGTAAAAAGCCAGGCCGCGCTTGGCCGCGGCGTAGGCGCGCTTGAGGTCCTGATGCAAAAAAACCGGGACCCCAACCGTGATCGCGACCGCCGAAGGCTTGCGGCCGTGTTTCTGCGCGGTCTCGCGCGCCACCTCGGCCGAGCGCCTGGCCCGCTCCGGCGTGCACAGATAGAGCATCAGGCCGTCGGCCAGCTCGCCGCCGAGGCGCGAGGTTTCCAGCGCAAGCGCCGCGTAGTAGATAGGCAGCGGCTTTTTGGGCTGGCGGAATTTCATTCCGAACATCGCGTTCTCGCCGCTCAGGGTTTTGCGGATGATATCGGTATCGCGGCGCAGCCGGTCGCGCGCGTTGCCCATATCGATACCGCGCGCCTCGAGCGCCGGGCGATGACTCACGCCGAGCCCCAGGATGAAGCGCCCGTCAGATTCGTCCTGCACCATTTCGGCGGCCGCGGCGCACAGCGTCGGCTCGCGCAGATAGATATTGACGATCCAGGTGCCGATCTGGATGCGCCGGGTCTCCTTGGCGATCGCGTGACAGCAAATCAGCGCGTCGTTGTTGGCCTCCGGAACGAATACGCCGGTGTAGCCGGCATCCTCGGCCTCGCGGGCGAGATTCACGAAATCCCGGTAGGCGATGCCCGAAAAGGTCGAGATGGAAATACCGCATGCAGCCATGACGAATCCCCTTGTTTGGCAGTAGAGCGCGGCGGCCTGGCCGCCCCGCCGCTATCCTAGCGCACTCTTGTGGGGCGTAGTTAGCGACACCTCGGCAGCCCGGCCTGACGCGGCCGGCCTCAAACCGGCGCATCATCAATAGAAGAACGGGTCCGCGGGCCACATCATCACGTCCATTTGCTCCTGCTGGGCCGCGTCCTCGTTCATTTCGGCTGCTTCCTGCTCGCGCTGGACATTCTGCTGCTGAAGTTTGAGTTGTTCGTACTTTTCGAAGGTTTCCTGGTTGCCGACGTAGATGCAATTGCAGACGTAAGGATCGGCGTACCAGTAATGGGGCTTGCCGTGGCCGAAGTAATAGCGAACCTTAAGCGGCGTCAGCGAGGTCAATTCCTGTTGCCGCCGCGGCGTATCCGCCGGATGCATGTGAAAACCGGCGGCAGACAACAGTGGCTCCATCCGCTGAGCACGCTGCTGCGGCGTTTCGGCGCATCCGTACAGAACTATGCTGGCGAGAACGAGCAGGGCTGCCACACGTTTCATGCAATCCTTTATACGGACGCACAGTGCCGCTTCCAAGGTGCGCAACGGCGCGCGCCTCGGGATGGTGCCGGAGAGGCTTCAGAGGTTGTCGAGCGAAGGCTTTCCGTGCGAGAAGATTAGCGCAGGCTGCCGGAGGTCATGACGGCGGCGTAGGAGGTAGCGTGCGATGGCACTTCAAGTAACGTGGGATAAGGACGTTTGCATTCATTCCGGAAACTGCGTGAAGACGCTGCCCCAGGTCTTCAAGGTCGAGAACGGCAAGTTCGTGATCGATCCGAGTGGTGCCGACGACGGCAAAGTACGCGCGACTGTGGCGGCGTGCCCCTCGAAAGCCTTGAAAATCAAAGAATAAACGTAGTCCCCCTACCTTGGCGCCCTCCCGTTACGGACGGGAGGCTCGAAATGGCGTAGCGTCGAATCGTTGACGCGGGTGGCCGCCAGCATCTCGAGTTGGGCGCGAACCCGGTTGGCAAGTTGCCGGCGGAACACTGGTTTGGCGATAAAGTCGCTGACCCCCAGGCGTATTCCCTCCGCACGGGCGTCAAGATCGTCTCGCGCGGTCACCATGATAATCGGGATGGAGGCGGTTTCAGGATCCTGCTTGAGCGCGCGACACACCGCGAAACCGTCCATATCGGGCATCATCAGGTCCAGTACAATCACATCGACGGAATCGAGCTTGACCATCCGCAGGCATTCGGCGCCTGAGCCGGCCTCGACCGTTTCGAATCCCTCGCGCTGAAGATGCCTGGTGAGGATCAAGATCGTGTCGGGGTCGTCGTCGACCACCATGATTTGTGGCATCCGCCGGGCCGGCTCCATAGAAATACCTCAGCTATCGTCGCCGCCCGCGGGCGCGATCACCCCGCAACGGCGCAGCTTGGCGGAAAAGGTTGTACGCTTGAGGCCGAGCAGCCGCGCCGCTGCCTGCTTGTTGCCGCTGGTCTGCTTCAGAGCTTCGTTGATCATCCGACCTTCGAGTTCGCGTACCAGCGAGTTAAGGTTGACCCCGCCCTCGCCTATCGTGGTCGGAATGTTCACCTCGGAGATCCCGCTCGTGCTGACCAGGTTGGGCGGTAGTGACGGCACGTCGATAATCGACTCTTCGCACAGAATAACCAGCCTTTCGAGCAAGTTTTCCAGTTCGCGGACATTTCCAGGCCAATCGTATGACCACAAATGAACCATCGCTTCCTGGGTGACCATCCAATGGCGACCCGGGTGGCGCTCGCGAATCCGTTCGAGGAAATGGTCGACCAGCAACGGGATGTCAGAGCGCCGCTCGCGCAGCGGCGGCATCACGATTGGCACCACCTGAAGCCGGTAGAACAAGTCTTCACGGAACTTGCCCTTCTTGACCGCGCCCAGCAAATCGGAGTTGCTGGCGGCAATCACGCGGGCATCGACGGTGGTCGAGCGGTCCGAGCCGACCGCGCGCACGATCCCGTCCTCCAGCACGCGCAACAGCTTGGCCTGAAGCTGGAGCGGCATCTCGCCGATCTCGTCGAGGAAAATCGTACCGCGGTCGGCCATACAGAAGAGCCCGTGGCGCTGACCAGCCGCGCCGGTGAAGGCTCCGCGTTCATGGCCAAACAGTTCGGATTCGAGCAGTTCCTGCGGAATCGCAGCGCAGTTGATCGGCACGAAGCTCCGATCCGAACGGGGCGAGAACAGGTGAATCTCACGCGCGACCACTTCTTTTCCGCTGCCGCTTTCGCCGGTGATAAGCACTGTCGCATCGGTTGCCGCGAGCCGCTCGATCAGAGCGCGCACCCTGACAATGCTCGGATGCTCGCCGATGAGCGTGTGTTCCGGGATCGAATGGAACGCGCTCTCTGCCGTCCTAAGCTGAGATTGCATAGTCAGGATTCCCCCTGCCGAACAAGACGCAGCTAATCGTCAGTTTTGGCTGGCCCGCCTCCGCGACGGAGCCAAGCGGATAAATCGCGATTGTCACCAAACGAAACATGACGCGGAATGAATTCTAATCGCGCCCTGTCAGGATGGTACAGGAAGATTGGATTAGATCGGGCGGAAAGACTACTTAGTACTAAGACAATTGCTGCCTATAAATCGCGGCCTGTCCCGGCCCTTCGGCAACCGAGACCTCCATCGCCATGACTTCCGACAACGCGTTCCGTTCGCTCAATGCGCCGTGCAGTTCGGTCCAGATAAAGCGTGCGAGTTCTTCCGCCGAACTATGCATTATTGGCAGGAGGGCAACGTCGGCGGCAGGAAAGACGAAGCTGTCCCGCTCATAGACGACACTCACTTGTCCGTCCTGATGTCGGATTTCGAGACAATCGCTCAGCGTGGGTACGATCGTATGTTCGTCTAGCCGGTCCACGATCTCCTTGGTTAGGCGCTTGATCAGGCCGAAGTCGAGCACGTAACCGTTCGCCGCGAGCCTGCCCTCGACCCTCACGCCGACCTGGTAATTATGGCCATGCAGCGGCTCGCGGAAACCCGGATAGGCAATAAAATGCGCGGCCGAGAACTTCAGGTTCTCTTTCGCCACATGAATCGAAAAGCCAGCGTTCACGTTGAAGGCTCTTACGGAAACAGCGCCTGCACCGCCGGCCGCGGCACCCCTGCGAAAGCTCGGCGATAGCGTAGCTCGTCGAGGGAGGTCGCCTGCAGAAAGAGATGATGTTCGAGTGGCAAGGCGTCAGCCACGCGACAGGCCAGCTTGTCGCCGGGTTCCTCCCCGACCCGCAAGCCTTCGACCAGGTCCTCGATTGCCAGCCCGTGGGCACCGCCGAGCACGCATTCGACAAAGTAGCCGACCTGGCCGTCATGATCGAGGTCGAGCGCGGTTACCTTCAAAGCCTCGTGGATGCGAAGCAAGCGGTCCATGCCGAACTCGTTGCGCTTGGATCGAACGGCCGGATCACCGCTGCCGTCGAAACCGGAACCGATTGCGGCGATTCCTACGCGACCGTCGCTAAATGGTACAGGGTGAAAAATGTAGCCATGCGAAGTGTAGCCGAGCATCATGCGTAGCGCGCCTCGGTAAGCGAGCAGGTTGAAACGGGTACGCTCGGCGATTTCCAGCAGGAACTCGCCCAAGGGTCGATGAGCGCGATCGGCCAAATCAAGCAACTCCAGGAACTTCGCAGGTTCGTATTCTTCGCGGCGCGAAAGGCGCGCAGCCCATTCGCGATCGAATTCGAGGCCCAGCGCACCGATACCGCCCCCATCTCCGTCCGCTCGGGTGTCGGCCACGATCGGCTTCGCCGGATCGGCGGGCTCCAGATCCATCGCGAGATAATCCCCATGACTCGACGGTTTGGCCAAACCCCGGCGCGCGTTGTGCAAGACCACCGGGAAAGCGTCACGCGCGATCAGCTTGCTGCCGCCGCCGCGGCGATGGGCCATCAGGCCGTATCCACTCAGCAAAGAACCATAGCCCACCACGAGCAGGGTACGGTTCACCTCCGACGCCAATCTCGCACCTCCTGGCCGCCGCGCGCTTTCAGGATTACGCACACCGTCTGCGCGCCAACGATCGAGATCATATCCCGCGGCCCCCAGGCTGGTCGACCCGTCACCGGCTAGATCCAAAGCAAAATCGCCCGGGCCGGAAGCCCGCTGGCGCGCCGAATCGCACGCAGGTAGAGCGCCAATTGGGTACGATACTCGGCGAGCCGCCCGCGGATATCGAGGTCGGTCTTGAAATCCACCACGACCCATTGCGGGACGGCATCGCGGCTGACAAAGGCGAGGTCGGCGACACCCTCGGCCAGGGTCCCATCCTCGAGCATGACTGCCAGCGCCGTTTCCCGGCGCACTTCGTCGGCCTCGCGGGCCTCGCGCCAGACCGGCGATCTCAGCGCATTCATCACGGCCTCGATTGCCGCCGCACCCTCGTCCGCGCCCGCACCAAGAGTTCGCGCAAAGAACTCGACGGTATCGCGGATCTCTTCCTCCACGGCATCAAGCGAAACTCGCGACAGCGTAGCATGCACCAGCGTGCCGAAACGCTGCCCGTGCGGGCGCCAGGCGGATCGCGTGACTTCTACCACCTCGATTTCCGCCGCCTCCGGCAGTTCAACCGCGGCCGGCAAGGCGGACAGGGCGGTCACAACCGCGAGCTTGAGAGTGGGCGATTTGCCCCTCTCCAGCATCGCCGCGCGCCCTGCGCGCCATCGTTCATAGTCTTCTCGCCCGCGCGCGGAGCGCTCGGCCGATTCGTCCGCCTGCAATAGTCTCATCTGCCGCAATCCCATCGACTCGCGCACGTCGAGCTCGAGGGTCGCCGGATCCCACCATACCACGCGATGCGTGCCGGCTTCCGGCCGATGCGCTCCCGGCGCGACGCCCCTGCCATTCGAGGACACGGTCACCGGGCGATTACCGGCCAGCGGCGAGCGAAACTCGGGGCATCCCGGTGGCCGGCGCTCGAGCGGCATACGAGCCTCGCGCGGAGCCGGATAGACTACGGGATTGAGGCTGCCGAGCCATCCCTCATAGCGCTCGTCGCCGACCGCGGGCACAACCACCAGATCGCGCGCACGGGTGGCAGCGACGTAGAGCACCCGGACCGCTTCCTCGTGCTCGCGGCGGAGTTCTTCCTCGCCATGCTCGAGCAGGTCGCGCGGGGCACATCCCGCGAGCGTCTGGGCGCACAGCCGAAGCACCGGATCGACGTAGCGGCGAGCCTCGCGCGGCGCTTCGTTGCAGGTGATGTCGGCCATTACGACGATCGGAAATTCGAGCCCCTTGGCGCTATGCACAGTCATGATGCGGACGCCTTCGGTGCCCTCCTCGACCACCGGCGCGTCGCCTGCCTGCTCGCGTTCGGCGCGCGCCTCGAGTTCGTCGACAAAGCCGCGCAGCGAGGTTGCGCCGCTGTTGGCTTCGTAACGGCGGGCCATATCCATCAGGCGCATCAGGTTGGCCAGCGCCTGCTCGCCGGTCGGCCAGATTGCGATTGCCGCCTGGGCCCGGGTGGCCGCGAGCAAGCCTGCGATCGTTTCCGCGATCGGCCGGCGATTACGGCCGCGATGGAGCCGGCGCAGGATCTCGAGCGCATCGCCGACCTCGTGCAATTCGCCAGGCAGGTCTTCCGCCAACTTGCGGAACGGATGCAGGCTGCCGTGGGTTTCGCGAAACCGGAGCAGCGTGCCGTCGGCGAAGCCGAACAGCGGACCGCGCAGCGTCGCGTAGACGCATAGCTCATCGTCGGGACGTTCGATCGCCGCCAGCGCGTTGCGGATTGCCTCGACTTCCTCGCGCTCGTTGAACGAGCCGCCGCGCACCAGTACGTGCGGAATATGGCGCGCCTCCAGCGCCCTGACGTAAGGCCGCGTGACGTCGCGGCCATAGGCGTTGAGCCGCCGGAAAAGAATGCAGATGTGCCGCGGGCGGATCGCTATCCGCTGCTCGGGATCGTCGCGCTCGGTCACCGTCCATCCGCTTTTACCCACGAGCCAGGCGAGGAAGGCGGCGGTGGTGTCCGGCAGTGAGAGGTCGAGTTGCGCGTCGGTGATCCGATCGTAGCGGTTGTAAGGGTTGGCCACCGGCAGCACCACAACGCTCGGCTGCTCAGCATAGCCGGAGCGGAACGGCTCGAGCGCGGCGTAAGCCGGCTGAGTTTCCGTTTCGGAGCTCATAAGCGGTGCGAACGCTGCGTTGACCATTTGCTGAATTTCCGGGGTCGCGCGGAAGCTCGCCGTCAGATGCTCGAGTTGCGCGCCGCCCTCCAGCAGCCGCCGTTTGACGTTTTGATAGAGCGCGACGTCGGCGCGCCGGAAACGGTAAATTGACTGCTTCGGATCGCCGACGATAAACAACTTCCCCGGTTTGGGGATCGCTCGCCGCCAATCGTTCTCGGCCGGATCGCCGGCGGCTAGCAGCAGCAGAATCTCGGCCTGCAGCGGATCGGTGTCCTGAAATTCGTCGATAAATATATGCGTGAAGCGGCGTTGCAATTCGGCCCGCACCGAGCGGTTGTTGCGCACCAGCGCGCGGGCGGTAAACAGCAGATCGAGAAAATCGAGACGGCCGGCGCGGCGTTTGAGGTCGCTGCAGTATTCGATCACCGGCCAGATCTCGTCGTGTAAAAGCGGCGCCAGGTTGGCGCCCGCCAGGCTGCGAAATTCGACCAGGCGTTCATGCAGCGCTGAGCGTCGCGCAAACACTTCGGCGCGCGGCAGTTCAGCGAAGCGCTCGCCCCTGCCCTTCCATCCCCAATGGCGTTGGTTGCCGCGCAGCAGCCGCAGCAAAGTGTCCTCGAGTGCGTCGTAATCGCGTCCGCGCACATCTTCCAGCCGCGTCGCCTCGAGCACCGGCCGCGCGATATTTTCGAGCGCGCGCCCGAGCCAATCGTCGGGCTCCTCGCGCGCGGCCGCGAGCCCGGCCAAGCTGATAATCTCGCTAATCAGACTGTCGATCGCGCGATCGCGTTCGAAGCTTTCGTGCCGCCACGGACAATCGAAGTCGCGCCATTCGTTGAGCGCTTCAGCGGCGGCGCGCAAGATCGGGCGCGGGCCCTCGCGATCGGCCAGCTCGCGGCGGCGCAGTACGCGACGAACGCCCTCGCCGGGATTGGCCAAAACAGCTTGAAACCAGCGCTCGAATGCGGCCTCGAATAGCGCGCCGGAGACGTCTTCCGGCGCCACTTCGAACATCGGATCGACGCCCGCCTCGACCGGCCGCTCGCGCAGCAGGTCGGCACAAAACGAATGGATCGTCCCGATGCGCGCCTCTTCGAGGCGCGGAAGCGCGGCGGTCAGCGATTCCCGCGCCGCGGCGTCGAACCGCACCCGGTCATGCCGGGCCCGCTCGATCTCGGCGCGCAGGCGAAGCTTGAGCTCGCCGGCGGCTTTTTCGGTGAAGGTCACCGCGACTATCTGATCGAGCGTCGCCGCACCTGCCGCGAGCACCGAGATAATCCGATTGATTAGCGCCGTGGTCTTTCCGGTTCCGGCCGCGGCTTCGATTATCAGCGTCGTGTCGAGGTCGTTGCGAATCCGATCCCGCACCCGCTGATCGGCAACCGGCTGCGGCGCATCACCCGGTCTCGGCGCCGCGCTCATCGCATCGCCCGCAGCGCCGCCAGGCCGGCCAGCCGCGCCTTGGTCCCGCCGGTTTCGAGCTTGCGCTGTACGCGGGTCTCTTCGTATGGGCCGCACAGCCGGCGGTAATCACAGAACTTGCATTCGCGCTCGGCCGGCGAGGCCGGCATAAAACCCTCGCCGAGCGCGCCGCCGACGATTTTGGCAAGTTCGGTGATTGCCGCGCGCGCGGAGGTGTCGAGCGCGGTCACCCGCTCCTCGTAACCGCCTGCAGCCGTGCAATAGTAAAGCCGGCCGGCCGAGACCGGCTCGGCCAGAATCCGCTCGGCGGCGAGCGCGTAGAGCACCGGCTGAAGCGTCTTGCCGCCGCCGATCACCAGATTCTTTTCCGCGCGCACCTTGCCGGTCTTGTGATCGGTTACGCGCAAGGTTCCGTCGGGTCCGCGCTCAATCAGATCGATCGAACCGCGCAAGTTGATTCCCATCGTGAGCGGCACTGGCGCGGCGATACTGGCCGGATCCGCCTGGTCACGATCGACGAGGCCGAAGGCCAGCTCGAAGCGTTCAGGGCGATAGCCGTGAGCTTCGGTTGCCATCCGGCGCATCCATTCGCGCAGATCGGCGCGAATCGACTCGATCCCGTCCTGCCACACCCGATCGATCGCGGGCGCGAGCTTGTCTCGTTCGGCTGCTGCGATACCTGCGAGCTTTTCCTCGAGCACCGCCCACGCTGCTTCCAGGTTGGCAGGCGTAACCGGCAGCAGGCGCATTTCGCGCAGCGCGCTCAGGGTCTCGAACTGCACCCGATGAAACAGCGCGCCACGGGTCAATGGATCGATTACCTCGATCGGTGCGATCTCGTCGCGCGGGGCGAGCCGCACTATCGCTTGCAGGAAAAACCGGTACGGGCAGGCGGCGTAGTTCTGCAGCGCGGTCGGTGAATACGAGCGTTTTGCCAATTGATGACGCGCCAGGGCGGCCAGATGCTCCGGGCTCGGCTCCGCCATCCCGTCGTTGGCGGTCCATTTGCGGATCCAGCGGCGCCCGCGGGTGCGCAACGCGCGGCCCAGATGAGGATTGGCGCCGAGCAGGTAATGGGCCGCGCCGATCGTGGTTTCCGGGTCGGCGTCGATCAGCCGATCGAGCACCGCAAGGTCGAACTCGACGTCGTCGATTGCATCGGCGGGCCGTTCGGGCGTCGGCCATCCGAGCCGTGTGACCCGGTCACCCGCCGCCCGCCTGGCGAGTTCATCGAAGCCCGGCAAACGACCCTCGGCGGCGCGCAGAACTTCGAGCGCGTAGAACGACGGCACCCGCGGGCGTCCCTGGTCGAGGTCGACCCGCGGATAGGAAAACATCACGCGGCGCCGGGCGCATCCCGCGGCGAGCCTGAGCGCCAGCCGTTCTGCCGCGACGCGTTCGCCCTGTTGCGGCAGCGCTTCGCTGAGCTGACGGCGGATTGCGTCGGGCAGCAGCGGGTCCTCGGTCAGCTTCTTCGGGAAAACGCGCTCGGCCAGCCCGGGCACCATCACGATGTCGAATTCGAGTCCGCGGGCGTAAGCCGTGGGCGCGACCAGCACCGCCCCGTAGCGCCGCCGCGCCGGGCGCGTTGGCAGCCGGCCGAGTCGCTGCGA
>DATEGX010000103.1:0-13948 GCA_035279875.1 Binataceae bacterium (SeqCode)
TTTCGCTGATCTGGTCAAACGGGTCGATATCGTCAGCGAAAATTACACGCTCGGCACGATGGAAAGCTTCGGCTTTGGTTATGAGCGTCTGCGCGAAATCAATCCGCGCGTGATCTACCTGACGGTCAAGGGCTTCGGCACTTTCGGTCCTTACAGCCCCTACAAGAGCTTCGACATGATCGCGCAGGCCAGCGGCGGCGCAATGTCCCTGACCGGCTTTCCCGGCTCGCCGCCGCTCAAGCCCGGCCCGACGATAGGCGATACCGGCACTGGCGTGCACGCGGCCTGCGGGATCCTCGCCGCGCTCTATCAGCGCGAGCGCACCGGCAAAGGCCAGAAGGTCGAAGTCGCGATGCAGGAGGCGGTGCTCAATTTCGTTCGGGTGCCGATGATGGGCACTTATCTGACTCACAAGCCGACCCCGCGCGTGGGCAACCGGCTCGGCGCCGGACCGGTCGGCGATATTTTCAAATGCGCGCCGGGTGGCCCCAACGACTACGTCTACCTCTACTGTTCCAATCAGGAGATGTGGCACACGCTGTTCAAGATTATCGGGCGGCCGGAAGTGGCCGACGATCCGCGCTTCACCGACCGCAAGCAACGCCGCGAAAATGTCGAGGAATTGACCGGTATTATCGAGGGCTGGACCGGCCAGCGTTCCAAGCAGGAAGTGATGAAGATCATGGGCGAGGTCGGGGTGCCTTGCGGCGCGGTACTCGACAGCGTCGAGTTGCTCAATGATCCGCACCTGCGCGAACGCGGCATGATAGTCACCGTGGATCATCCGGTGCGCGGCGAATTCACGATGCCGGGATGTCCGGTGCGGCTGGAAGATTCACCGGTCGAAGTGAAGAGCGCGCCGCTGCTAGGACAGCATAACCGCGAAGTTTACAACAGCATGCTGCGCTTCTCCGACGATGATCTCCGTCAACTGAAGGAGCAGGGCGTCATTTAAGCGCGAGCCGAGGGATTGCGTATGAAGACCAGGCGAATGGGGCGCACCGGCCTCAAGGTGTCAGAAATCTGCCTCGGCACGATGACCTTCGGGCAGCAGTGCGACGAGCCGACCAGCTTCGCGATCATGGACGCGGCGTTCGAGCATGGCGTCGATTTTTTCGACACCGCCGACGGCTATCCGATGGGCGGCAATCTCGGCACGGTGGGACGCACCGAGACGATCGTCGGCAACTGGCTCAAGGGCCGCCGCGACCAGATCGTGCTCGCAACCAAATGCTGGGTGCCGATGGGAGCCGGGCCCAACGATCGCGGGCTATCGCGCAAACACATCTTCGACGCGGTCGAGGCCAGCCTGCGGCGTTTGCAAACCGATTACATCGACCTCTACCAGGCGCACGCTCCCGATCCTGACACGCCGCTCGATGAGACCCTGCGGGCTTACGATGATCTGGTGCATCAGGGCAAGGTCCGCTACCTCGGATGCTCGAATTTCAAGGCTTGGCTGCTGGCGACCGCGCTATCGATCAGTGAGCTTCACGGACTGGCCCGTTTCGACTGTGTGCAGCCGCGTTACAACATGCTGTTCCGCGAGATCGAGAATGAATTGCTGCCGCTCTGTCATCATAACGGCGTCGGGGTCATCGCCTACAATCCCCTCGCCGGCGGCTTCCTCACCGGCAAGTACAAGTCGCCGAGTACGGCGCCCGCGCCTGAAACCCGCTTCGGGTTTCTCTCCGGCCGCACGCAGTCCGTCTACCACAAGCGCTACTGGCAGGAGGAACAGTTCGCGGCGGTCGCGCATTTGCAGGAGTTCTTCGCGAGTCGCGGCAAGCAACTCACGCAGGTGGCGGTTACCTGGGTGCTGGCGCAGCCTGACATAACATCGGCGATTGTCGGGGCGACCTCGGCCGCCCAGTTGCATCAGTCACTGCCTGCAACCGAGCTTACGCTCGAGACCGACGAGCGCGAGGCCTGCGACGACGTATGGTTTCAACTTCCGCGTTTGCGCGATCCGGCGGTGGCAATGCGTTGAGCGCGGCGAGAGTCCGCGGCAGTGCCGCGCCGATCCGAAGAAATCCGAGGGATGAGTTAAAACACAATGGGACATGATGGGTTGACGAAACGCCGGCCGCTCGAAGGCGTCCGGGTGATAGACTTGACCAAGATCGTCGCGGGACCCAATGCCACGCGTCTGCTGGCTACGATGGGCGCCGAGGTGATCCGGGTCGAATGGCACGATCAACGCGCGCTCGACATGCTGCGCGCGGTGCGGCCGAAGGTTGACGGCGGTGATCCCGAGAGCCTCAACCGCAGCGGGCTCTTTAACAACATAAATCCCGGCAAGTACGGCGTGACGCTCAATCTGAATCTGCCGCAGGGCCAGGACCTGTTCAGGCGTCTGATCGCCAAGTCGTCAGTGCTGTGTGAAAACTACAGCCCCAACCAGATGGAAGGTTGGGGGCTCGGCTACGAGGCCCTGCGCCAGGTCAATCCCGCACTCATTTATGTGCAAATCACCGGGATGGGAAAATCGGGAACGTATAACGCCTACCTGAGCGTCGGACCGACTGCCCAGGCGCTGTCAGGTCTGACCCATATGTCGGGATTGCCTGATCCGATGCCTCCCGCCGGATGGGGCTATTCGTATCTCGACCATTCGACCGGCTACTACGGGGCCATCGCCGTGCTGGCGGCGTTGCTGCGGCGGCGGCGCACCGGCGAGGGTTGCTACATCGACCTCTCGCAAACCGAAACTGGCCTGATGGTCTCCGGTACAGCCTCGCTCGAAGCGCAACTTACGGGTAAGCCGACCGTTCGTCATGGCAATCGCATGCCCGTGGCGGAATGGGCCCCGCATGGCGCGTATCCGTGCCACGGCGACGACCAGTGGATCGCTATCGCGGTGCAGAACGACGCTCAATGGCAAGCCCTGGTGAGTGAAATCGGTTCGTCTCAGTGGGCTCATGACGCGCGCTTCACCAACGCCGCCGCCCGCAAAGCCAACGAGGATGAACTCGATAGTCTGATAGCGACAGTTACCCGCGAGCACGATCGCTACGAGCTGATGGATCGCCTGCAGCGGCGCGGAATTCCCGCCGCTGCGGTGCAGAACGCGGCGGATCGTTTCGATCATGACGCGCAGCTCAAGGCCCGCGGCTATTTCGTACCCGTGCCGCATAGCGAAATCGGAACCTGGCCAATCGAGGGATTCCCCGCAAAGTTCGAACGTATGCACGTTGACGTAGGCGGATTGCCGGGCCGCGGCGCACCGATGATGGGCGAGGATTGCGATTACGTCTACGGCGAGATTCTCGGGCTTAAGCCCGAAGAGATCGCTTCGCTTAGAGAGGACTGGATCATTTGAATACCGCAGCGATTCTTAGTTCCGCGCTGGCCGGCAATACCGTGATCGAGACCGGGGACGAGCGCGGTGAGTTCGCCGGACTGCTGCTTGCCGCGCTCGGCGCCCGGGTGATCAGGCTCGAAGGCAGGCAAGGGTCGAATTCGCGCCGGCTTGGCCCGTACACCACGCCTGATCCGGATGCCGCGCACAGTCTCTGCTTCTCGCGCTACAACCTCGGCAAGCTCAGCCTGAGCCTCGAGAGCGGGCACGCGGCCGCGCGCGAAGCGCTGAAGCGTCTCGCGCAGAAGGCTGACGTGATTCTCGATTCGGGCGAAGCCGCCGACGTTGCGCAACGCCTCGAGCTCTATCGCGAGGCGCGGGCGTCGAATCCGCGGCTGATCGTGTGCACGCTCACCCCCTTCGGGCTGGAAGGTCCCTACCGCGACCTCAAAATGACTAACCTGACACAGCTTGCGATGGGCGGCGTGATGGATTCGTGCGGCTACGATCCTGGTCCCGGCGGCGTCTACGATACTCCGCCAATTGCGCCTGCGATGTGGCAGGCCTACCACATCGCGTGCGAGTACACGGTGATCGCAATCACTGCCGCGCTCAACTTTCGCGAACTTACCGGCGAGGGCGACCTGATCGATTTGTCGATTCACGAGGCGGTCAGCACCTGCACCGAAGTGGCGCTGCCAACTTACATCTACAACCACGCGCTGGTTCACCGGCAGACCGGACGCCATGCGGCCGAGAGCCGCAGCCGGCCATGGCTGCGCCGCACCAAGGACGGGCGCTATGTTAAGGCTTTCATGTTCTGGGGTGGCCGTGAGCGACGCGTAATCGGCGAGATGCTCAACGAAGCCGGCGTGGCGCACGACCTCGACTCCGCCGAGTACAAGGAGATGGCCGAGCATTCGCCTTCGAAGGCGGGGGCTCACCTGAGCGAGATGATCGACCGTCTGTGCGCCGCACTGACGGCCGAAGAGGTCTTCCATCGCTCGCAGGTCAAGGGCCTGCTATGGGCCAGCGTACGTTTCCCCGAAGAGAATATCAGCGACCCGCACTTCATCGCGCGTGGAACCTTTCAGGCGATTGCTCATCCGGAGATAGGGCGCGACCTGCTCTACCCGGTGTCGGTCGCCACCGAT
Organism: Binataceae bacterium (SeqCode); assembly: GCA_035279875.1. Classification (GTDB taxonomy): domain Bacteria; phylum Desulfobacterota; class Binatia; order Binatales; family Binataceae; genus JAMXLL01. Next base: position 4,456 of record DATEGX010000103.1, read on the forward strand.
GGCCATAACCGCGCAACCGCCTTCGAGCGCGGCGCGCCGCGTTTGGGCGAGCACAATCGCGAAGTGCTGGCGGAATTCGATTTCAGCGATGCCGAGATTCGCGCACTCTCGAGCAGCGGAGCACTATAGGAGAGAGGTTTCGCTCGAAGATGGGGAGGTAACGCGGTGAAATTCGGCCTTTTGACCCTGTTCGACCATTACGCCGAGGATTGCTCCGAGGAGCAGTACTACAAGAACTTCTTCGAAGAAGTGAGCTACGCCGAAGACCTCGGTTTCGACTCGATTTGGATCGGCGAGCACCATTTCTGCCGCTACATCTGCCCTGCCCCGCAAATTATCGCTGCCGGAATCGCCCAGCGCACCAAGAAACTCCGCATCGGTACCGCGATTGCACTGCTGCCGCATCACGACCCGATCCGGCTGGCGGAAGATTACGCGTTGGTCGACCTGCTGAGCGGCGGACGGCTGGATTTCGGAGTCGGCCGCGGCTTCATCAAGCATACCTACGACGGCTTCAATCAGTCGATGACCGAGAGCCGCGATCGCTTCAACGAAAGCCTCGAGATTATCGAGCAGGCCTGGCGCGAACCGACTTTCTCCTATGAGGGCAAGTTCTACAAAGCACACGATGTCTCGATTCTGCCGCGTCCGGTGCAGCGTCCGGCCCCGCCGATCTATATGGCGGCCGCGATTTCCCCGGAATCGTTTGTCGCGGCCGGCGAGCGCGGCCATTCGATCATGCTGGCGCCGTTCTTCCAGTCGCAGAGCACTTTGAAGGCAAATGTCCAGCTATATCGAGATACGCTGGCCCGCAGCGGCTATTCGCCGGACAGTGTCGAGATCGTTTCGGGCTATCACACCTTCGTTGACGAAACCCCGGACCTCGCGGCGAGCAAATGGGAAGCGCACTATATGCGCTATCTGCATTTCGTCGGCGATCTGATCAACCCCGGCGAGTTTACCAGCAGCCAGTACCAGTCATGGCGGCGCTCCGGCGAGGCGTTGAGGCGGGTCACCTGGGAGCAGATGTACCCCAACCAGGTGCTATGCGGCGATCCGTCGCAATGCGTCGAGCGGGTGGCGATGCTTCAGGAAGAGTACGGGATCGGTCATTTTTGGGTGTATATGGACCTCGGTGGCTTGCCGCAGGCGGAGTTGATGCGCTCGATGGAACGCTTCGCAACGCGGGTGATCCCGCAATTTGGATAGAGCCGAGCCGAATCGGCACGTCGCAGCCCGGGAGAGGACCGGCGCTTAACGGACAGGGGCGGTGCGGCACAGGCATCCCCGCGCCGCGCAGGTGAGCACCCCATTCGGATGCATCACGTGCACGTCTTTTTTGTGACCGCACTTCGGGCATTCGCCCATGCGCGCGCGCGGGACCAACTTGGGAGCCGGGCGCGGCGGTCTGAATTGAATCACCTTGCCCAAAATCGAGCGTCCTTCAGTCCTTTTCTCCGTGCCGACGCGCCTCGACTCGCGCGAGCGCTTTGAGCCTCAAGCCGCCGAGCCGGATAAATCCCTCGGCATCGGTCTGCCGATACCCCCCCGCTTCCTCGAAACTCGCGATCGCCGGATCATACAACGAATTGACCGATTTACGCCCGACAATCCATACCCCGCCCTTATAAAGCTTCAGACGTGCCACGCCACTTACGCTCTTTTGAGCATTATCGATTAGCGCCTGCATCGATTCTCGCTCGGGAGCAAACCAATGCCCGTTGTAAACCATTTCGGCATAACGTGACACCAATCCATCCCTAAGATGCATCACCTCGCGATCGAGCGTCAATTGCTCAACCGCGCGATGGCCATGGGTCAGGATTGTAGCTCCCGGGCTTTCATAAACCCCGCGCGATTTGATACCGACGTAGCGGTTTTCAACCAGATCGACCCGGCCGACGCCATGACGACCGCCTAGTTCGTTGGCACGCTCGATCAAGCGCGCGGGCGAGAGCCATTCACCATTGATCGCAACCGGATCGCCGCAGTTGTACTCGATTTCCACGTATTCCGGCCGGTCCGGCGCTTTCTCCGGTGAGACCGTCAGCCGGAACATATCTTCGTAAGGCTCGCGCCAGGGGTCCTCCAGGACGCCCCCTTCGTAGCTGACGTGCACGAGGTTACGGTCCATCGAATACGGTTTTTCAGCGGTGACCGGCACCGGAATCCGCTTCTCCGCGGCATAAGCGATCATGTCGGCGCGGCCCGTGAAAGGCCATTCCGGATGGCGCCAGGGCGCTACGACGGTTAGCTGTGGGGCCAGTCGCGCGAAGGTCAGCTCAAACCGGACCTGGTCGTTGCCCTTGCCGGTCGCGCCATGAGCTACCGCATCCGCACCCTCGCTTAGAGCAATTTCAGTTTGCTTACGCGCGATTACAGGACGCGCAATCGAGGTGCCGAGCAGGTAGTAGCCCTCGTAAACGGCGTTGGCATGCATCATCGGAAAGACGAATTCGCGCGCAAATTCCTCGCGCAAATCCTCGACATAGAGCTTGCTCGCGCCGGTTTTGAGGGCTTTCGCTTCGAGGCCCTCGGTCTCGTCGCCCTGGCCGACATCGGCGCAATAGGCGATCACCTCGCAGCCGTAAAAGTCCTTGATCCAGCGCAGGATTACCGAGGTATCGAGGCCGCCGGAGTAGGCCAGCACCAACTTACGTATGGCGTTGCCGCTCATCGTGCGCTTAGGCGCCTCCAGACGTCGCAACGGCGGCGGTCTCGAGCACCGAGGGCCTCAGCAACCACAGCATTACGGCCTTTTGCGCATGGAGCCGATTTTCGGCCTGCTCCAGTACCACCGACTGGGGTCCGTCGAGCACTTCGTCGGTAATCTCTTCACCGCGATGGGCCGGCAGGCAATGCATCACCACCGCACCTGGGCCGGTGTTGCGCATCAATGCGCTATTGACCTGGAAATCCTTGAAATCACGGCGTCTTTCGGCGGCCTCGCGTTCCTGGCCCATCGAGGTCCAGGTATCGGTGTAGACCACGTCGGCGTCTTTGACAGCGGCGACCGGATCGCCGGTGATTATGCAGTTCGGCTTGCGCCGCAGCCTCGCAACGAAGGCCTTGTCGGGCTCGTAGCCGGCCGGGCATGCGACTCTGAGTTCGAAATCAAGCAGGCTGGCCGCCTCGATCCAGCTCTGGGCCAGATTGAAGCCGTCGCCAACGAACGCAATCCGAAGCTTGCGCAAATCGCCATAGCGCTCGTTGAGGGTTTGCAGGTCCGCGAGCAACTGGCAGGGATGGAGCAAATCGGTCAGCCCGTTAATCACCGGTACTGACGCTTCGCGCGCCAATTCGATGCAAGTAACGTGTGAAAACGTGCGAATCATGATCAAATCGACCCAGCGCGACAGGTTACGTGCGACGTCTTTGACCGATTCGCGTTCGCCAATCCCGATATCCTGCGGCGCAAGGTAAATCGCGTGGCCGCCAAGCTGCGCCATCCCGGTTTCGAACGTAAGCCGGGTGCGCAGCGACGGTTTCTGGAAGATCATCGCCAAGGTCCGGCCACGCAGATAAGGGTGCTCGAGGCCGTTTTTGAGCTCGCGCTTGAGCCGCCCGGCAAGCCGCAGCAAGCCGTCGAGTTCCGGCTCGGAAAGCGACCCTAATTCCAGAAAATCACGCTTCATCGATGCCACGCTTCGCACTCACTCCATAGTAGCCGATTCGAAGGCGCGATCATGCCCCGGCGGTGCCGGCCGCGCCGCGCAAGGCCCGCTCGATAATCTCGAGGCCGGTGTCCGCTTCCTCGCGTGTCAGGGTCAAAGGCGGGAGCAGTCTCAGAACGGTGTCGGCGGTGCCGTTGACCACCAGGCGCTCGCGAAAGCAGGCCTCGACCACGCCTTTGGCCGGATGCTTGAGCACGACCCCGATAATCATCCCCGCACCGCGAACTTCGCGCACGTCGGGACATTCCCGGGCGATCTCGCGCAGGCGCTTGATCAGGTAACCGCCAACCTCCGCGGCGTTAGCGATAACCCCGTCCTGTTCCAGCGCGTCGAAGACAGCGAGCGCCGCGGCGCAGGCGATCGGGTTCCCGCCGAAGGTCGAGCCGTGTGTTCCGGGGGTCAGGAGAGCGCCGATTTCCGGCCGCGCCACCATCGCGCCAATCGGCAGGCCGCCGCCCAACGCTTTGGCAAGTGTGATGATATCAGGCTTGATTCCGCAATGCTGATAGCCGAAAAGTTTGCCCGTGCGGCCCATTCCGGTCTGCACTTCGTCGACGATCAGCAGGAGCTTGGCGCGATCGCAGACCTCGCGCAGGCGCGCCAGGTAGTCGGTGCGTGGCGTTACCACGCCGCCCTCGCCCTGGATCGGCTCGACTATGATAGCGGCGGTTTTGCCGTCGATCGCTCGCTCGATCGCCGCAACGTCGTCGTAGGGCACCAATTTGAAGCCCGGCACCAGCGGCTGAAAGCCCTCGTGGTACTTTTCCTGACCAGTTGCGCTCAAGGTGCCGAAGGTGCGGCCATGGAACGAGCCCAGGGTAGAAATGATCTCGAATCGTCCGCCGTTGGCATGGCCCCAGCGGCGCGCCAGCTTGAGCGCGGCCTCATTGGCCTCGGCGCCTGAATTGCCGAAAAAAATCCGGCCGTCACCAAATGCATGGCCGATTCGCGCTGCCAGCCGCGCCATCGGCTCGGTGTGGAACACGTTGGAAGCATGGGTCAGCTTTTCCGCTTGATCCTTGATCGCGCGGACCACCCGCGGATAGCCATGGCCCAGGCTGGTGACCGCCAGCCCACAGAAAAAATCCAGGTAGCGGTTGCCGTCCGCATCGTAGAGGTAAGCGCCGTTGCCGCGCACGAAAGCCAGCGGCATGCAGCCGTAGTTGTTGACCAGATTGGCGTGCGCGAGTTCGACGATTTCAGCGTTGCTCATGATGCCTCTCCTTGGGCCGCTTTGCGCGCGGCATGGCGGCCGGCATGAAATTGAGGCGGCGCTGCACACTTTCGATCAGTGCGCGCCGCGATTGCAACCCCGCTTGGGCGAAGTTTGCGGTCGATTTGGCGAACGATAGGGGCGCGCCTTAAGCGCGCGCGGGCCGGGCGCGGCGTAGAAGGGTCATCGGGGGCGCCTCACTTCGGTGCCGACGCCGGCGTCGGTAAGAATTTCGAGCAGCACCGAATGCGCCACGCGGCCGTCAATTACGTGGGTGCTGCCGACGCCCGCCTGCAGCGCATCGATACAGCATTCAACCTTGGGGATCATCCCCTCGCCGATGGCGCCGCTCTCGATCATGACGCGCGCGCGAGATGCGTCGAGAATCGAGATGAGCTGGCTGTTTTCGTCTTTCACGCCTTCCACGTCGGTGAGCAGGATGAGCTTTTCGGCCTTGAGAGCGCCGGCGATCTGACCCGCCGCCACATCCGCATTGATATTATAGGTCTGGCCGTCGCGTCCACTGCCGACCGGCGCGATCACTGGAATAAAGCCGGTACTCTCGAGCGCCCTCAGCACCTCCGGGTTTATCCGATCGACTTCGCCGACCAGGCCGATATCGATCTGCTCCGCCGCGCCGCCGTCCCCCTTGACCACCATCCGCATCCGGCGCGAGACGATAAGCTCGCTGTCCTTGCCGGAGAGCCCGACCGCGCGACCGCCATGGCGCGAAATCAGTGCGGCAATCTCCTTGTTGATTTTCTGCAGCACCATCTCGGCGGCGTCCATGGTGGCTTCGTCGGTCACCCGCATGCCGCGCACGAAGCTCGATTTCAGACCCAGCTTCGCGATCAAATCGGTAATCTGCGGGCCGCCGCCATGCACCACCACCGGCTTAATCCCGACCGAATCGAGCAGCACGATATCCTGGGCGAAGGAAGAACGAAGCTCGGGCGTCAGCATCGCGTGACCGCCATACTTGATGACGAAAATTTTCCCACGAAAGCGCTGGATATAAGGCAGCGCCTCGATCAGGATGCGCGCGCGTGCGATGGAATCCTCCAAGAGTTGCTCCGCCGGTCCCCTTCGATAATTCAGCCAAGATGCCCGCCCGCCGCCCGCGATGCAATCCGCTGGCCCAGCGTGGCAGGTCCCAACCGGCTTGCACGAAGCTAAAGGATATACCGGGACAGGTCTTCGTTTTTCAGAATCGGGTCGAGGCGTTGATGCACATACGCGGCGTCGACGCGCTGTTCCTGCCCGGACATCTCGGGCGCGCTGAACGACAGTTCCTCGAGCAGACGCTCGAGCACCGTATGCAGCCGGCGGGCGCCGATATTCTCCGAACGGGCGTTGACCTGGGCCGCGATTTCGGCCAGCGCCGCCACCGCGTCGTCGGTGAAGCTGAGACCGACCTTCTCGGTCCGCAGCAACGCGACGTATTGCTTGGTCAGCGCGTTCTCCGGCTCGGTCAGGATGCGGATGAAATCGTCGCGGGTCAGCGCCTTAAGCTCCACGCGGATCGGAAAACGCCCCTGGAACTCCGGAATCAGGTCCGACGGCTTCGAGGTATGAAAAGCGCCCGAAGCCACGAACAGGATATGGTCGGTCCGCACCGCCCCGTACTTGGTATTGACGGTCGAGCCTTCGACGATCGGCAGCAGGTCGCGCTGCACGCCTTCACGCGATACGTCGGGGCCGTGAGTGGACTCGCGTCCGGCGATCTTGTCGATCTCGTCGATAAACACGATACCGGATTGCTCGGCCCGATGGACTGCCTCGCGCGCGACGTTTTCCATATCCACCAGCCGCGCGGCCTCTTCCTGCGTGAGTATTTCGAGGGCCTCGGGAACCTTGACCTTACGCTGGCGGGTCTTCTTCGGCATGATCTGGCTGAACAGGTCCTTCATGTTCATGCCGAGGTCTTCCATCCCCTGCGGCGTGAACACCTCGACCATCGGCATCGCCTGGGCGGAGACCTCGATATCGACGTCGCGGTCGTTCAAATAGCCGCGGCGCAGCAGATCGCGGAGCTTCTCGCGGGTCTCGCCATGCGAGTCCGACTCGGCGACCCGCAGATCGCCGCCCGCTTCGACCACCGCCGGCCGGCGGGTCTTGCCGGGCGGAGTCGGGTAGAGAATATCGAGCAGCCGCTCCTCGGCACCTTCGCGGGCTTTGACCGCGACCCGCTCGCGCTCCTCCTCGCGAACCATTTTGACCGCCACTTCGGCGAGATCGCGGATCATCGACTCGACGTCGCGGCCGACATAGCCGACTTCGGTGTAGCGCGAGGCTTCGACCTTGACGAACGGGGCCTGCGCGAGCTTGGCGAGGCGCCGGGCGATTTCAGTTTTGCCGATACCGGTCGGGCCGATCATCAGGATGTTCTTGGGTGCGATCTCGTCGCGCAACTCGGGCGCGACGTTCTGGCGGCGCCAGCGGTTGCGCAGCGCAATCGCCACTGCGCGTTTGGCATCGTGCTGGCCGACGATATAGCGGTCCAGTTCCGAGACGATTTCTCGCGGCGTCATAACGTGCGGCCCTGCCATAGCTCGACTTGATTTCTCCACGGCGCGGCTGATGAAATCAGCGGCGCCGGTGCTGTCTCAATTCTGAGCCAAGGCGGCCATTGCTACAACTCTTCGAAGACGAAATGGTCGTTGGTGTAGACGCAGATTTCCGCCGCCACCCGCATCGCGCCCTCGGCAATCTCGCGCGCGCTGAGGTCCTTGCCGTAGCGGCTGAGCGCGCGCGCCGCTGCGAGCGCGAAGTTTCCGCCCGAGCCAATTGCGATTAGCCCGTCGTCGGGTTCGATCACGTCGCCGGCCCCTGAAATCAGCAGCGAATTCTCAACGTCCGCCACCACCAGCATCGCCTCGAGCCGCCGCAGAATCCGGTCGGTGCGCCAATCCTTGGCCATCTCGACCGCCGCCCGCCGCAGATTGCCGTTGAATTCCTGCAGCTTGCCCTCGAACTTGTCGAATAGCGTCAAGGCGTCGGCGGTCGAGCCGGCGAAGCCAGCCAGCACCGCGTCATTATGGAGACGGCGAACCTTGCGCGCGCCGCTCTTCATGATGGTCTGGCCGACGCTGACCTGTCCGTCGCCAGCCATTACGACTTTGCCGCCATGGCGCACGCAGAGAATCGTGGTCGAGCGCACCTTGCCGGGCGGCTCGAAGTCAGGCTCGCGGATGCGCACGGCGATACACCTCTTTCAGATGACGCACGCTGACGTGCGTATAGCGTTGCGTGGTGGCGAGGCTCGAATGACCGAGCATCTCCTGGATCGAGCGCAAATCAGCCCCCGCGTTCAGCATATGGGTGGCGAAACAATGGCGAAGTCCGTGCGGGGTCAAAGGCGTGGCGATTCCTGCACGGGCGAGCCGCCGCGCCATGATGTTCTGCACCGAGCGCGGCGTCAGGCGTCCGCCTCGCATATTCGTGATAACCGGCGAGCCGGGTGACGGCTCCCCGGCCATCGCGGCGCGCCACGCCCGCAAGGCGTCTAGCGCGGTCTCGCCCAGCGGGACCAGCCGGTCCTTGTTACCTTTACCGCCCCGAATCATCAGCATTCCCAGCTCTTCGTCGATATCGCGCCAGTCGAGACCGGTCAATTCGCTCACCCGCAGACCTGCCGAGTAGAGCACCTCCATTATCGCGCGATCACGTTCCGCGGCTGGCCCGCCTGCCTCGCTGTCGGCCTCGACCAGCACGGCGGTATCGGTTTCACCGAGCACCTGCGGCAGCCGCTTGACCGCCTTGGGCGAGCGCATCGCGCGCACTGGACTGGGCTGGCCGGCGGCCGTTTCGCGCCAGCGGAAGAAGGCCTTGATTGCGAATAGCCGGCGCTGCACGGTCGCGCGGCTGGTGCCATGCCCAAGCAGGTCGGCCAGGTAATTGCGAACGTGGTCGGCGGTGATCCGCTCGGGGTCAATCTGCCCGCCATCGTCGTCAAGGGCAGAGCTTCCCCTGAGGAGATAGTCGCGAAAATCCTTCAGATCGCGCCGGTACGCCGCGACCGTGTTGCGCGCCGCCCGCTCCGCCATCCCAATCGCTGAAGCAAACGCCTCGATCTCGCTGACCATCATCCGCCTCGCTCCCTCCCGCCTGCGGGAATATATTATCAAACGCCGTTAGGCCGCGAGATACGGGACGACGGGAATCATATTCGTATGAACTGCTTCCACTGTGGCCGGCAAATTGAGGTCAAGGAACGGATTGGGTTCAGAGACCGCTGCACGGCCTGCGATCGGCCGCTGCACGCCTGTCTGAACTGCGGTTTCTATGACCCCGCCTACAACAATCAATGTCGGGAGAACCAGGCGGAACGGGTAGTCGACAAGGACCGAGCAAATTTCTGCGAATATTTCGATCCCGCCCGAAGGACCGCATCGCCAGCTACGCGCCCGGCCGACCCGCGCGCGCAACTCGAAGCACTATTCAAGAAGAAGTCTTCGCCGCGATGATCCGGCGAGCCGACTCAACCGATCATGCGACCGCAATCGGACGATGAGTCGTGGTCATTTAGTGATATAGCTGGCGAAGATGTTCAAGAGGAGCCATTTCTGATTCTGGTTGTCCCAAACAAACTTGAACGAGAAATGAA
>DATEGX010000104.1:0-9051 GCA_035279875.1 Binataceae bacterium (SeqCode)
ACCCCTTCACTTATGGGCAAATTGCGGCCGCCAACGCTTTGTCGGATATCTACGCGATGGGCGGCGTGCCCAAGACCGCGCTCAACATCGTCTGCTGGCCGCAAAGCGGGTTGCCGCGCGAGATGCTGACGGAAATCCTCCGTGGAGGCAGCGAAAAGGCGCGCGAAGCCGGCGTTTTCGTCGTCGGCGGGCATAGTGTGGCCGATGAAGAGGTCAAATATGGAATGGCGGTAACTGGCGTGATCGACCCGCGCCGGATTATCCGCAATGTCGGCGCGCGCCCAGGCGACATCCTGCTGCTCAGCAAGCCGCTCGGAACCGGAATCCTGATGACGGCGTTCAAGCGCGATCGTTTGGCCGCCGATTACTATGCTGCTGCAGTGCGCTGGATGGCGCAACTTAATGCCATGACCGCGCAAGCGATGCTCAAGTATGACGTCCATGCCGCTACTGACGTCACCGGATTCGGCCTCGCCGGCCATGGCTTCAAGATGGCCGACAGTGGAGGCGTCACCCTATTGATCGAAGAATCCGACCTGCCGCTGCTCCCAGGGGCCCTCGAAGTGGCGCGTGAGGGTATGATTCCGGGCGGTGGCAAGCGGAATCGTGAATTTTACGGGCCTCGGGTCAGGATTTCCGACGAAGTAGCGGATGAAATCGCGGAAATTGTCTTTGATCCGCAGACTTCCGGCGGCCTTTTGATTGCCTTGGCCGAAAAGGATGCCGATTCGCTACTCGCGGACCTTCAGCGCGAAGGCAACTCGGATGCGGCTATAATTGGCCGCGTTGCCGGACCGGGCGAATGGGCGATCGAGGTCTCTTGAGCCTTTCAGTTTGATGCACAACTAATACACAGGCTTGTTCGCGCCACGATTGTAGGATTTACACGGCCTAATGTGGCTGTCTTGAAATCCTTGCAAACTGAATCGCTCATGTTTTCAAGGGTTTCGACTCTTCTCGGGTAACCGCGGTAAAAATTGCACGCATCGTAACGGTTCGGTCACCTCCGAAAGTATCGACAACCGCGAGCTTTTTCGAATCCTTAATGATTTGAATGGGTCAAGAGCCGTTATCTTATGCACCATAACGGGTGACAATTTGAGGCACAAAGGTTGCTGTTCTTCTAGGTACCTGAAGCTGATGTGACGGTGCTCACCCCCCCAAGTACCGTCCCATCGTAAGGCGAAACGGCGGCGGTCTCAACGACCAGCCGCCGTTTCAATTTTTTGCGGCTCTGAAAGCGCGCTCGATACGCTAAAACCCGGCTATTTCTTGCCGCCGGCGCGCCGCCGCTCCGACGGTTCCCGGCGGGGCCGCGCTGCGTGCGATTTCTCACCCACTCTGTGGGATTCTGCTGCGGGGGACTTGTCCTCCGCCTGAGGTGCAGCCGCCCGTTTATCCAGCGAGGCCTTGAGCGCCGCCATCAAGTCGATAACCTGGCCTCGGCGAGGTTCCTGAGTGGTCTCGGTCACTTCCTGCCCGGCGACCTTCTGTTCCGCCGCCTCGAGCACCCGCTCCCGGTAGGTGTCATGGTATTTCGAGGGGTCGAACTTCTTTTCGGTTAACTCGTCGATGAGCCGTTTGGCCAGCGTAAGTTCGGCTTCCTTGGTCGCCTCGTTATCCGCCTGGTCGACGTCCTCGGCGGGTCGCACCTCATCGGCGTAATAAATCGTGTGCAGCATGAGGCCTTTTTCAAACGGCCGGATCATCACCAGGTGCTCCTTGCCGCGCATCGTATAGCGCCCCAGCGCCACCCGTCCGCTCTGTTTCATCGCGTCGGCCAAAAGCCGGTAAGCCTTGGCCGCATTGGCCTCGGAGCCAAGGTAGTAGGATTCCTCGAAGTAGAGTGGGTCGACCTCCTCGAGCGGCAGGAATTCGGTAATCTCGATGGCGTGTTCGTTACGGGCTTCGAGGTTTTTTAGCTCTTCGTCGGTAAACGTGACGTAACGGCCCTTTTCGACCTCGAAACCGCGCACCAGTTCGCCCCGGTCAATTATCGCATCATCGACCGGACAATAGATCTTCTGCTGGATCCGACTGAGGTCCTTCGCATGAAGGAGGTTGAAGCTCACCGCCCGCGTCCGGGTAGCCGAAAACAGCTTCACCGGGATCGATACCAGCCCGAACGAGATATTGCCGTTGCCGATCGGTCGTGATGCCATAGGAAGAGCAACCTCTGAGATTACTGTGCATGGCCGATGGGGGTGGAGACAAGCCCATAATGGAGTCGGCCGCGCTGAAGGCGAAGTCAAGGCGAAACATTGCCGCTCGAAAAATACCGCCAAAAACGTGACCCGGACCGCACTCCTGAGCCATTTGGTGGGCAGTCTCCGCTTCCTGGCGCAGTGGACCGCGGGATGTTCGTGGTGCAGAAGCATGCCGCGCGACGGCTCCATTATGACTTCCGGCTCGGAATGGAAGGCGTGTTGCGATCATGGGCGATCCCGAAGGGTCCCTCGCTCAGTCCTCGGGAGCGTCGGCTGGCGGTGATGGTCGAGGACCATCCAGTCGAGTATGGCGATTTCGAAGGCAGTATCCCGCAAGGCAACTACGGCGCGGGCGCAGTGATCGTCTGGGACCGCGGCGAGTATCGCGTGATCGACCCGCCCGGGCAGAGTGCCGCCGACGCCGTCAGAGCGGGCAAACTCGACCTCGAGATGCATGGTTTCAAGTTGCGCGGCGCCTTTACGCTGGTCCGCACGCGCGGTATGCCAGGCCCGGCGCGCAGCGACCCGAAGGAGCAGTGGCTGCTGATCAAAAAGCGCGACGAATACGCCTCGGAAGACGACCGGCTCGCCGAGGACCATCCGCGCTCGGTGCTTTCGGGTCTGACCATCGACGAGATGCGCGAGGCTTCGCAAGTGGCGAATGCGGCGCTGCGCGAACTCGGCGAGAGCCATGCCCCGCGCCTGAACAACCCCTACGAGCCAGCGGCGTTTCCCTTAAACCTCGCCAAAATCGAAGAGCATCCGTTCGACGGCGACGATTGGCTGTTCGAACTGAAATACGATGGCGTGCGCGCTCTGGCGCTGCGCGACGGCTCGCAGACGCGGATTTTCGGCCGCAACCAGCGGGAGATCACGCACCGCTATCCTGAAGTTGCGCTCGCGCTCTCGAAGCTTCCTTTCGATCGCTTCGCGCTCGACGGCGAGATCGTCGCGCCCGACGACGAGGGTCGTCCGAGCTTCCAGCTTCTGCAGCATCGGATGCACGCTGAGGACGCCCGGCAGATCGCGCGTCTGAGCCTGGCGATGCCGGTGAATTACTTTGTCTTCGATTTGTTGGCCTTCGGCGAATTCGACCTGCGTCCGCTCCCACTCGAGGATCGCAAGCGCATCCTTGCGCAATTGATTCGCGGTGAAGGCCCGGTGCGCTACAGCGATCACGTGATCGGACGCGGGCGGGACTTCTTCGAGGCCGCGCAACAGGCGCGTCTCGAGGGTATCGTCGCCAAGCGCCGCAACGCACCCTATCGCGGTGCCCGCGGCGGCGACTGGCTCAAGATCAAATGCCCGCAGTCGGCTCGCTTCGTGATCGGCGGATGGACCGAGCCCGCTGGCGCCCGGATTCATTTTGGCGCCTTGCTGGTGGGCCAGTACGAAGCCTCGGGCGAGCTGCGCTTCGTCTCGCGGGTCGGCACCGGTTTCGATGAGGATAAATTGCGCCTACTGTCGCGCATGATGAACGAGCGGCAGCGCGCCGTGTCACCCTTTCGTCCGCTCCGCGCAGGCGAAGCCGCGCCGCCGCGTACTGCTCATTTTTGCAATCCGGAGCTGGTTTGCGAGGTGCGCTTCAGCGAATGGACCAACGACGGCGGCATCCGCCATCCGGTCTTCCTGCGCCTGGTTCCCGACGCCAACCCGCGCGACTGCGCCTACCAGGACGGCCGTGCCGGAGCGGACGCGGCAGTCGATCCGGAGCTCAACGCATCATACCCTTCGAGCGGAAATGGTGACGACGCCGAGGAACCGCTCGAGGACGCGGATCCCGCGGCTTCCTCCAGCCATGCCCATCGCAGCGTCAAGCTCAAGCGCCAGCAGCCGGAACTTTCGCGCACATTCAAGGCGACCAACCTCGACAAGGTGTTCTGGCCGGCCGAAGGCTACACCAAGCGCGACCTGCTCGCCTACTACGAGACCATCGCGCCCTGGATGCTGCCGTATCTGAAGGATAGACCGGTAGTGCTCACGCGCTATCCCGACGGTATCGACGGCAAGAGTTTTTTCCAAAAGGACGCGCCGGCCTTCGCCCCACCATGGATTCGCACGGAAAAGGTCTACTCGCCCGATTCACGGCGCGATATCGCTTACTTCGTGCTCGAAAGCCCGGAAGCGATCGCCTACATGGCCAACATGGGTGCTATTCCCATCCATATCTGGTCGTCGCATTTTCCGCATCTCGAACGCCCGGACTGGCTCCTGTTCGATATCGACCCGAAGCTTTCGACCACCCGCCAGGCGGTGATCGTGGCGCGCGAAGTCGGCACGGTGCTCGGTGAAATCGGGATGCGCGCGTACGTGAAAACCTCGGGCCAGATGGGAATCCATGTGGTGGTCGGGCTCGAGCCGCGCTACACCTTCGAACAGGCCAGGATGTTTTCCGAGTTGGTCGCGAAAGTGGTGGTGGCGCGGGTGCCCGATTCCGCCACGCTGATTCGCGACCATGCCGCGCGCAAGGGCCGCGCCTACATCGACTACATGCAGCTCGGCCAGGGCAAGACTATCGCCGCGCCGTTCGCGGTGCGGCCGGTGCCGGGCGCGCCGGTCTCCGCTCCCATCAAATGGACCGAGCTCAAGCCGGCGCTCGAGCCGGTCAAGTTCAATATCAAGACGATGCCGCCGCGGATGAAGCGGACCATGAGCGACCCCTTCCTCGGCGCGCTCGAAGACCTCCAATTGCTGGAGCACGCGCTGCCGAAGCTCGAAGGCCTGATGGGCGGGGCCGAGCGCTAAATTTCCCGCGGATTATCCAAAAGCAGATGCGGCGCACCTTTCGGCACGCCGCATCATTCCGGCAACGGTTCCGGGACCGATCAGTTAATCGCGGTGTTGCGCCGCTTGATTAGCCCGTCGACGTCGAATTTGAAAATCCGCGCCGCGTTGAGGCCGAGGATCCTGGCGCGCTGCTCATCGTTGAGAACCTGCATCTGCCGCTCGATCGACGCCGCCGAATGCGGCCACGAGCCTTCGTGATGCGGATAGTCGTTGGCCCACAGGAAATTGTCGACCAGGTTGTGCTTGGCCGCCAACTCGAGTCCCACCGGATCGTCCTGGAAAGAGGCCGCCCCGTGCTCGCGGAAATACTCGCTCGGCAGCTTCTTGAGCTTCGGCAGGGCCCACATGTGATGCTTTTTGTAGGCCTCGTCCATCGCGTCGATAGCCCAGGGCACCCAGCCAATCCCGCATTCGATTAGCGCGAAACGCAGTTTCGGAAAGCGCTCGAGCACGCCCGACGAGCACAACGCCGCCATCGGTTCGACCGTCGGGGCGAGCGCGTGAGCGACGTAATTGATAATCGCGCCGCCGTCCTTGCGCGCCGCACGCGGGTCGCGCCCGGTCGAGATATGGAAGGTCAGCGTGATATCGCAGTCCTGCACGACTTCCCACATCGGATCGTACATCGACATATTGTAGTTGGGATGACGCGCGTCATGGCCGCCGAAGATCGGCTTGCACGGCAGATTGACGCCGCGAAAGCCGAGTTTGGCCACGCGTCTGATCTCGTCGATCGCCATCTCGACGTCGGCGGTCATAATCGCGGCAATCGGCGACATGAAGTCGTTGTACTGGCCGAAAGTCTCCCAGGCCCAGTCGTTCCAGATGCGGCATTGGGTGGCTCCAAATTTGGCATCGGAGGTCGCCCACATGCTGAGGCCCTTGTTCGGGAAGATAATCTCGGCGTCAACACCGTCGCGGCGATGGTCCTTGATTCGATCCAGCGGATCGGCGCCGGACGCGTTGCGGAGCTTGTCTTCCCCTTCGAGCCGATTGTCGAGCAGGCGCGAGCGCTGCATGCCCTCGGCGATTACCTACTTGACCCCGTTTTCGTCGACTTCAATCCGCGGCATACGCTTGCGGTAGTCTTCGGACAGATACTTGTACCAGAGCCCGACGGGCTCGTTGCAGTGGCAGTCCGCCGAGATCATCACGAACTTGTTCGGGTCGTCGGGACGCGCGGTGCGTGGCCAGCCCTGATGGCCGGGCGTTTCAGTTCTCCATCGATTGGCAGTATCGACGGTGTTAGGGGTTTCCTCGATCATCGCTTCCTCCGTGACAGCGGGTTTGGATCGTAGGATCCGAGTTCTGAGAGCATAGCAAAGCCGCTGCCGCGCAGGAACCTCCGCTCTGCGGACGGGATTTTGCGCGGTGCTCCGAGGATGCGCGGGTTCGCTGCAAACTGCCGCGGGAGCTAGATCAGCCTCAGCTCCTTCATCGTCGTACGCAAACGGTCGGCCGCTCCCTGGCTCATCGGCGTCAGCGGCATCCGCAACTCGTTGACGCATTTGCCCATAAAGCAACAGGCTTGCTTGACCGGGATCGGATTGGTCTCCAGGAACAGCGCGCGGGTCAGCGGGAGCAATTTGTAATGGAGTTCGCGGGCGCGCTCGAAGTCGCCGGACAGCGCCGCCGCCGCCATTTCATGCACCTCGCGCGGCATCACGTTGGTCACCACCGAAACCACGCCCTTGGCGCCAATCGACATCAGCGGCAGCGCCAGCGAATCGTCGCCGGACAGCAAGGTCAGGCGGCTGCCGCACATGCGCACGATATCGGAGCATTGGTCGAGCGAGCCCGAGGATTCCTTGATGCCCACCACCTGCTTGATCTCGCACATCCGCGCGAACGTCTCGGGCAGGATATTAGAGGCGGTGCGCCCGGGAATGTTATAGACGATGAGCGGCAGATCGACGCTCGCGCCGATCATCTTGTAATGCTTCCAGATGCCTTCCTGGGTGGGCTTGTTGTAGTAGGGCGAGAGCAGCAGGGCGGCGTCGGCGCCCGCCTCGCGTGCGAAGGTGGTCAGCCGAATCGCCTCGGCGGTTGAATTGGAGCCGGTGCCGGCGATTACCGGCACGCGCCGGCGCGCCTGGGTCACCACCAGCTGGATTACGCGCTCGTGCTCCGCGTGCGTGAGGGTGGCGGATTCGCCGGTCGAGCCGCAAGCGACGATGCCGTCGACGCCCGAGGTGATCTGCCATTCGACCAGCTCGCGCAGCGCCGGTTCGTCGATCGCGCCGTCGCGAAACGGCGTGATTATCGCGGAAATGGCCCCGTTGAACATCGGCTACCTCCCGCCGGCGGCAATCAGTTCGTTGTCGCCGACTTCGATTTCGCCCCTGAACACTTCGATCGCTTCGCCGGTCATGAAAACATGATTGGCGAGCGGTCCGTCCGCGCGCCATTCGATTTCGAGGTTGCCGCCGCGCAACTCGACCACCGCCGAGCGCTCGGCGCGCCCGGTCAGCACGGCAGCCACTAGCGCCGCGCATGCCCCGGTGCCGCAGGCGAGAGTCTCGCCCGAGCCGCGCTCCCACACCCGCATCCGCAGGCGGTCGCGCCCCATCGGCAGGATGAACTCGGTATTGACCCGCCGCGGGAAGAAGCGATGGTGCTCGAACTGGCGTCCGAGGCGCGCGAAGTCGGCGTCGTCGAGGCCGAACAGGCCATCGTCGGCGACGAACACCACGCAATGCGGATTGCC
Source organism: Binataceae bacterium (SeqCode) (assembly GCA_035279875.1). Taxonomy (GTDB): domain Bacteria; phylum Desulfobacterota; class Binatia; order Binatales; family Binataceae; genus JAMXLL01. The sequence continues at coordinate 7,702 of DATEGX010000104.1, forward strand.
CATCGAGACCGCGGTTATCCGTTCGATCCGGCCACTCACTTCCAGCGCATAGTCGATGATGCGGCCGTCGTGGTCTGCGGGAATCTCGCGCCCCTCGAGGATCGGCTCGCCCATGTCGACCGTCGCCGCACTCGCGCGGCCGCCGGCGATCTTCAACTCGATAGTCTTGACGCCGCAATCGGTATCGACCGCGACCGGATTCTTGCGCCCGCCGGATAGCTCGTAGTGCAGGCGCGCGACGCATCGGATACCGTTGCCGCACATCTCGCCGCGGCTGCCATCGGCGTTGTACATTTCCATCCGCACGTCGGCGCGCTCGCCGCCCGGGCACAGCATGATCAAGCCATCCCCGCCGATTCCAAAACGCCGGTCCGAAAGCCGTTTGGCGAGCTCCGCCGGGTCCGCCGGGCGGGCCAGGTCGGCGACCACGTAGACGTAGTCGTTGCCGCATCCGTGCATTTTGACGAACGGCAGCTTAGGCATCGGGGCCCTCGCGCAATTCGACGAGTTTTTCGCCGCGTATCAGGTCGTCGAAGGTCTCGCGTTCGCGCACGACGTGGCATCGCGCGCCGTCGACGATGACCTCGGGCGCCCGCGGCCGGCTGTTGTAGTTCGACGCCATCACGAAGCCGTAGGCCCCGGCGCTCATCACCGCGATCAGATCGCCGGAATGCAGCTCCGGCAGCTCGCGTTCGCGGGCAAAGAAATCACCGCTCTCGCATACCGGACCGACTACGTCGCCGGTCTGCAGGCGCGAACCTTCGCGGCGCTCGACCGGCCGAATATCGTGATAGGCCTCGTACAGCACCGGCCGGATCAGATCGTTCATCGCGCCGTCGACCACGACGAAGCGCTTGACGTCGGTTTCCTTGACGTACAGCACCCGTGTCAGCAGGATTCCCGCATTCCCGACCATCACGCGCCCCGGCTCGATGATGAATTTGACGTCGAGGCCGCGCAGCGGAGCGAGTAGCGCGGCGGCGTATTGCGCGGGCGGCGGCGGCTCCTCCTGGTAGGGGATGCCGAGCCCGCCGCCGAGGTCGAGGTACTTGAGTGCGGTGCCGTCCGCGCGCAAATCGCGCACGATCGAGGCGACTTTGTTCGCCGCTTCGACAAACGGGCCGGTGTCGGTGATTTGCGAGCCGATATGGGTGCTGAGGCCGGCCAAATCCAGGTTGGTCAGGCCGCGCGCCTCGGCGTAGTACTCGCGCACCTGCGAAAGCGGAATGCCGAACTTGCTGTCGCGATGGCCGGTGGAGATATGCGGGTGGGTTCCGGGGTCGAGGTCGGGATTCACGCGCAGGCTGACCGGCGCCTTGAGGCGCATTTGGCGCGCCACTTCCGAGACGC
>DATEGX010000105.1:0-15044 GCA_035279875.1 Binataceae bacterium (SeqCode)
CTGGGCCTTGCCGGTATGCAGTTGGCAATGGTTCCCGGCCATGTCGACGTCCAGAGTGCCGAGGAACTGAAGCGCAACGTCGTCAACGTAACGGTAGACGCCGTAATCAAGGGGCTTACTGGCGAAGTCGACGGCGACGACTATTCGGAACCGGAGCCCGGCCCGGAAGATATAGTATTTAGCGGCAGCTTCGAGGAGGTTAATCGCTTCTTCTACGAAAACGAATGGAGCGACGGGCTTCCGGTCGTTCCACCAACGCTAGGCAAGGTGCGCGAGTTTCTGCGCTTCACCGAACGCGCGCCGGAAGAATCGCTCGGCGTCAGCCCGCCCGACAATCGCAGCGCGACGGTCTGGAGCGTTGCGGTCAACGGCGTGATGGCAGGCTGCCGTCCCGAGTACATGCCGATCCTGGTCGCGTTGGCCGAAGCGATGGGGGATCCGCAGTACGGGGTCGAGCACAGCGGCAACACCCCCGGCTCGGAAACGCTGATCATCCTCAATGGCCCAATAATTCGGCAGCTTGGTTTCAACTACGAGCAGGGCGCTTTGCGCGACGGCTTCCAGGCCAACACCAGCATCGGACGTTTCTGGCGGCTCTACCTGCGCAATGTTGCCGGCTTCTTGCCGCACAAGACCGACAAGGGAACTTTCGGAAACACCTGGCGGGTGGTTCTGGCAGAGAATGAAGGAGCACTGGCCGAGACTGGATGGGAGCCCAATAGCGCGGATTTCGGCTTCAAACGCGGCGACAATACCGTCACGATTTCGCGCTATACCGGCGGCGACGTGATCGTCTCGGTGCACGGCGAAAACGCCGAACGGGTGATGCCGTACCTGGCTGACGCGGTCGCCAAACAAATCGGCTGGGAACTCGTATTCACGGTCGGAATGGCAAATTCCAGCCAACGGCCGCTACTGATACTCAGTCCGATCATAGCCAAAACGATCGCGGCCTCAGGATGGTCGCGAAGCGACGTCAAGCGCTACCTGTTCGACCACGCGCGTATCACGGCCGCGAAGTTTGAACGTTACATCGGCAAGTGGACGCACCTGATGCCGGACAATCGTACCCTGGTTGACTACGCAAATACCGGCAAGGCGCCGCGAGTGTTTGGCGAATCGAGCGATCCAAATCGAATGGTGCCGATCGTCGGCAAGCCCGAAGACTTCATGATTGCGGTAAGCGGCGACCCGCTGCGTACCAATGCCTACACCTTCGTGCACAACGGCATCCTCGGCTATCCGGTTTGCAAACCGATACGGCTCCCGGCGCGATGGGAGGAACTGTTGCGCGAAGCCCGCGGAATCTAGCCGCGTCGGGCCAATGGCGGAGCGGCATGCCGATACGCTTTGGCTGGTGATTCCTGCCGCCCAGCGTGCCTCGGGCGAATGGATCGACGATACGCTGGCGCGTCGCCTGCGCGAGCAGGGCTTGATCGCGAAGGCGCCAATGGCCGGCGATTTCCCGCGCAACCGGGTCGAGGTCGTGCGCGACTCCGATCCGTGGCGCAGGGCCAACGATCTTTTCCTGCAGCGCGGATGGACCGACGGGCTGCCGATCGTTCCGCCCACCGTCGCCAGGGTCGCCGAGATGGTCGAGTGCGCCGGCTTCTCGCGCGATCATGTGGTCGCCGAACTTGATCCGCTCAAGGGCGTGGCGACGGTTGAAAAAATCGCCGTCCAGGCGGTGATGGCGGGATGCGCTCCCGAGTATATTTCAATACTTATTGCCTTGACCGAGGCGATAGCCACTCCGGAATTCAATCTGCGTGGCGTCCAGACAACCGACGAAAATGTCACGCCTCTGTTGATTTTCAGCGGCCCGATCGCCGAGCGGCTGAATATCAATTCCGGTTTCGGCGCTCTCGGTCCCGGCTGGCGCGCCAATGCCACAATCGGGCGCGCGCTCCGGCTGATTATGCAAAATCTTGGCGGCGGATGGCCCGGCGCGGTCTCACTGGCCGGCCTGGGGCAGCCGGGCCGCTACTCGCTATGCTTGGCCGAGAACGCGGCGCAGAACCCGTGGCAGCCGCTTCACTCTGATCTGGGTTTCGCAATAGACGCTAGCGCGGTCACCGTGATGCGGGCCGAAACCGCGATCAACGTGACTGGCGGGCTCGAGGAGATCGCGAGCGTGATGGGGTCCGCGGCCTCGCAATTCTCACTGATGCACGGCGGCAAGGTCGCAGTGGTGCTCGCGCCTTACGTCGCCCGCCAACTGGCTGGTGATGGCTGGACTAAAGCGGACGTCAAGCTCTGGCTGCACGAGCGCGGCCGCGTGCCGGCCGCGCAGTGGGAGCGTTCGTGGAGTTACAAGACCCTGACGGCCCATCGATGGCCTCGCTGGGTGACGAGGGCGGCGGCCCAGGGCGCGATTCCGGTCGTGGAAAGCCCGGACGACTTGACTCTGATCGTCGCGGGCGGCGATTTGCACATCGCCCAGCATGCGTACCTGCCAACCTGGGGGTTTCCGCCATGCCGGATTACGCGGCAGATCGCTTGAGTATCGGTCACGATGGGCTAAGATTCGCGCGAGGAATCGGGTTATGAAAATCGGGATACTCATCGCCGTCAACGAAAGCACTGCCGATCCCGCGACGCTCGCGCGTAAAATGGAGCAGCTCGGCTTCGAGTCGATGTGGGTGCCGGACCATCCGGTACTGCCAGTCCATACGACCACGCCGCTGCCTGAAAGCCCGCCCGGCCAAGGACAGATTCCCGAGGGTTACTCGCACATTTCCGACCCGTTCATCGCTATGGCGATGGCGGCAGGGGCGACCACGCGGCTCAACGTCGCCACCGGCGTGTGCCTGGTGCCGGAACGCAACCCGCTGCTCACCGCAAACGAGCTTGCCTCCCTCGACCATTTCTCCGATGGACGGGTGCTGTTCGGGATCGGCGCGGGTTGGCTGAAGGAGGAATCGGAGATGCTCGGCGTCGATTTTCCTCATCGATGGAGCCAGACCCGTGAATATATCGCCGCGATGCGCGAGCTGTGGACCAAGGACGAGGCATCGTTCGAGGGCAAATTTGCGAAGTTCCCGCCGGTGCGGCTCTATCCCAAGCCGAGCCGAAAGAACGGTCCGCCGATCCTGATTGGCAGCAAGGACAAGAACGCGCTCAGATGGACCGCGCGATGGGGTGACGGCTGGTGCCCGATTTTTCTTTCGGCCGAAGCGATGCGCGCGGAGCTGAAAAAATTGCGCGACGAATGTGACAAGGCCGGCACCGATTTCGGCCGGCTCGACATCACGATCATGAAGCGCGAACGGCGCGGAGACCGCGCCGCCGTACAGGCGAGCCTCAGGGAGTACGAGGACGTCGGCGTGCATCGCTTCGTCATCATGCAGATCGGGGGACGCCTCGATACGCAAAATTACAGCTCGGAACTGGAGCGTTTCGCGTCGATGTACGTTTGAGAGCCTATCCCCTGAACATCAGCCGGAGGTTTGCAGATGCCGCTCGATCCACAAATGAAATCGCTGCTCGACGCGATGGCCGCGGCCAATATCCCCGCCTTTCATACGTTGTCTCCGCAGGAAGCGCGCCGCATCATGGGCGCTCGGCGGCAGGCGGGAAAGCCGGAGCCGATCGCCAAAGTGGAAGATCGCGCCATCCGGCGCGTAGGTGGCGAAATCCCGGTGCGGATTTATACCCCCGCAGCCAAGGGTCCGCTCGGTGCGTTAATCTATTTTCATGGCGGCGGTTGGGTGCTCGGCGATATCGAAATGACCGATCAGCCGTGCCGGATGCTGGCCAACCGCGCGGGATGCGTGGTGGTGTCGGTCGATTACCGGCTGGCGCCCGAGCATAAGTTTCCCGCCGGGCCTGATGACTGTTACACCGCGACCAGATGGGTTTCGGAAAACGCTGGCGCGCTGGGGGTCGATTCGGCGAGGCTCGCGGTTGGCGGGACCAGTGCCGGCGCAACGCTCGCGGCAGTGGTCGCATTGATGGCGCGCGATCGCGGCGGTCCCCGCATCGCCCACCAGTTGCTGGTCTACCCGGCGACCACCACCGAACTCACCACCGGATCGCATCGTGAGTTCGCCGCCGACAAATATTACGTGCTCTCGCGCTCCGACATGGAATGGTTCTGGGGCCATTACCTGGCCGGCGACGCCGATCGGACGAACCATTACGCTTGCCCAGCCTACGCCAAAACGCTGCGCGGATTGCCGCCCGCTTTCGTCATAACCGCGGAATATGATCCATTGCGCGATGAAGGCGAGGCTTACGCCGCGAGACTGCGCGAAGAGGGCGTGGCGGCGGAGCTTAAACGCTACGCGGGGGTTACCCACGGATTTTTCGGCATGCCGGACCAGCTCGACATCAGCAAGGCAGCTATCGCGGAAGCGTCAACCAAGTTGCGTGCGGCAATTGGCGGATAATCAGGACTCTTCTTCGCCGATAAGGCGGCCGCTGCCCGCTTCCTGGACGTAGCCGCCCAAATCGCCCGAGTCCCGCAGGGTCGAAACCTGCCGATAGCGGCCGTTGTCCGGGTAGGCCGAATGGCGGCCGGAGATCTCCGATTGCCGAGCCTTACCCGCTTCGCACGCCTCTGCCAGAGTGCTGTCAGGACGCCATTCGAGGGACTCGCCGTCGCGCACCATCGTCGCGACGAAATCGTAACGGTGCCAATAGATCATTCGCTGCGAGGCACCTGCCGGATCATCCTTCAAACCCTCGTAGATCCACTTCTCGTTATAGCGGATCCCGATGCCGGGCTCCTCACGTTCGACCGGATCATTCAGGCTGCCCTCGGTGCCCTGGGGAGTGCCGAGCAGAAAGACGACGCAATTGCGATTAACCGGTCCGCTCATACTTCGAAACTCTCGGGAAACGGGCATTTACCGGCAGTGATATGGGCCTCGAAATCCGCCCGGAACTGCGTGAGGAATGCGCGCGCCGACCATGCCGCGCCATCAGCCAGGGCGCAGATGCATTTGCCGTCCATAAAGTTACAGCAATCAGCCAGCACCTCGAGATCGCGCTCGACACCCTCACCACGCTCGATGCGCGACAGGGTATGGTAAATCCAGCCGTTGCCTTCACGGCATTGCGTGCACTGTCCGCAGGATTCGTGGTCGAAGAAACGCGCCGCGACCAGCGCGACACGCACCAGGCAGGTGCGGTCATCCATCACGATTGCGCCGGCAGTCCCGAGCAGCGAGTTCACCGTGCGCAGCGATTCGTGGTCGACCGCAACATCGATTTGATCGCCGCGCAGGATCGGCATCGAGATACCGCCGGGAATCACCGCTTTGACCGACCGCCCATCCTCGAGGCCGCCGGCGTACTGGTATATCAGGTCGCGCATTTTGACGCCGAGGCGCAGCTCGAAAATTCCCGGAGCTCTAACGTGACCGCTAACGCCGAAAAGCGTATGGCCTGAACTGTTCTTGGCGCCCTCGGCCTTGAACCAATCTGCTCCTTTCATCACGATCGCCGAGACGTGCGAGACGGTTTCGCAGTTTTCCACGGTCGTCGGCCGGTCCCATAATCCGCGAATGGCCGGGAATGGCGGGCGCTTGCGCGGCTGGCCCTTCTTGCCTTCCATCGATTCGAGCATGCCGCTCTCCTCGCCGCAGATATAAGCGCCCGCGCCGCGCTGGATATGCATGTCAAAGCGCCGATCGAAGCCAATCGCCTTCTGGCCCAGCATCCCGGCCGCGTAACATTCCCTGATCGCCCCGCGCACCAACTGGTAAGGCTCGGCATACTCGCCCCGCACGTAAATGAACGCGGCCGTCGCCTCGATCGCCATCGCGGAGATCATGATGCCCTCGACGAACTGATGAGGGTTGCGCTCCATGATCTGGCGATCCTTGAAGGTGCCGGGCTCGCTTTCGTCAGCGTTGACGGCAAGATAGCGTGGTCCACCGTCGGGCGGCGGCATGAAACTCCACTTAAGACCGGTGCCGAAACCTGCGCCGCCCCGGCCGCGCAGTCCCGCGTCCTTGACCAGCGTGGCGATATCTTTCGGCGCCATTTGTCCAGCCTTGAGGATCGCCTGGTACCCGCCGTTGCGCTTGTAATCGTCGAGCGTGAGCCATTTCTGGCCGTCAGGGGGTAGCAGATAACCTTCGACCCCGGGCGGCACGGTCGAAATGATCGGTGCGGTTCGCCGCGCCTCGATTGCCTTTTCGGGCGATTCGAGAATCTCGGCAAGAAGGTCCGACGTCACATTCTCGAGATACGGATTGCGATTGACCTGCAGCACCGGCGCGGTGGCACACGACCCAAGGCACTCGACCTCTTCGATCGCAAAGCGACCGTCAGGGGTCGCCGTTCCGGCCTTGATTCCGAGCCGTTGTTCGAGCTCGCGCACCACTCCGCGTGCGCCCTTCAGGCAGCAAGGTAGATTCGTACAAACCTGCAAAATCGCCTTGGCGCGCGGTTGTTTGAACAGCGAATAAAACGAAGCGACCTCGGCGACTTCGCCCGCGCGCATACCGAACAGCCCGCCGATTTCTTCGAAGATTTCGGCGTCCAGCCGGCCTTGTTCTTCGAGTGCGAAATGAAGCGCGCCCAGCAGAGCGCCGCGGGCATGCGGGAAATGGGAGATTTCCTCGCGGATTTGGCCGTGTGTCTCAGCCGACAGAATCATTGGATACGAGCGCTCTCCGCAAGGCCACGCATGCCGCACGTAAAGCCGTACGGTGAAGTGCAATGGCCCTGGATGATGAGATTGGTTTCTAGCGGTCGCATTCGCCGCCAATCATGTTGATCATGCCGAAGGTCGGCACCACGTCTGCAAGCTGACCTCCGATCAACATCAGCCTCAGCGGCGACATGTTGGAAAAACTGGGTGCTCTGCAGCGGCATTTCCAAGGTTTACCGGTACCGTCGCTGACCACGTAAAAGCCCAACTCGCCGTTGGCCGCTTCGACCGCGTGATAGACCTCGCCCGGCGGCGGATAACCGCCTTCCAGCACGAGCTTGAACTGATCGATCAACTCTTCCATTCGGCCAAACACGCGCCGCTTTCCCGGCCATCGGACGCGCGGATCGTCCGAGTCGACCGGCCCGTCAGGCAATCGCTCAAGGCATTGGAGAATCATCCGGCGGCTCTGGCGAATCTCCTCGAGACGGACCAGGTAGCGGTCGAAATTATCACTGTGCTCGCCAACCGGTACGTCGAAATCGATATCGCCGTAAGCGAGATACGGATGCACCCGGCGGACGTCGTAGGCCACCCCACCGGCGCGCAACAACGGCCCGGTAACGCCCCACGCGATCAAGTCTTTAGGCGCGAAATGGCCGGTACCTTCCATCCGCTCGCGGAAGATCGGATTCTCGGTCAAAAGCTTGTCCGAATCATCGACCAGCCTGAGCGCTCGATCGATACGCGGGATCGCAAAACCCGGGAAACTCTCCGGCATGTCAGCGGTAAGCCCGCCGATCCGCGTGAAATGGGTAGTAACACGGGCGCCGCACAGGGCATCAATCTGGTCGAGGATAAGCTCGCGGCCTTCGAGCAGCAGGAGCATCGGTGTGAACGCCGCCATTTCCATCGCGGAGGCGCCAATCGCCAGCATATGGTCCGCGATGCGCGACAGTTCGCCGCCGATTACCCGCAGAAATTCACAGCGCGGCGGCGTTTTGATCCCGAATAATTTTTCGACCGCGAGGCAGTAGCCGACGTTGTTGAGAATCGGTGAACTGTAGTTCAGGCGGTCCGTATAGGGAATATTCTGGTAATAGAAACCCGTCTCGCATTCCTTCTCGAAACCGCGATGCAAATAGCCCACCTGCACGTCGGCGTCGATCACCTGCTCGCCTTCAAGGTCGAGCACGATGCGGACGGTGCCATGGGTCGCCGGATGCGACGGCCCGAACTGGATCCGCATCGGCTGGGTATGCAGATCGTCGTCGAACGCGTTGCGGCGGGCGGCGCCATTTCCGCTAGTTAGGGCGGCGAGGTTCTTTTGCTCCAGGTCCGACATAAGGTTGGATCGGCTGTTCGTCCCACTTTCCGTAATCTTTGCGCAGCGGATGACCCACGAACTCGTCGTAGAGATAGATGCGGCGAAGGTCCGGATGCCCCGCGAATTGAATACCGTACAGGTCGTAGGTCTCCCGTTCCAGCCAATTTGCGCCCGGCCATATCTCGGTCACGCTGGCAATTACCGGATCGTCCTCCGGCACCCGACATTTGATCCGCAGGCGATGAAACAGCGTAGTCGAGGTCAGGTGATACACCAACGCGAAGCGCGGATGCGCTCCGCGCGCAGGCAGCACCAGTTTATGGCGGCGAACCGGTTGACGGCCGGTCACAGGATGATTCCCATCCCAGATTTCCGGTTTTTTCTCGAAATCGTCGGGCTGGCCAAGATAATCGATTGCCGTAACGTCAAGCAGCAGATCGAAGGCAAGCTCAGGATCGTCACGCAGCGTTTTCGCGATCTCCACGATCTTCTCGCGCGCGACGTGTACGCGATCGTCGCCGCGGAAACTATGATGCTCGAGCACCAGATCGCCCAAGCGTTCGAGCACCCGGCGCATCAGCGGAGACGTCTCCGCTTCGGCCTGGGTCGATTCGGGATTCGGGCCGGGTTTGTCAGCGGTCATAATGGCGGCGCAGATAATCGGTTCGAGTAGTGAGTTGTGAGAGCGGCACCAGCAGATCCTGCTTGTGCCATAGCGAGCCGCGCCGCGAATACGACGCAATTTCGATCTGCCGGCTCATCACTATCGCTTCTTCGGGGCAGGCGTCCTCGCATAGGCCGCAAAACATGCAGCGCGACATGTCGATGTCGAAGGTCTCGGGGAAGCGCTCGACCTCGTCGGCGGTCTCGCCCGGGAAAATCGTTATACAAGTCGTTGGGCAGGCCCATTCGCATAGCCCACAGGCCACGCAGCGCTCCTTGCCGTTCTCCATCTGGACCAGCACCGGCATGCCTCGAATCGCCGGCGGATGAACGAAGCGCTGCTCGGGAAAATGAATGGCGAAATCCTGTCTGCCGCGCATAAAGCGGCCAATATTGACCAGGAAATGCCGGGTTGAGACCCACAGGCCGGCCAGAATTGCCCACCACGGCCGGATATTCGACCAAGCCTCGGCGGGGCGCTTAACCTTTACAATCTGAACTGCCATCTACTCTGCCGAGGCGGAGTCCGCCTCGTGCGCGCCCCGCTTCCAGCGTCCCGCCGCTATCTCCCGCCCGCCGCGTGTGCGGGCGCGCCATGCGCGGCCGGCTGGGCACTGGTGGCGGGCTTCCAGAAGCCACGGAGCGCGAACAGCGACACGATAAACAGCGTCGTGCCCGCGACCATCACGTCCATCCAGGTCCCCCAGCCGATACTCCAGGCCCGTGCGTCCGGCCTGATCAAATGATGCGCCGCCGCTTCCGACATTGCGATATGAGCGGTCATGGTAGTCAAAAGAGGCGCCGAGAACGCGATCCAAATTCGATAAATGAGCTGGAAGAAGGACCATCCCGTCGCCTGCAGGGCGGCTGAAAGGTCTTCGACGTACTCCGAGTATAGCGCGCACCAGGGGATGAAGGCAGCCGCGGTTATGGCACCCAGCGCCAACGTCACCAATCCGAGCGCGCTGGGAGACAGCGGCGGGTAGAAATTGCGCGTCCACCATATCAAGAGGGCCAGAGTCGCCACCGTCAGCACGATCGTTATCGGTTTGCGGACCCCCAGCCAGTCAGAGAAAATTCCCGCCGGGACCAGCATTACCAGGTTCAGCAGCCAGAAATTGGCAGTCAGCCGGTCGGCGGTGGCGTGATCGTAGCCGAACGCCTGTTCGAACATGGTCGGGCCGAACGTCTGAATCGTGATCGCGACGGTCAAAAATCCGACCACCCCGACCACCATCACCCAAATCTCCCACTTGCCGAGCAACTGCTTGAAAGCCTCCATCGCGGTGCCCGGTGCCTCGCCGGCCACGTCACCGGATTCGAAAGCCTCGCCGGTGGCTTCGCTGTCGACCACCATCAAGCGCAGTTTTGGCGAAAGGTCCTTGAGGAACAGCAGGACCGGGATGTAAAGCGCGATCGCCACAACGCCCATAATAAGAATCTGTGATTGCCAGGTATGAAAAATTGGCAGCGTCTCGCCTGGAACGAAGTTCCACAGCCATTGGCACGCGACCGCGCCTACCGTAAGCAGGCCGAACGCGGCTGCACGGCTGACCCGAGGCGACATATCACGGGTCAATCCACCGAGCGCGCCCCACATCAGGCCGGCGACAAGGTTCATCGATCCGCGCACAACCACAAACGACCAGAAGCCGGTCATTAGTAAATTGGCGAAGGTCAGAAGGATCAAAATCAGCAGGCAAACGTCAATCACCACCACCCGGCCATGGCGGTCGGCCAGCGGACCGCCGGCCATCGCCGAAAATCCTGACAGGAACACCACGCAGGTCAGGAACCAACTGAATTGCCTGAGTGAAAAATGCAGCGCCGGCATCCATAACGGCAGCATCGACGAAAGCCCGAACTCGTAAAACGAGACGATCGTCGCAAACACCGTCAGCAGAAGCATCCACCAGCGATGCCAGCCGGTCGGATAGGTCTCCAGCACGCGATGCGTCGCGAAATAGGCTTTCAGTCCCCCGGGCTCGATTTGCGGTGCCGTTGCCATAGATTAGTCCCCTTGACTGTGGTTCAGCGCACCCCTCGGTGGACGCACAAGCGGATCCCCCGACCCGACCGCGCCCGCAAACGCCGAGGTCACTCCGCGCTATGAACCGTCAATGCCTCATTGTCAAGAGCTAACCGTGTCACTGCCATCGGCGGCCTCCAGCGGAGCGCCATAAGGATCGATCTGATCGAACTTAAGCGAGGCGAAAGCGGTGCCGTTGCGCGCCATCGATTCCCATATGAGCGGCAATTCGAATCGCTCCTGCCTGGCTTCGAGCCGGTTCAAGATCCGTGTGAAAATCTCTCCGTCGGCGATCCATTCGCCGGGCGTTTCGATCGCTTTACGGATCCGCTGCACGCGCCCGGCGTGATTGGTGAAGGTGCCGTCCTTCTCGGCAAACGTGGTGCTCGGGAAAATGGCAGTCGCCTTGGCAAAAAGCCGGGCGGGCTTGAGATTTTGTACGACCAGCAGTTCCAGGCGGTCGAGAATCGGCGTCAGGCGGCTGGCGTCGACACTCTCCAGCAGGTCATCGCCGCAGACGTAGAGCCCCTTGACCTCGCCGGATTCGCAAGCGCTGAGCAAAGCGTCCAGGCCGTCATCGGTTCCGCTCACGAGTCCCAGTTCCCGCACTCCGCGCACGTTGGCGGCCTTTTCCGGCTTGATCAGGAAGTCGTCGGACTTGCCGCGCCGCACCGCCATCGCGAACCGCCCAGCCCCCAGCGCCCGCATCAACTCGCCGAAACGGTAATTCTCCTCATTGGTCAGGTGCGGCGACACGAGCGCGCCCAGCGCCTTGCCGCCGTGGCGTTTGCGAAACCCGTCAAGTTCGGCGGCGGCATGCTCGATGCCGGCCTCCCAGCCGCTCTCCATCAAACGGCCCTCGCGCGCGACGAGCGGCGCACGCAGCCGCGCCGGATCCATCACGAAGCCGTAGTTGAGCCGCCCGGCATCACACATCCAGGTGTCATTGACCGCGTCGTTGCGCCGCGGGTAAAGCCGCCAGATCCGATTGCGGTAGGTCGACACCATGATATTGCAGCCATTCGAACAGCCCGGACATACGCTCGCGGTGTCCTCGAGAAACCATACCCGGATCTTGTGATGAAAATCCTTGGTCTCGAGAGCGCCGACCGGACAGACGTCGGCCGTGCACATCGAGTAATCGTTGTCGAGCCGGCGGTCGTAAATGTCGAGCACCGAGCTATCGCCGATATTGAAGACTGCGAGCTCCCCGGTCTTGCTGATCTCGCGGCAGAAGCGCACGCATCGGCGGCACAGGATGCAGCGCTCCTGGTCGAGCAGCATCCGCTCGCCGATATCGATACGTTTCTCGTGCTTGCGGCGCGGCTCGCGGGTACGCGCGAAGCGGCTGCCGTAACGCATGGCGTAATTCTGCAGCCAGCACTCGCCGGCCTTGTCGCAAATCGGGCAGTCCAGCGGATGGTTGAGCAGCAGCAGTTCCTCAACGCCGCGGCGCGCCAGCGCCACCTCGGGGTCGGCGAGGTGCACCACCATGCCGTCGCGCACCGGCGTATTGCATGAGATCTGCAGCTTGGGCACGCCTTCGATCCGCACCTGGCAGAGCCGGCACGACCCGTCGATCGAAAGCTTCGGGTGGTAGCAGTAATGGGGGATATCGAGGCCCGCGTCCAGCATCGCCTGCAGCAGCGGCTCGCCTTCCCGGGCCTCTATCGGACCACCGTCGACCGTGAGGTGGACGGTTTTCGGCGCGCTACTCAATTTTCCGTCCGCTGCCATGCAACTTGAGGCCGTCCCATTGATGGCCCGGCCGTTCGTGCTGGACCCGCTCCTGCAGCTTCATCAACCCGTCGAGCACCGCCTCCGGCCGCGGCGGACAGCCCGGGATATAGAGATGGACGGGAATTATCCGGTCAATGCCCTGGAGCACCGCATAATTGTCGTACGGTCCGCCCGAACTCGTGCAGGCGCCGAACGAAACCACCCATTTAGGCTCGGCCATCTGCTCATAGACCCGCCGCAGGATCGGCGCCTGGCGCTGCGTAATCGTCCCGACCACGAACAATAAATCAGCCTGGCGCGGGGTGAAGCGCGGCAGCGCGGCTCCGAACCGGTCGATATCGTAACGCGGCCCCGAGACCGAGAAATATTCCATTCCGCAACACGCCGTTACGAACGGGTAAGGGAAAAATGAAAACTTGCGGGCCCAGTTGACCGCATCCGACAGCCGCGTGGTGGCGAAGGCCTCGGGAAAAGCATTGCCCTCCGCGACCAGCGAAGGACGCGCAGTCGACCCACTCATGAGAAAACTAGAAAGCCTGCGGCGAGCAGCCATCAGGACTCAACTCCTGGTTCCGGTAGCGTTGCGTGCCGTCTTGGGAGAGCGTTACGAACGCGTTGGTTGATCCTCAACATACTTTCGCGAATTGGCGGAAAGGGCAAGGTATCGATCCGGCGGCGCAGGCAATCGGCTCGGCCTAAACCGGCCAGCCCGATTCGTTCCACGCCATTTCCCAGAACAGATATTCGTAACGGCTACTGGTCACGAAATGGCGTTCGAGCAAATCGAGCCGCTCGGGCCGCTGTCCAGCCGCCAGCTCGTCGAGCATCGCGCGCAGCCGTGCGGCGCTCGCGACAAATTCGTCGGCCAGATAGGTCCGAATCCACTCGGCGTATGGCGACGACTGCCAATCGGGGCGCCGGCCGAGCGCGCTTGCGATTTCCACATAGCCGAGTTGGCACGGCAGGACAGCGGCGACGATCTCGTCGAGCGAGCCGCTCCACGCGAGGGTCAGCAGATGACGGGTGTAGGCGTGCGTAATGAGCGCAGGTTCGGTGCGTTCCAGCTGGTCGCGCGAAATCCCCAGCCGCGCGCAGTAACCGCGATGCAGCTCCATTTCAACGTTGATCGTGTCGTGGAGCAGGCTGGAAAAGACCTCGATCTGCGCCAGTTCGCGCGCCTTGGCTGCCGCTAACGCGAAGATCTGCCCGTACTCAATCAAAAACACGTAGTCCTGGCACAGGTAGAAGCGAAAGCGGCTCATCGGGAGGCTGCCGTCCGCCAGCCCTCGTACGAATGGATGATCGACTTCTTTTTGCCAGATCGGCGCGACCGAGGCACGCAGCCTATCGCTGAAAACCGGCCCGCTCATCGATCGCCCGCGCCTCGCACCGTCGGTTTGACCATATGATTGAGCGGAGTCGCCCCGTGTCCGACCCGTGGCGCCGTGGCCAGCGCGTCCGTAACGAATCGCTTTCCGGCGTCGATCGCATCTCCCAGTTCAGCCCCCAGCGCCAGCGACGCGGTAACCGCCGCGGAGAGCGTGCAACCGGTGCCGTGGGCGCGTTCCACCCGGATCCTCGGCGCACTAAACTCGCGGATTTCGCCGTCGGTCGCGAGCACGTCGACGGATTGCGCGCCGCCCAGGCGCCCACCCTTGACCAGCACTGCGGCCGCTCCCATCGAGACGATCGCCCGCGCGGCAGCGCGCATTGAGGCCACGTCGACGACTTCGAGACCGCTCAGGATTTCGGCCTCGCGCAGGTTGGGCGTCGCCAGCGAGGCGAGCGGCAGCATCAGTTTGCGCATTGCGCCGACCGCCTCAGGCGCCAGCAGGATGTCCCCGCTGGCCGCCACCATTACCGGGTCCACTACCAGCTTACGAATACGACGACGCTTAAGATGCTCCGCCACCGCTTCGATAACCGCCGCGTTGGCGAGCATCCCGGTTTTCGCGGCGGCGATGGCGAAATCTTCGCTGACCGCCGTGAGTTGAGCGAGGATGAAGGCAGGCTCGACCTCGGCAACCTCGTGGACGCCCAGCGTATTCTGCGCGGTCAGCGCGGTAATTACGCTGGTGCCGAAAACGCCAAAGGCGGCGAAGGTCTTCAGGTCCGCCTGGATGCCTGCGCCGCCGCCGCTATCAGATCCCGCGATTGTAAGCGCTACCTGCATCAGCAATCGGCCGTTTCGCGTCTAATCACAGCGAAAATGCTATGCGCGGGCGGGCGGGCTTGTACAGAGCGACGAGTAGCCGCTCCGTAAAGCATTGCGAGGTCGAGGCGCCGTTGAACCTCGCAGGTAGGCTGGCTTAACGCGGTAGGTTGAGCTACTTCGCGGCGGCTCGTGCCGTTCGGGCGCGCGCCGGCATCGCGTCGACGGTGCGAATCCCGCTGATTCCGGCAAGCTCGCGGCCAATATTGACAAACGTCTGATGATCTAGCGGGAACTCGAGAAAAACGTGGATATTGCTCATCAGGGTCAGCACCACGAAGCCGATCCGGTAGTCATACGCATAGACGGCCAGCGCGGCCAGCCATGCCACGATAATCGAGTTGCGCCGGGATGGAGAGATCTGGTCCCACTTGATGATCGAAGTTTTCGAGAACCAGTTTAGATAGTGGTAGAAGTACGAAAACGCGACAAATCGCGCCACCGTCAAGCCGCCCGCCGTGTAAAAGAG
>DATEGX010000106.1:0-2040 GCA_035279875.1 Binataceae bacterium (SeqCode)
CAAAGAAGAGCGTTAACGCGGGGTAAACAGGAAAAGCCCCGCGCGGCCGGCTTTGCCGGGGTCCGGCACCTGCTTTCGGCCGCAGCAGGCCTGTTTGCGGTTCCCGAAATCAGGTTAATCCGGCACCCCGCTTCAGCCGAAAGCCGTGGAACCGCAGCGTTAAAACTCTTAATCGATAAAGTTTGAATCAATGGCAGTTGTTTCAAATTCTAGTCGAATTCGATTCAAGTATAAATCGATATCGCCGCGAGTTTTACTTTCATTCGCTTCAAATGTACTTGCTCTACTTAGCGGCGGCGCAAATCCTTTGTGCGAAACGTGGTCCCAAGAAGAAAAACGGGGGCTACGATGTTCAAGCGAAAGGGACGGGAGCTGGCGGCGATTGCCGTCTTGCTCGGGATGTGTGCGCAGGCCAGGGCCGGCGACGACAAGGTAATTTACGCGAGCCTCGGCGACACCACGCGCGCGCCGATCGGCTGGGTCGAATTCTGTGCCGACAATCCGATCGAATGCCGGGGCGGCAGCACGCAGCCGCGCGACATCGTGATGTCGCAGGCCGCGTGGCGCGACCTCAACAAGGTCAATCACTGGGTCAACGAGAACGTCAAGCCGATGACCGACATGGATCATTGGGGCGTGATCGAGAAGTGGTCGATGCCGACCGACGGCTACGGCGATTGCGAGGACTATGTGCTGATGAAGCGCAAGATGCTGATCGATGCGGGCTGGCCGCGTGAGGCCCTCCTCATCACGGTCGTGCGCGACAAGAAGGGCGAAGGCCACGCGGTGCTGACGGTGAAGTCGGACAAGGGCGAGTTCGTGCTCGACAACCAGAACGAAAACGTCGTGGCCTGGACCGAGACCGGCTACCGCTTCGTCAAGCGTCAATCCCAGAGCGATCCCAATGTGTGGGTTGCGCTCGGCGACAACAATCGCCCCGCGGTCTCGACCGCCAGCTCTCGCTGACAAGGAACACCTGAACACGCGACCCGGTCACATCCCCACCCCTCCCCGTCCCAGACCGGTTCGCGCGCGGCCAGCTCTCCCCCAAGAGCTGGCCGCACCTTTTTTGGGACCGAGTCCGCCGCCTTTCGCGATCGAAATCGGGCTTAGAGCCTGATTTTCTTGGACAATTATAGCTTTTTGGCCGTATTGGCCTCGTTTTCGTCAGAATCATTGCCAGATAATTACTGACCTGCCGGCAAGTAAGCCGCGCCCTGAGGCTCAAAGGCCCCGAAAGAAGGCCTGAATGCCCGGACCAAGAGTTTCTTCGCGTTTCGTTTTGCGAGCCGCCAACGTCTGTGGCGACGTCAAATCCTCAATTTTGTTTGGACCTTGCGAACCCTGATGATCTCTCAAGCCAACAACGTCCGTTCCAGCTCCGGCCTCGCCCGCATCGGCGCGCAGCCGATCGCGCTGACGGCTGCGGCCCTGCTGCTCATCGTGGCCGGCGGCGCCTCGATCGCGATCTGGCGCACCTATACCGGCCAGTCGCCCGAGACCGACCGCGCGCTTGTGGCCCGCGCGCTGCAGGCTCGCGCCACCCAGGTTTCCGAACAACTGGTTCAAACGACCAAGGGGCTCGAGCAAACCCAGCAGGAATCGATCGACCAGCTCCAGGTCGTGCAGGACCAGTTGCAGACGGTCCGCCGCCAGCTCGCCGCCCAGCAGGCCGAAAACAAGCGGCTGTCCGAGCAGGTCACCGGCCTCAACGAGGCGGTCGATGGCCTCCGGCAGTCCTTCGCCAGCGCCCAGGCCAACGAGCCGGCCCCTGCCACCCGCAACCGCTCGGTCCGCCGGATCCATATGGTGCGCACCTCGCACCGGCGCGCGAAGCCCGGCAGCTAACATTCGATCCAAAAAATCAGGCAAAACAACGAGCTGAAGCGCGATGGCAAGATCGCGCTTCAGCGTCCTTCGCGCCGGCGCTCGCCCCTCGGGCGCCTGCCGGTAATTTTCATTGCCGTTTGTGAACTGGCTCACATTTGTCCGGGCGAATCCGGGGCATCGTGGGGTTCACCGGAAGGCGTGAGCCGATTT
>DATEGX010000107.1:0-2332 GCA_035279875.1 Binataceae bacterium (SeqCode)
CCAGGTGGCCGGGTCCAGACGATTCGATCAGGAAATCCGCGCCCCGGATAAGCCGCTCCATGCGGGCGCGATCCGCCGCCTCGTTGAAGTCCAAAGTGATCGCGCGCTTGTTGCGGTTGAACGCCCAAAAATTGAGCGAACGATCGGGGTGTACCTCGTTTCCGTAAAATGGGCCGCGCTGCCGGGCGCGCGAACCGCCTGGAGGTTCCACCAGGATAACGTCCGCGCCGAGGTCGCCAAGGATCTGGCCGCATAATTGGCCACGTTCGTCCGAGAGGTCGAGCACACGATACGGAGAGAGCATTCGTCGGCCCTCCATTGCAGGCAGGCTTCGTGTCCTGTTCGATCGTTGATTCTCGCAACGGTAGCCAGCGCGAGCGCTTAGCCCCTATGAGGAAAGTTTACGCCCCCACTGCACGCCGGCATCGACAGTCGCTTTACCACCGTCGAAACGCAGGCGCAACGACGCTCGTCCTGTCCCTAGCGCGACGACGCGAACTAGCCGCTGGCGCTTAACGCCTCGGTCGGCGGCAGGATTGCTGCGCCGCCTTCGTCGGCTCGCGGCGCATCCTCGAGGCCGGCGATAGCCGCGACATCATGGTACAGCCGCACACCGGCCGCCGCGAAAAACGCGGCAGTAAGGTAGGTAACGGTGGTGGTTCCGAGGTCCAGCACAAAGATCGTCGCCCAGAGATAACCGGTCAGCGCTCCCACGGGTCCCAGCACCACGCTGACGAAGACGAACGATGCGGCCGCCCACGAGTTGTAGCCAGACCAGACCGCAAGGAACACCACGATTCGTGTTGCTACACGGAAAAATCGCTTCCTCATCAGGTCGCGGCTGAACAGCAGGCCATGGAAACTGCGCCGCCCGTCAAACACCAACGCGTAGCGGGCGAAATAGAGCCACAAATACACCAGCGCGGCGAACAACGTGAGCGCGACTTCGAAAATGTAAATCGCCGCGAGCATCCATGCTTCCGGTACTGACACGGCGGCCCGCAGGATAATAATCGCAATCAATGGAACGCAAAGCTGCAGAAAAACGACCCAATAGAACGCCAACGCCAGCGTTCCCGCCTCGCGGTAGATGGCCACGGCCTCGTCCAGAATCTGCGGCTTCTTGACCCCGGCGCGGTCCCGGCGAATCGTGCAGAGCACTACCAGGTTGACCCCAAACGCCAATGCCACCAGCGTCAGATGAAACACCAGCAGCAGCCACCACGGCACCAGAGGCTTGCTCTCGCCGAGCGACGGCATGTAAGGCTCCTGCGCCAAGCCCCAGCCTACGTTATGCGTGCCAGGCGCGAATTTTTCGGCTAATTCGCGCTGGAGGTTTAACGCGTCGGGCAGCAGGCAGAACGCACCCAGCAGCACCAGCGGCGCCAGCACCACCGCAAACGTCCGCCAGTTGACGCGCAAGTCGGTAACCGCATTGGCGAGATAAATGAAGCTGCTCTTCAGCCTGGTTAGTGCCACGGCGAGCACGAGGTTGACATCCCGGCGTGCCTAAGACAAGGCGATTCGGTCGTACTTTTGACGCGACAATCCGCCCCCGCTTCGGCTATACTTGGCCAGCGCCCAGGCGGCTGCCATGCGATGTTTGTGTTCGTTTCGCCCCTGACCGCTCGCATCGGCAGGGGTGTTACGCTGCCCCGCGTGGCCGCACGGCGACACCATCGGTTGAGACTGAACTCATGAGCGACGACGATCGCGCGGCCCTTATCGCGCACGAAAACAAGTTGATGCGCCGACTGCGCTTCCTCGTCGAACTCACCTTCGCGACAATCGCGCAGGATGACTCGATGACCCTCGAGCAGGCATGGGAACACGTCCGCGCGCTCAAGTCCGCCGCGGTCGCGATGTTCCCCGGTAAAGAGCAAACCTTCGACTTGATTTACCTGCCGCGTTTCTCGCGCCTGCTGGCGGAACGCTTTCGTGCCAATTGATCGCTCGCGGCCTGCGGCGGCGGTACGCCGCCTGCGCGGACTCGATCCCGAAAGCGTGCCGCGCCTTTTCAGCTTCGATCACCGCATAATCCGCGCCGAGACCCAGCGCCGATGGGCCAACGAATGCGTGGTCCCAGGTTTCATCGATGTGCAAATCAATGGTGCTTTCGGTATCGACGTCATGTCGGCCACGGCCGCGGATTTGCTCGAAATTTCGCGCCGGCTGGTGCTTGAAGGCACCACCGCTTGGGTTCCGACCGTTATCACGTCCGGCCTCGACCGAATCGAGCGAATCGACCGCGTAATCGCCGAAGCTATCGCCGCTCAACGAGAGTCTGCGCGGGCCGCACGGGCCGGCAGCAAGCTTGCTCCCGAGGCGGCGA
>DATEGX010000108.1:0-10435 GCA_035279875.1 Binataceae bacterium (SeqCode)
GTCGAAATCGAGGTAACTCCGATAAATGAAACGCCCAAGCTCCATGATCATCCGATTGCCGAGCCCGAGCGCGCCGGCGACCGGCCGGGCGCGCAGCAATGCCGCGCGTTCCCAGGTCTGGCCCAGCGTTTCGTAAAAGCCCAGCGCGGTTTCGAGCGAAATTACCAGCGGCGAGTTGCGTCCGCCCGGCCGCAGGCGCATATCGACGCGGAAGCAATCCGCCGACAGAATCTCCGTCAGCCGCTCGCCCAGGCGTCGCGCGGCGTCCTGATGCTCCGCGTCGTCGGGTCCGCCGAAGATATACATCAGGTCGATATCCGAACTGAGATTGAGTTCGCTCGCGCCGAGCTTGCCCAGCGCGACCACGCAAAAATCGCCGGCCAGCCGCGCGGTCTCGCCCAGCGCGGCTTTTGCGATGTCGAGCGCGCCGCCGATACATTGGTCGGCCAGCCGCGTCATCGCGGCGACCGTGCCGGAGACGGTCAGGCGGCCGAGCAGGTCGGCAATCACTATTTCGAGGAAGATTCGACGCTTGAAGGCCACCAGGTCGCGCACTGAGCTGGCCGCGTCGCCCGTACCGACGTGCTCGAAACGAATCGATGCCAGCAGCGCTTCGGCCGTGAGGACGCGCGCGCGTTCGAAAAAGCCCGCCCAATCTCCGCTGACCGTCGCGAGTCCGGTGCCGGCCAGTTCGGAGGCGCCGAGACAAAAGACCAGGTCCGACGCGCGCGCCGGGTCGCGCAGGATGACCGCCATCGAGTCCGGCGAGGCCTCGGCCAACTTGGCCAGGAACGCGAGCGCGAGCCGCTCGTCCGGCGCGCGCTCACGCACCAGCCGCAGCGTGGCCTCGGCGAGATCGGGTTCGCCAAGCAGCCGCGCGAGGCTCCCGGCCAGCGGTCTCAGCGCGCGATCCAAACCCGCATCGTCCATCACAGTTACGATAGCAAACGCTCATTCACGGCGCTTCGAACCAGCCGCGAGCCGATGCTAAGCTGGCGGCTCATCACGCTATCCGAGGAGGCCGCCAGCGATGATTGTTCTCTATACGACCGAACGCGATTATCCATGGGGGACGCTGCGCTCGACCCATGCCAGCAAGACCAAGGTGGTGCTCGAGGAGAAGCGGATTCCCTATCGTATCGAGAATCTGCCGCCAGGTAATTTGTGGAAGAAGCCGGCCGAGATGACCGCGCGTCATCCGCTGGGCAAGGTGCCCTATATCGAGGACGACGGCCTCACGCTTTACGACTCGACCGTTATCGACGAGTACCTCGAAGACCGCTATTTCTGGCCGCGCCTGATGCCCGAGGACGCGGTCGCGCGCGCCAAGGTTCGAATGGTCGAGCAATTCGCCGACGAGGCGATACTGGCCGGAAATCTGCCGCCGATCTGGATGCCGTACTGGAGCGAACCGGAAAAGCGCGACCAGGAGCGTATGGAGAAGGGCCGCGAGGGGCTGCGCAATCGCGATCTGCCGTATATCGAGAAGGTTCTCGCGGACGCGACGGTTGGAGGTTATATCTGCGGGGCCTTTTCGATGGCGGACGTGCCAATCATGGTGCTGGCGATGGTGCTCGAGGTCGACCAGCCGCCACTCGACAAGTTTCCGCGAGTCGAAAAGTATCTCAGCTTGCTGCGCGAACGGCCGAGCTATCGCGCGATTAGTCCGCACACCAAGGTCGCCGACGGCAGTTCATTTAGTCTGCCAGCCTGACTCAGCGATCTACTGCCAGGCGCCGGTGATCCGGCGAGCCAATGATCCTTCGATTATCGGCGGGATCGCCGGTCTGCCAAGGGTTGGGCATTTGCGCGCGAGCCGTGGTAGGTTCGCGCCATCCGCGAGCATTGGCGAAAAGCTCGATCGCGACAGAATGGCTTTCGCACACCATCGAGGAGGTAACCGCATCGTGGAATTCGAAACTCTGGCAACCGGCTACGGATTGCTCGAGGGTCCGCGGACCGACGAGCAGAACCGGCTATATTACAGCGACGTACGCAACGGCGGGGTCTTCCGCCGCAGTCCCGACGGCAAGATCGAAACCCTGATTCCCGGCCGCAAGTCGGTTGGTGGTATCGCGCTCAACCAGGGCGGCGGTCTGATTGTCACCGGCACCGGCCTGGCGCATTGGGACGAGCACAGCGGCAAGACCCGCGACCTGTTCACTGAATGGGAAGGCAAACCGCTGTTCGGCCTCAACGACCTGACGACCGACGATCAGGGCAGTGTCTGGGTCGGCTCGTTCGGCATCGACATCAGCAAGTTCGACTTCAAGAGCACGCCGCCTCCGGGATCGCTCTATCGGGTCGACCCGCCGGGCAAAGTCACCAAGCTGTGGGAAGGTATCGAAGTGACCAACGGGCTCGGCTTCAGCCCCGACCGCAAGCTGCTGTTCCATAGCGATTCGACCACCCGCGCCGTCTGGGTTCATGAAGTCCGCTCCGATCGGACCGTGAGTGACCGCAAACTCTTCGCCAAGATGCCCGAAGGCATGCCCGACGGTCTGACGATCGACGCTCAGGGCGGCGTATGGGCCGCGATGGTCGGCGGACCGGGCGAAGTGGTGCGCTTCAAGAGCGATGGCACGCTCGACCGGCGTATCAAGGTGCCGGCCAAAACCGTGACCAGTATTGCCTTCGGCGGTCCCGACATGAGCGACCTTTACGTGGTAACCGCGAACAACGACAATCGTGAGCTGAAGGGTACGGTCTTCCGGATGCGCTCGGATATCCCCGGGCTGCCAGTGCCGAAATCGCGCTTCTAGTTCGGCCGATCGCGTCTAGAGCCGGGATAGCGAAACCGTGGCACTAACGGCAACTATCCCGGCGAGCGCCACGGCGGCGCGATATACTGCTGCCGGACTGTAAGGAATGGAATCGGGACCGCAAAGGCAGCTCCCCACGGCATCGGCGGCGCCCCAGGCTGGGACTGCGGGCGCAGCCGCTGGCAGCGGACACGGGGTATCGACCGCCGCCCGCCCCGAACTGGAGCGGGCGCACGCGCACAAATGGCTGGTCGCCTTGGCGGTGATGCTCGGGACCGTGCTCGAGGTCCTCGACAGCTCGATCGTCAATGTCTCGCTGCCCCATATGCAGGGCAGCTTCTCGGCCAGCATCGACGAAATCGCCTGGGTCCTGACCAGCTACCTGGTCGCCAACGGGATCATGATCCCGCTGACCGGGTGGATCTCCGCCCGCTTCGGGCGCAAGCGCTACTTCCTTACCTCGGTCTTCACCTTCGTGGTTGCCTCGGCGTTGTGCGGGGCCGCGCGATCGCTTGGGCAAATGGTCGTGTTCAGGCTGATCCAGGGCGCCGCCGGCGCGGCGATGCTGCCGTCGTCGCAAGCCATCCTGATGGAGACCTTTCCGCCCGAAGAACAGCAGATGGCGATGGCGACCTGGGGAATCGGCCTGATGGTCGCACCGATCCTCGGCCCGACGCTCGGTGGATGGATCACCGACAACTGGAACTGGCGCTGGAACTTCTACATCAATGTGCCGGTCGGCGCGGTCGCGCTCGTGATGGTCTCGGCGTTCGTGCATGACCCTTCGTATCTGCGGACTCGCCGCGCCGGCGGTCATGTCGATTACCTCGGCATCGTGCTGCTCGCCTTATGGCTCGGGCTGCTGCAAATCGTGCTCGACCGCGGCCAGCGCTCGGACTGGTTCGAATCGCCATGGGTGGTGTGGGCGACGATTATCTCGGGCGTCGCGATGGTGGCGCTGATATTCCGCGAGCTGAACCTGGCGGAGCCGATCCTGGAGTTTCGCTTCCTCAAGATCCGCCAGTTTGCGAGTGCGGTCTTTGCGGTTATCGTGCTGAGCTTCATCCTGTTCGGCACGGGAGTTTTGAACCCGGTATTCCTGCAGGAATTCATGGGCTATCCGGCCTGGCGCGCGGGAATCGTGATGGCGCCGCGGGCGGCCGGGGCGATGGTTTCGATGCTGTTTGCGGGTCAGATCGCCCGCGCCGGCTACGACAACAAACGGCTCATCGGCGTGAGCTTTGCCGTGATGACCGTCGGACTCTGGCTGATGTCTGGCTGGGACCTCGAGACCTCGATGGCCCGGGTAATTCGCGACGGCGTGGTGCTCGGGGTCGGGCTGGGGATGTGCTTCCCGATCCTGTCGGCGGCGGCGTTGTCAGGGATGCCGCGCGAGCAGATGGGCTTTGCCGCAAGTCTTTACAATATGACGCGCAATACCGGCGCCGCTGTCGGAATCGCCTATCTCACGAACATGCTGGTGCGAAATCAGCAGGTTCATCAGTCGCACCTGGTGCAGCATTTCTCGGTATTCGACGCATGGCGGATGAGCAGCATGGCGCCGCATGCGCCCGGTGCTCCGAGCTTCAACTTCCTGATGCAGCTCGTCACCGGGCAGAAGCAGGGCCTCGGCATGGTCTACGGCGCGATCCAGCAACAATCGGCGATGCTGGCCTTCAACGACATCTACCGCATGCTCGCGCTGATCGCGCTGCTGATGATCCCGTCGTTCATACTGTTTCGCGGCGGTCCAAAATTGGCCGGCGGCGGCCCGGCACATTAGACGGCTTCACGAGGCCAATCGCCCGGAGCGCGAGGCGTCTGCCAGGTCGCGGCGGCGCGCCGTCCACCAATACACGGGTATCCCACTGACCGCGATCAGCAGTCCCGGCCAGGTGTAGGCGGGTTTGACCGCCAGCAAATCCAGCATCAGGGCGACCGCCGCGACGATATACGCGGCGGGAACCCAGGGATATCCCCATGCACGATATGGCCGCGGCAAATTTGGTTGCTTGACGCGAAGTACGAACACAGCGCCAACCGCAAGCACGTAAAACAACAGTTGCGCGAAGATCACGTAATCGAGCAATTCCGAGTAAGTGCCTGAAAGCGCCAGCAATGCCGCCCAGCCGCTTTGCATCACGAGCGCGGTCGCCGGCACCGCGGCGGCGTTGAGCCGTCCGGCGGAGGCGAAGAACAGGCGATCTCGCGACATTGCATAAATCACTCGAGCGCCGGTCAGGATGAGACCGTTGGCGCATCCGAAGGTCGAGACCATGACCAGGATTGCCGTGATCGCGGCGCCCGCGTTGCCCCACACCATGTGCATCGCCGCAGCCGCCACGCGATCGCTGCCGGCCCCCGCGATTCCTTTGGCGAAGACGGTCGTATGGGTGCCGCTCGATAGCGCGTTGGCGGCTGAGCCAACGGTCGGAAGCTCGAACATGTAGGCCAGGTTGGTGAGCAGGTAGAGGCCGATTACCAGACCGGTACCGAATGCCAATGCGCGCGGCAAATTACGCTTGGGATCATGCACTTCCGAGGCGGTGAAGGTTACGTTGGCCCAGGCGTCGGCGGAGAACAGCCCGCCGACCATCGCCGCGCCGAACGCCGCGAGCAATCCGGGCGAAAACTCTCGTGGGCCCAAAAAAGCCTCGGCCGAGCCGAAGTTTGCGCGGATTGCCGCAATATTCGGCGCAACCACGCATCCGAGCGCCACGATAAACAGCAGTGACAGCACCTTGGCGCTGGTAAACACGTTTTGCACAAGGCGGCCAAGATGAAGCCCTCGCAAATTGATCGCGGTCAGCAGCACGATCACCGCGATCGCGCCGATGCGTTCGCCCGACAATCCGATGTTGCCGACGCCGAAGAAAATCCGCGATCCCAGCACGGGCCAGATGACCCCGGCAAAGCGCGCAAAGGCGATCGCCACAGCCGCGATCGTGCCGGTCTGAATCACCAGCAACAGGGTCCAGCCGAAAGAGAATGCCCACACGCCGCCGTAGGCTTCGCGCAAGAAGACGTACTGTCCGCCCGCTTCCGGCATCATCGCGGCGAGTTCGCCGTAGGCGAGCGCCCCCGCGATGGTCATCAGGCCGCTCACCAGCCATACGGCGAGCAGGCCCGCGGGCGAGCCAACCTGGCGCGCGATATCGGCGGATACGATGAAAATGCCCGAACCGATCATCGAGCCGGCAACGATAGTTGCCGCATCGAACAGCGAAAGCCCCGGCTTGAGTCCGTCTGCCTCCATCCGCTTCCTCCCACGCCCTTGCGAAGCTTCTGAACTGCGCAATGCGAGGCATCATACAGGATTGGCCAGGCTGCCGAAGTGTCGAATTCGCCGCCCGTGACCGGGTCTGCGGAAGTTCAGGGCCTGAGAGTCGCAAAGCGGCCCGAATCAGATAAAGAATCGGCCGGCTCCGTCTGGCGATATGAATCGGCGCGATGGCATACTGGCGGCTGCGGAGAGGTGGCCGAGCCCGGTTTAAGGCGCACGCCTGGAGAGCGTGTAGACTCGGAAGGGTCTCGGGGGTTCAAATCCCCCCCTCTCCGCCAGCCAGATCTGGCGCGGCATTGACGATTCGGCGTGCCGAATCCCCCGTCCGCACGGGCGACCAAATCGATCCTGTCATTTCGCGCGCCCGATTTGAGTCGCGCACTGCGGGCGAGGCTTAGCTGATCACGGCGCGCTCACCGGACCCGTGGGCGAGACACAGCTATTGAAGATTTTCCCCTCGGTCTCAGCCGAAGATGGCGAGGTATTGCCGGTGCCATTGCCGTCCGCTATCGGCGGTCCTGGCGCATACTGTTCGACCACCGCCAGATCGTGGAGAGCCGCGGTCGTCCCCTCCTGCGTGGTGACCACGCAGGAGATAAAATCGAAGCCCTTGCCGCAGAAACCGGTCGAGATGGTTCTGCCGGGGCCCAGGAAGACGCTCGGTGTTGTCTGGGCAGTCTGGTTTTCCGCGGTTATCAACTTGATGGTCGCGCCGTGGGAGTTGGCGCTCACATTGCGGACCTGGCAGTCGTAGCAGCCTACCGGAAATTCGAACAACGGTGCGGTCGAAATGCATGGCGGCGGAGGCGGTATGAATATCGGATTCGGTATGAAAGTAGGTTCGGCCGCGATCGCCCGGCCACCGATATGCGATACAAGAAGGCCCAGAACGGTCACTATAGCTAGCGTAAGCGGCCGCGTACGGTTTGGCGCGCGCATTCTTAATCCCCCCGGTCTGTTATTTCGAATCCAGCGCATGATCTACGTCAGAAATCCGTTCTGAGCAAGTCAGGCAACTTCAGCGAATGTTAATATGTGTTTACGTCGAATGATGACGCGTGACTCGTAAAACCGGTAGTTTTGGTGCGAATGAGACTCCGCTACCCTGTCGCCTTAGCCGTGCTCGCGCTTGCCGGATGCGCATTACCGGCGGCGAAACCGTCGCCCACCGCCTCGATCATGCTGGTGCCGCCGATAGGCGCAGACGGCAAGGTCGATACCAGCCAGCCGCTGTCCAAATGGCAGGACGTCGAGGATTTTGCGACGCCGACTGATTGCAATGCGTCGTTGACGCGGCAGCAATCTGCCGCACATACCGCTTTCGGGCCGGTGACCAGCGCCAGTGCCAAGAGCGCCGACCAGGTCCATGCCCTGCAGACTCTTAAGGGCCAATGTGTCGCGCGCGACGATCCGCGTTTGGCGAAGTAAAGGCAGTGCTTGCCCTCGGCGGTGCCGTATGGTGAGATGGCAAATTCGAGGGCCGCTCGTGCCGGACCGCTTAGGCCCGAGCCGGCGTTCAAATCCCAGGTGAGAGGCTCAGCGCGAGTTTCGGGCTGGCTTGAGTTGGCCGCGACCGATGAAAAGGACCTATCAACCGCACAATCGCCGACGCAAACGGACCCACGGCTTCCTGGCCCGGATGGCCACCCCCGGCGGGCGCAACGTGCTCAAGCGGCGGCGCAACAAGGGCCGCAAACGCCTCGCAATCGCGATTCCGCCGAAACAGCCCGGCTAACCTCACGATCCGCACCAGAACGCCCCTACGGTTTCGGGCCTGCCAGCCGGCTGCATCGGCGCAGCGAATTCCTCCGCGTCCAGCGCCAGGGGGCACGCTACCAGACCGCCCATTTCGCGGCTTATGCGGCCAGGTTT
The DNA here is from genome assembly GCA_035279875.1 of Binataceae bacterium (SeqCode). Taxonomy (GTDB): domain Bacteria; phylum Desulfobacterota; class Binatia; order Binatales; family Binataceae; genus JAMXLL01. The sequence goes on from DATEGX010000108.1 coordinate 7,918, forward strand.
CCTGAGCTCCAAACGACCAGATTGGGCGTGACGGTCTCGCGCCGTATCGGCAACGCGGTCGTGCGCAACCGAATCAAGCGACGGGTTCGCGAATGTTTTCGGCTGACGCTTCGCCCAATGCTGCCGCTCGGAGCCGCACTGGTCGTAATCGCTCGCACGGGTGCGGGTCAACTCGATAGTTCCGCGATCACTGGGGAACTGGTCGAGGCCGCCGCAAACCTTGGCCGGCGGCTTGGATCCTCGAAATGACCCAACGCTCGATACGCAAAGCGCTCGCCCTTCCGCCGCGCCTGCTGGCCGCTGCCACGGTCGCCATCTATCGTCTCGCGCTGTCTCCGGTTATCGTCTCAATGCTGGGGCCGGCGTGCCGGTTTGAGCCAAGCTGCTCGGTATATGCGCAACAGGCTATCGTCCGCCATGGGATCCTGCGCGGCGGATGGATGGCGCTGAGGCGCCTCGCTCGATGCCGTCCGTTAGGAGGCTCGGGCTACGATCCGGTGCCTGAACCAGCTTCGGAGTGCCGATCGAACGGGGTCATAACAGCCGGTTTTTACGCAGCGCCGGAGCAGGGTCGTCAGCGATGCGAGAAGCTTGATCGCAAGGAAAGCAGTTGGACAACAATCGTCTGTTAATCTCGATTATCGTCGTGCTCGGCGTATTGTTCCTTTACCAGGAATTGCTGCAGTGGCGTTATCCCAACCTTTACGGACCCAAAAGCAAGCAGTCCCAAAATGGCGCCATAAAGACTCCGGAGGCGGTCCCAACGCCGGTCGAGACTCCGCCCTTCGCCGGACTTTCGCCCGCCCCCGCAAGGCCGGGAGAGGCCAGCACTAATCCGGCCAGCGTTGGCCATGCCGCGGCCGTAAGTGCGGGTCCGTCCCAGACCATCAAGGTCGAAACCGACTACTTCGAGGCTGTGCTGACCGGCGACGGCGCCCGACTCGCGAGCCTCCGCCTCAAGAAGTTCAAGCAGGATAGCTCCCCGCACAGCCCTGACTACGAGATGGTCATCCAAGGCGGCACGCGGTTGCCGATGGGCCTCCTGATTGCCAGCCGCGGGCGTTTGGCGGACGACAACCAGATTATCTACACAACCGAAGCGCCTGGCGAGGTTGAGGCCACCGCAGGCCATCCGGCCTCGGTGACCTTCAACGGCGAGACCGCCGACGGGCTCAAGCTACAAAAGACCTTTACCTTTCGCAACTCTAGTTACGTTTTCGATATTACTGCCGCTATTAAAGACGATAAGACAGGTAAAGGCGACGGTATTGGCCTTACCATGAGCCAGCCGCTCAAGGAGCTGGCAGGCTACCGCGACTATCCCGAGCTTCAATTTTTCGTAAATGGCAAGGCCTCGACCGAGGGTGAGAAGCAGCTCAGGAAGGGTGTGGCGCCGCTCAACGGAAGTATCGTTTACGCGGGTTTCGGCGACCGCTACTTCCTCTCGGCTTTCCTGCCGGTAAATCCAAATCGAGGCTCGCTCGCGATGGACTACGCGGGCGACGAGGCCGATGCCCAGTTGATTTTTCCGGCCTCGGCGAACCTGGCTACCCAGGTTTACATGGGGCCCAAGGAGCTGAACGTACTGGAGGCGGTCAATCCGCTGCTCAGCAAGGCGATCGACCTCGGGTTCTGGGGCATAATTGCGCTTCCCTTCCTGCGTCTACTGAAGGTTTTCTACTACATTGCGCCTAATTACGGGGTTGCTATCATCCTGCTAACTATTTTGGTCCGGCTGGCCACGTTGCCGATGTCGATCAAGGGCCAGCGCTCGATGATGAAGATGCAGCGCTTGCAGCCCCAGGTCGAAAAAATCCGCGAACGCTTCAAGGACCAGTCCGACAAGCTGCATCACGAGATGATGGAGCTGTACAAGCGCAACCACGTCAACCCGCTCGGCGGATGCCTGCCGATGGCGATCCAGTTCCCGGTCTTTATCGGTCTCTATGAGGCGCTATTGAACGCGGTCGAACTGCGTAACGCGCCGTTTATCGGATGGATTCGCGACCTTTCAGCCCCGGATTGCCTGCCGATTGCCGGCTTGACCATCCCGTATACCGACCTGCATGGCATCCCGGTGCTGGTCATACTCATGACGATTACGGCGTTCGTGCAGCAGTGGATTTCGCCGCGGAATCCCGATCCCAGCCAGCAAAAGATGATGATGTACATGCCGGTGGTCTTCAGCCTGATATTTATCGAGTTGCCGGCCGGGTTGTCGCTCTACTATTTCTTCTCGAACCTGCTTGGTGTAATCCAGCAATTCATCCTTAACCGCGAATTTAAACAGTATAGCCCCGTCACGACCACATGAGTTCAAGCGATTCAATTGAAGTAACGGCTCCGACGGTCGATCAAGCAATAAACCAGGCGCTGGCTCAACTCGGCGCCGATCAGGACGACGTCAAAATCGAGGTGCTCAGCACACCCCGCTCCGGGGTCCTCGGCCTGGGAGCGCGGCAGGCCAAGGTGCGCGTCACGCGGCGTGCGCCCGAGGGTGCGAGCAGCGGAGTCACGT
>DATEGX010000109.1:0-8611 GCA_035279875.1 Binataceae bacterium (SeqCode)
AAATCGGCGCTTACTTCGAATCGTTCCCTGACCGAACCGAGGTGGTCAGCGCGGTCGCGACCCATCTGACGAACTTCTGGGAACCGCGCATGCGGCGGCAGATTATCGAATATGCGAAGAGCGACGGCAGCGAGCTCAAGGACGTGGTTCGGGAGGCGGTGCTGTCGCTCGAAGCGGGTAAGTCCGGCGGCTAACCACGACGCATCGGCCGCCGTTCATGCATATGCGGAGGCCGCCGAGGATCACCCGCCGCGGCTATGAGCGAATTCGTCAAAAAGCATCCGGCGCTCAAATGGCGCGCCGGCGCGGCCAGCCGCGAAGATGATCCGCTGGCGGTCGAAGAGCCGCTCGAAATACGCCTTGGCGGCCGCCGCTTTACGTTGACCATGCGCACGCCCGGGCATGACGAGGAGCTGGCGGCCGGATTCCTGCTGGCCGAAGGCTTTATCAATTCGGCTGCGGAATTGGGCGAGATTCGCCGGCTGCGCGATTCGAAGGGGGCGTTTGATCCGAATGCGCTCGACGTAATGCTGAACGTGCCGGCTGCGGGCCTGCGCGAGCGGCTCAAACGCAATTTCAATATCTCCTCGAGTTGCGGGGTTTGCGGCAAGACCAGTATCGAGGCGCTCGAACGGCGGATTGAGCCGTTGTCGAACGAGGTACGGTTCGAGGCCTCGACGATAATGCGCATGCCCGCCATCATGCGTGAAGCGCAGGCGGTATTTCGTGCGACCGGCGGGCTGCATGCGGCGGCCCTGTTCGAGCGACCGGCGGGGGGCGATGCGCGGGAGTCGGCCGCCGGCTTGATCGTGCTGCGCGAGGATATCGGCCGCCATAACGCGGTTGATAAGGTCACCGGATACGCGCTGCAGCGCGGGTTGGTGCCGCTCAGCCATTCAGCGATGATGGTCAGCGGGCGGCTCAGCTTCGAGATCGTGCAGAAGGCCGCGGCCGCTGGAATCCCGGTACTGTGCGCTGTGTCGGCGCCGTCGTCGCTGGCGGTCGAGCTGGCAGAGGAAGTCGGGATGACGCTGATTGGATTTTTGCGCGAGCAGGGCTTCAACGTTTACACGCGAGAGGAAAGGATTATTGGCTGACATGGCTCGGAGCAACCTGCGTCCCAAAAAACTGGCGGTAGCGCCGCGCGATCGCGGCGGCAAGTCGGTACGGACTCTCGCGGTCGATATCGGCGGCAGCGGCATCAAGGCGCTCGTGCTGGATGAGGCGGGCAAGCCGCTTACCGAGCGTGCGCGGATTGCGACCCCCGCCAAGGCAACTCCGAAGCAGGTCATGACGATCATTCGGCGATTGGCTGAAAAGCAGGGCGATTTCGATCGCGCGTCGGTCGGATTTCCCGGCGTGGTGAAGGACGGCGTGGTCTATACCGCGGCCAATCTCGGCAAGGGTTGGAAAGGCTTCGAGCTCGAAAAGGAACTGGCGCGCAAGCTCAAGCGTCCGGTACGTGTCGCCAATGACGCGGACGTGCAGGGGCTGGGGTGCGTGGATGGCGAGGGAATCGAACTGGTAATTACCCTGGGCACCGGCTTTGGTTCCGTGCTGTTCGCCGGGCGCAGCCGGATTCATCTGGAACTTGGCCACCATCCGTTCCATCACGGCAAGACTTACGAAGAAGAGCTAGGCTCGCGGGCCCTGCACAAAAAAGGCCGAAAAAAATGGAACAAGCTGCTGCGCGAGGCGATCGACGACCTGCAGCGGACGTTCAATTACGACCGCCTCTATATCGGTGGGGGCGATGCAAAGTCGGTCGACTTGAAACTGCCGGGCCAGGTGCAGACGGTCGACAATATGGCCGGCTTGCTGGGCGGAATTGCGCTTTGGCGCGAGGAGTCCGCCGAAAGCCCCAAGCCGACCGCAAGATTGACCAAGGCTGGTGTCAAGACCGTGCCCGCACGGGTCTCGGAATCTGCAAACTCGGACGGTGCGGGGATACCGCCGGAACCCGCCAAGGCAATGGATCGCAAGGCAAAGGCAGCCGCTACGGCAAACCCATCCTGAAGTTCCAGCCCGAGGCCTGCACACTTCGCGACGCGAGCATTCCGCTCGTATAGCAACTGGAGCCCGGAGATCGGCTCGAAATCCCGAAGGGCATATCTAGGCTCGCCCAATGCGTTTCGAGCATTGGAATGCGTAGTTTAGCTGCCGAGTTCAAGTATCCGTAACACAGAGGTTATCTCTCCGATATTCTGAGCGCGCTAATCATCCGTCGGCCATTTCCGCACTAATCTGGGAGGTTCGACGGAGTGATGAAGAAGCGCAAGGTGATTGGCGGGTTTGCGGCGACAGTGCTTGCTGCCCTGATACCGGCAACGATGGCACTGGCGGGCCCGCAGGGGATCTTCCGGGGCTCGGGAAATATCCGCCACGTACTGTTGATTAGCGTCGACGGTCTACACGCACTTGACTACTTGAACTGTGTAACAGGGGGATATTGCCCGAACCTTGCGGCCCTGGGAAAAACCGGCCTCAATTACCTCGATACTTCGACGTCGAAGCCGTCGGATTCATTTCCCGGCCTGATGGCGCTGGTGTCCGGCGGCTCTCCGCGCACAATGGGCGTCAACTATGACGTCGCGTACGACCGTGCTCTCAATCCACCCGAGAACGACACCGGCAACGGATTGCTGGGCGGGTCCTGCGCGCCAGGAGCACCCCCACTGGGTACCAGCACCGAATACGACGAAGGCATCAACATCAATGTGCCGGGCGTCGGCGGACAGAGGTTTCTCAACGGCGGCGCTGCGAGCGGCGACGGCGGAGTCAACTCGATCGATTCAACCCGCTTGGTACGCGACAAGTTTTGCAATCCGGTTTATCCGTGGAACTTCGTGCGGGTCAATACGGTCTTCGGAGTCATACACAACGCGGGCGGCTATACCGCATGGGCTGACAAGCATCCGTCGTATTCGTCGGTGGGCGGCCCCAGCGCCGGCACTACCGACGTGAATGTCAACGACTACTTCGGTCCGGAGATCAACTCCGATTCCGCGAATTTTGAAGACGGCGCGTTTCCCGCCTTGAATACTTGCAAACCGCAGCTTCCTGACCAGTTCGCGGTAAACGATGGCGACGACTACACCGGCAGCTTCCTGAATATCCAGTGCTACGACAGTCTGAAGGTGCAGGCCATCCTCAACGAAATCGACGGCAAGAACCACGACGGCACCGCCAGGACCCGCGTGCCGAATATCTTCGGGATGAATTTCCAGGCGGTCAGCATCGGGCAGAAGCTGATCTACCAACACAATGGCGGAGTACCGCCGATGACTCCGACCTACAGCGCAAAAGGCGGCTATCTTGATTCGATTGGTACGCCGAGCCCTTCGCTGCTGCAGGAGATACTTTACGTCGACCGTTCGATCGGGATGATGGTTTCCGAACTGAAGAAGCAGGGCCTCTATAGTTCGACCCTCGTCATCATTACCGCGAAGCATGGCCAGTCGCCGGTCGATACCGCGCGCTATGTCCCGAACGGATCGCCCAACGATCCGGCGTCGATTCTCGGCTCATGCCTGCCGGATTCCGAGGCCAGCCAGATCGGACCGACGGAAGATGACGTAGCCTTGCTTTGGCTCAAACCTTCGTGCAGTACCGCTACCGAAGTCGCGGCACTCGAGGCGGCGTCGCCCGCCGGCGCCAATATAGCGGGCATTGGCGAGATCTTTTCGGGCCCCTCGATCGGCTTGTATTACAACGCCGGAGATTCACGCGCGCCGGATATCCTCGTTACACCCAATATCGGCGTGACCTATTCGAACAGTACGAAGAAGCAGGCGGAGCATGGCGGCTTCGCTCATGACGACACCAACGTCATCATGCTGCTGGCGAATCCCACCCTGCGACCGCAGACCGTGACCAGCCCGGTCGAGACCGCGCAAGTGGCCCCCACCATTCTGTCGGCATTGGGGCTGAACCCGCAGAGCCTGCAGGCGGTCCAGAAAGAGCAGACAGCCGTGCTGCCGGGAGTATCGTTCGGCCGGTTCTGAGCGAAAGCGCACGTTGCCGGCGTTCTCGGGCGGGACGGTTGCCTCAATGGCGATCGTCCCGTTCGCTTTTGCACAACGGGCGGAAGCTGTTCAACGGTGGCCGACGAGCCATGGCGGACGTTCGGACTGGTCGTGAGATGGTACCGCGTTCGAAGACTCGCCGAGTGCGCCGATCTTCGGCCACGACTGTTGATTCCCGCGTGTTTGATATGATGACTCTAGCGTCCGGGCAGATTAGGCTTGAAAGCATGCGGCTCGCCGCAATCGACGTCGGATCCAACTCGGTTCATATGCTGATTGCCGACGTTAGCGCCGACGGCCATTTCCAGGTTATCGACCGGGTCAAGGAAATGGTGCGTTTGGGACGGCGGTCCTTCACCACCGGCCTGCTCACCGAAGAGTCAATGGCGATGGCTGTGCGTGCGCTGGCGCATTTCAAACGCTTGGCCGATGCGCGCCACGTCGACCGAATGGGCGCGGTCGCGACCAGCGCGGTGCGCGAGGCGCGCAACCGCTCCGAATTTATCAAGCGAACAAAACGCGAAGCTGGACTGGACGTCGAGGTGATTTCCGGCCAGGAAGAGGCGCGGCTTATCTACCGGGCGGCCCGGCACGCAATGGGCCTCGAAGGCGGACCGCATCTGCTGGTCGACGTGGGCGGTGGCAGCGTCGAGTTGGTGCTGGTCAAGGACGGCCGGGCGCTCTGGATGAAGAGCGTCAAGCTCGGAGCGGCGCGGTTGACGGAGCGTTTTCTGAGCAGCGACCCGCCGAGCACAGTGCAGCGCAAGCGATTGGAGCGGCATCTCGAGGAGCAGATTGGCGAATTGATGAAGTCGGCGCGCCAGGCCCGGGTGGTACGCGCGATCGGGACTTCCGGCACGATCAATACCATCGTTGCCATGGCGCGGGCGGCCCGTGGCGAGGAGCTTGGGCGCCTGCACGGAGCCACCGCCTCGGCGGCCGAGGTCACGCGATTATGCCAGGCGTTGGTCGAGGCAAATTCAGCGATGCGGGCGAGTCTGCCGGGTATCGACCCAAAGCGCATCGACCAGATGCCGGCAGCCGCGATGTTGGCGGATTTTGTGCTGCGGCGCTCGGGCGCTTCCGAGATCGCGGCCTGCACCTGGGCGCTGCGCGAAGGCCTGCTGCTCGAGCTGGCGGAAGCGAGCCATCCGCCGACGTCGCTGGAAGCGCGCCGGCGCTCGATAAATGCCCTGACGGCGCGTTTTTCCGGTCCAAACCCGCATGGGCGCCAGGTCGCGCGCCTGGCCTTGACTCTTTTTGACGCCACCGCATTGGTGCTTGGACTGCCTGAGAGCAGTCGTGAGCTACTGGAGTATTCGGCGCTGGCGCACGATATTGGCCACGCGATTGATCATGATCGCCACAACCGTCATTCTTACTATCTTGTTAAGAATGCGGAATTACTCGGTTTCGAGCCGGTTGAAATCGAAATGATGGCGTTGGCGGCGCGAGCCCATCGCAAGCAGGCGGCGCAATTCGATTCGCCGGAGTCGCAGGTTTTGAGTGCGGGCAAGCGGCGTGTCGTGCGAGGGATGGCGGCCATTTTACGTGTCGCCGACGCGCTCGACCGCAGCCATTTCGGCCTGGTCAAGACGCTTAACGTCATTTATTCCCCTGGACGCGTGGTTATTGAGGTCGGCGCGCGGCGGGAGAAGGCGGACCTCGAACTATGGACATGCGAGAGAAGGACGGACCTGCTGGCGAAATTGCTCGATCGCAGGGTGATCCTTCAGCAGTGATCCGGGCGGCGCGGCCCGACAATGCCAATGGTCTGAACGGCGCGGCTGACGCTGCCGCCGGCGACCGCGACCTGCTGTACCATCCCCATCCATACCCCGGGCGCCTGATTGCGGTTGAAGGAATCGACGGTTCGGGTAAATCGACCCAGTTACGCCTGCTCGAGCGATGGCTGCGTACACGAGGCTATCCGGTTCACTTTACGGAATGGAACTCGTCGCGGCTGGTACGCCGCTCGATGAGCCGCGGCAAGAAGAAGAATCTGCTCACGCCCACCACTTTCAGCCTGCTTCACGCAGTCGATTTCGCCGACCGGCTGACCTACCAGATTCTGCCCCCGCTCAAGGCCGGGATGATCGTGCTGGCCGACCGCTACGTTTATACGGCTTTTGCTCGCGACGTCGCCCGCGGGGTGCATCCCGAATGGGTTCGGCGAGTCTACAGTTTTGCATTGCGGCCGGACTTGACCCTCTATTTCAGGGTGCCGATCGAGGTCTCGCTGGAACGGCTATTGGCCGGCCGCGCCAAGCTCAAATATCACGAAGCCGGAATGGACGTGACCCGCTCGGTCGACCCGGTCGACAGTTTCAGCCTGTTCCAGCGCCGCGTGCTGGATATTTACGATCAGTTGAGCGGGGAATTTGGTCTTCGGAAAGTGGACGCCACGGGGGAGATTCCGGGCCAGCAGAAGCTCGTGCGCAAAATGGTGCAGGAAATCCTGCGCGACTACGACCACAAGCGCGCCCAGGGAAATCATGGCCTCGCAATCGCCTCGCGCTAAGAGCTGGTACGGTCACGGCCTGCCTTATCTGACGCAGAAGCCTCTGCCCGGTCATCTGATTGCGATCGAGGGCACCGACGGGGTGGGGCGCTCGACCCAGATCGAATTGTTGCGGCCGTGGCTCGAATTGGAGGGGTACGCCGTCAGCAATACCGGATGGACCCGGTCGCCGCTCCTTCACGAGACCATCAACGAGGCCAAAGCCGGTCATCAGCTCACCGTCACGACCTTCAGCCTGCTCTATGCTGCCGACTTCGCCGATCGCCTCGAACACGAAATCATGCCGGCGTTACAGGCAGGATTCATCGTGATTGCCGACCGTTATATGTACACGGCGTTCGCGCGCAACTCTGCGATGGGCGCAAATCCGGCGTGGGCGCGCGACTTATTCGGCATGGCGCTGGTGCCGGACCTGGTGGTGTACCTGGATATCGACGTTGAGACGCTCATCCCCCGCGTGGTGATGGGAAAGGGCATGGACTATTGGGAGTCGGGGATGCACCTGGCGCTCGGCACCGATATGTTTGATTCCTTCCAACGCTATCAGCGCAGTCTCATCGAAGAATACCGGGGGCTGGCGAACGAATTCGGCTTTGTCACGGTCGACGCGCGCCGCTCGATCGACGAAGTGCAGAGCGCGCTGCGTGCGCACATTTCCGATTACCTGCACCGAGTCGATAAACAGAATGACCAGGAAGCTCACGCGACGCTTGATAAGGACTGACCCTTGGCGGCGGCACTCGATCCAGCGACGGCCCCTATCGCGCCGCATGCTCCCGTAGTCAAGTTGTCGGGTGGCGACGTCGCCACAGCCGCCCGCGCCCTGCTCAAAGGCGCAACCGAAGCGGTTGGATTAAATTACGCTGGAGCGCTTGGGGGCGACGATGAAGCGGTGCATCAGTATCGGATCGGGACGCGCAGGTTACGCGCGGCGATCATGCTGTTTCAACCGGTGCTTTACATCAGGTGGGTCAACCGGACATGCACCGAACTGAAGGTGGTCGGGCACACGGTTGGAGCGATCCGCGACAACGATGTGCTCCGGCAGACGCTCGACGAGGCGTCGGCACAAATCGAGCCGTCATTCCGAGCGGCGTTGACGCCGGTCCGCGACGCTCTGATCACTCAACGGCGAGCGCAACATCATAAGGCGGCGGAACGGCTCACCTCGGCGCGTTACCTTGCGATGGTTGAACGGATTCCGCTCGCGCCGGTCAAGAAGAGCGCGGCTTCGGTAACAGTCGATACGCTGCTCCCGGAAGTGATCCGGCCGCTGTGGCGCAAGCTCGAACGCGCTGGGAGCAAGCTTGACGCCGATTCGCCGCCGGCGGAATTTCATCGTCTGCGCATCAAGATCAAGCGGCTTCGATATGCGCTCGAAATGATCGAACCGGGTGAAATGAAGCAAACAATCAAGGCGGTCAAGCGGCTCAAAGAAATGCAGGACAAGCTCGGCGTGCAACATGACCTGGCGGCAGCGGCGGTATGGTTGCACGAGTCCGCAACTGCGGGCGCGCTGCCTACCGATACGCTGCTGGCGGCGGGCGCCTTGTACCAGGTACTGCACAGGCGCGGTCTCAAGCTGGCGCGCCAAGCATGGAAGGGATGGAAAAAGCTCGAACGCAGCGGCATCATTCAGGAAACTCTGGATGAAATCGCGCGGCGTGCGCAAACGCCCGCGCATGAAAGCGATACGGTCAACGCGGCATGAAGCTCTACATCATGCGTCACGCAGAAGCGGAGGACGAGGCGGAATCCGGTGGCGACGACGCGCGGCGCCTTACCCCTCGCGGACGCGTGCGGACTCGCGACGCCGCGGAGGGCTTGCGCGCTACAGGTGTTCATTTCGACGTTATCTTGACCAGCCCGCTGCCGCGGGCGGCCGAAACCGCCGAACTGATCGCCGCCGCCTATGCCAATAATCCACCTCCCCAGGTACTGCCGGCGCTCTCAGTCGGGGTGCCGCCGCGTGAGGCGCTGGGGGCCATAGCGCCGTTCGCGCGTCATGACGAGGTTCTGGCCGTCGGCCACGAGCCGCAACTCGGTGTTTTGATCTCGTTGTTTC
>DATEGX010000110.1:0-20453 GCA_035279875.1 Binataceae bacterium (SeqCode)
GATCTGATAGTGCCCGTTGGGCAGAAACTCGACCTGCGTCTGCGAGCCGTATTTCTCGGTCGCGTCGACCCAGGTGCGGGGAATATTGCCATACTCGGCGGCGCCCACGTTCATTTGGACGTCGGCCGGCATCTTCCAGCCGTAGACCCCCTGGAACAGCTTGATCATCCCCAATGGCATGAACTGCTTGTACTGCTGCCAGTTCGCCATCGTAATGGTGGTGCCGACCGGGATCTCGCCCTGATTTTGCGTGGCCTTCAACCAATCGTTCATTTCACTGCGATCGGTCTGCGCCAGCCCAAGAGAGGGCAGCAGCGTAATCATCAGGCCGATTGCCAGGATACGAAGCGTAACCTTCATAGCGGTCTCCCCTCGTTTGGTTAGGGGCCCCGAGCGGTCTCGTCGCGGTGAGTGAAAGAACCAAACGGAGCCAGTTGACAGGGCACCGATCTCTCTACTCCCCAAGCAGTGAACAGAACCAACTATCAAGGCTGCTTATTCGCCGAAGAAGCAGCGCTGTCAAGTGGAAGACACAATTGCGTTACCTTTTGATGCGAAAGTAGTCCATTTGCTCTGTGCTAACGTACTGTTACAGAAGTCGCAGACGCTAAATAAGTTAAAACCCTGTTCATAGATACTGAAGAGGTGATTAAGAGTATATTCTCAAGTAAACATGGCGGTTCCCTTGCCAAAGCGCCCGGAAGCAACCACTGCCTGAAGTAAAAAGAGCCCGCGGAATTGCGGTCCCGCGGGCTCGGGCCGCCAGGTACCGCCCCGAACGCGGTGCCTGAGACGTCCGGTCACATCAACGTAGAATCTGCATCAACCCGGATGGGCTCCCATACTTGATGCCGTTGTAGTATTCCTTCGGCGCGTTCGCATCGAGGAAGGGTTTGCGCTTCCACGGGTTGCCGAAGCCGCACCAGACGGTCTCGTGGGAATTCTGGAAATCCACCGCCGCCGACGCGACCCCATCCCAGGTCCAGCCGAGGCCCGGAACGTTGCCTATATCATTGTAGTAGGAAATCGACTTCCACAGCTTGTGGTTGGTATCGAACAGGTCGACCCAGTCGCCGTTCCACAACTCCTTCTCCACGTACATGATACGGCTCGAGTAGCAGTACCCGGCGGATTCGCTTGGTATGCGATGAACGTCATCAACCGCCATCGGCCGAACTTCCCACTTGCCCCATGTGGGTTTGGGGAAGCCGAGCGGCATATCGTAGCCGTCGGGAAAGATCGCGCCGTCCTGGTTGAACACTGCCAGGGTCAGAATCTTGCGATCGCCCAGAAAGTCGCCTGTGAAGATCGAGGTGGTGCCGTTGAAGCCATTGGTCTTGCCGTCATCGTAGGTCCAGTCGAAGCCCAGGTATGGTGAGCATCGCGCGGTAGTCGACAGCCGCAAGGAACGGCGCAAGGCCGGCACGAAGACGTAAAGGTCGGGATAGGGGTGCGCTTCCTGGTCCTGGAAGAAGACGTTCAGCGCGGTGGTATAACGGGCCTGCTCAGGGGTCTCCTGCATGACCCATTCGGTATACCAACTCCCCGGCATGTAGTTCTCCTCGGGCGGAAAACCGGGGTCCGTGATGTAGGCGCTCCAGCGATAGACCACGTCGAGGCTCGAGGGGGCGACGTCGCCATACTTATCGACCGACCAGACCGTGCCGTAGTTGCTCGGCGTATTCACATAGAGCGCGGGAACGTAGGCGAAGTAGACATTAGCCAGTATCTTCCACCCCTTGTAGGGATCCTCGGGCTTGGGAAACGGGATGCCGCCGTGGAAGTTCTGCAACTGATAGTGGCCGTTGGGTAGCATCTGTACCCGCACCTGCGAACTGTATTTCTCGGTTGCGTCGAGCCAGCTCTTGAGTGCACTGCCGAGATGAGTCGGGCCGACCTCTAGATTGATGTCGGGCGGCATCTTCCAGAAATAACTGCCCTCGAACAGCTTGATCATTCCGAGCGGCATGAACTGCTTGTACTGCTGCCAGTTCGCCATCGTGATATGGGTACCCACCGGAAGCTGGCCCTGATTCTTCGACATCTCAATCCATTGATTGATCTCGCTGCGATCGGTCACTGTCTGCGCCAACCCAAGGGAGGGCAGCAGCGCAAGTACCAGCCCGATCGCCAGAACGCGAACCGTAACCTTCATAGCGGTCTCCCCTCGTTCGGTTAGTGCTCCGAGAGGCGCTGTCTCGCTGAGTGAAAGAACCGCGCGGAGCCAGTTAGCAGGCCACCGATCGCTCTACTCCTCGAGCGGCGAATAGAAACGCCTTATCAACGCAGCTTATTCGCCCAATAAGCTGCGCTGTCAAGCAACGAGAGGATTCAAAATACGTTTTTAACCAAGGTGGCCGTTCAATATAGCCGCCTGCGTATCACATGGCATGCGCTAGCACCCGGTTATCAGCGTGGGCTAGGCAATTGAGTCAGAAACTACAGAGAGTTACTGAAACAATGAATAAAGGAGTCAGCGCAAAAAGAGCGAGCCCGCGGAATCTTGCTTCCGCGGGCTCTGTGATTCAACTGGTGCCACCCCGAACGCGGCACCGGTTTGGCCGCCGGCAGATTAACGCAGGATCTGCATCAACCCTGAGGGGCTGCCGTATTTGACGCCGTCGAAATATTCCTTCGGCGCGTTGAAATTAAGGTAGGGCTTGCGCTTCCAGGGATTGCCGAACCCTGACCATACGGTCATGTGGGTGTTCTGCAGATCCCACGCCATCGACGCGACACCGTCCCAGGTATGGCCGACCCCGGGCACGTCGCCGATATCGTTGAAGTAGGCAATCGACTTCCACAGCTTCTTGTTGGAGTCGAACAGATCCACCCAGTCGCCATCCCAGAATTCCTTGTCTGCATAGACGATACGGCTGGCATAGCAGTAACCGGCCGCTTCGCTCGGGATACGCTTGATGTCGTCGACCGCCATCGGCCGTACTTCCCATTTGCCCCACGAGGGCTTGGGCCACGCCAGCGGCATGTCGTAACCTTCAGGAAACACCGAGCCATCCTGGTTGAACACCGCCAGCGTCAGAATCTTGCGATCGCCAAGGTAGTCGCCGGTATAGACCGAGGTGCTGCCGTTGAAACCGTTGGTCTTGGCGTCATCGTAGCTCCAGTCGAAACCGAAAACCGGCGAGCATCGCGAGGTCGTCGAGAGCCGCAGTGAACGGCGCAACGCCGGCACGAACACGAAGGTATCCGGAAACGGATGGGTTTCCTGATCCTGATAGTATTCGGACAGCGAAGCCGTATAGCGGGCCTGTTCAGGCGTCTCCTGCATACCCCACTCGGTGTACCAGGTGCCAGGCGCGTAGGTCTCCTCATGGGGGAAACCCTGGTCGGTGATATACGCGCTCCAGCGGTACACTACGTCGAAGGTTGAGGGGGCGATATCGCCGAAGCGGTCGACCGCCCACACCGAGCCGTAGTTCTTGGGCGTGTTAACGTAAAGTGCTTCCACATAGGCCCAGAACACGTTGGCTAGGACCTTCCAACCTTTGTAGGGTTCCTGCGGATTCGGGAACGGGGTCCCGCCATAGTAGTTCTTGATCACATAATGGCCGTTGGGCAGGACTTCGACGCCGGTCTGCGAGCCGTGCTGCTCAGTCGCTTCCACCCAACTCTTGGGCAGGTTGCCACCAAGATGAGCCGGTCCCACCGGGATTGAGACATCGGCCGGCATTTTCCAGCCATAGGTTCCCTGGAACAGTTTGATCATGCCCAAGGGCATGACGTCCTGATACTGCTGCCAGTTCGCCATCGTGATCGTGGTGCCGGGAGGAATGTCAGTCTGCTTTGCTGTCGCTTTGAGCCAGTCGTCTACAGCGCTGCGATCGGTCTGCGCCAGCCCAAGAGAGGGCAAAAGCGCAATAACCAGGCCGATCACCACAATTCGAACCGTAACCTTCATAGCGGTCTCCCCTCGTTCGGTTTAGGGCCCCGAGAGGTCTCGTCGCGGTGAGTGAAAGAACCAAACGGAGCCAGTTACCAGGCCACCGATCCCTTTACTCCCCAAGCAGCGAACACCAACCGACTATCAAGGCTGCTTATTCGCCGTAGAAGCAGCGCTGTCAAGCCACAATCTCCTTGAGGCGGCTTTTTTGTGAGCCGTAGCCGAACCTGGAATGTGCGGGCGCGTTTCAGCCGCTGCTGCCGAGCAGCATGCCGACAATCAATCCCGCAAGCACATAGGCGGTGAACATCACGTAGGTGTAATCACGCTCACGAAGGAATAGCAAAAAGCAAAAGGCCACCCGCACCAGCGGGACCAGCGTCAGTACGAACAGGCCAAGCATGATGATCGAATGAGGCTGGCCACTGCTGATCCCGTGCCCGAATTTCGCCAGATCTTCGCGTCCGAAGAGATGCCCAAGCTGGGCCTCGTGGTAGCGGTTGACAAAGTACTTCGGCTGAAACGTCCCGCTGAGCGTCAATCCGAACACCAGCACGATCATCGCGGCGACCAGGATCGTCCGCAGCAGGATCGGGGTCCAGAAGCGCAGAATGCGCTCTTCTTCTTCCTTCTCGGCTACAGCCATCGAATCCTCCGGTTCCGAGCGCCAATCAGATCCCGCTAAGCGCCCGCCAGGCCATCTCAGCCGCGATCAGAATCAGGATCACGACGAACAGCGAGCGCAGCGAATCGACCCTGAGATGGGGTAGGAGCCGGCTTCCGGCCAGTGCTCCGGCGGTCACCCCGATCGCAACCGGGGCGGCGATTGTGGCTGAAACGTCGCCGCGGGTCAGGAACACCAATGCGCCCGCTCCCGCGGTCACGCCAATCATGAAGTTGCTGGTGGCGCTCGAGACCTTGAGCGGCAGATGCATTATATAGTCCATTGCCATCACTTTAAGCGCACCAGAACCAATTCCAAGCAGCCCGGACATCAGCCCCGCCACAACCATCAACGAGGCACCCCCCGGAATATGGACGACTTCGTAGGGAATCGTTGTACCGTCATCGCCGGGGAGTTCTCCGGCGAGATGAAGGCGTTCCGAGAGAGGATCGCCCTTGGTCAGGATGTCGTCACCTTGCTTCTTTATGGTGAAGTAAGCTGACTGAAGCATCATGGCCGCAAACAGAATTTCAAGTATTACTGTAGGTATTATCCCGGCCAGATATGCGCCGATTACCGCGCCGGTTACCGTAGCGCATTCCAGCAGCATCGCGACCCGCAGGTTGGTCCAGCCGTCTCGCACGAACGCGACGCTCGCCCCGGCGCTGGTCGCGACCACCGAGATAAGACTCGCGCCGATTGCCACGCGCATCGGCATTTTGGCGAAAATCACCAGTGCCGGCACGATAAAAACCCCGCCGCCAAGACCCGAGATCGCACCGACAAAGCCGGCGCCGATTGCAAGACTGAGCAGACCGCTGAGGATCCAAGCCATGGTTCATCCTGGTTGACGCATGTGACCGCTTCGTGCCGCCGCAGCGGCCTCGATAGCGATCATCCGTGTTCGAAGGCTGTATCCCTCGAAATTTTCCGAAAATGTACCATGAAGCGCGAATAGATGCTTTTCGCCGTATGTTTGCGAATGTGATGTTATCCGGCGGTCACGATTGCGGCAAAATGAAGTTAAAAGCGCTACAGTGCCCTTCTAGGTAGGCGAACGCCGCGCCAAAATCGTGATCGAACGTTTGCGCGCCAATGATCCGACGCGCCGGAGCTTGGCATCCTAGCGTCGCAATTCTAGACGTGTATCGAGGTAACCAATATGAGCGCTACGCCGTTGAGTGTGGGACTTGATGAAGCCCGAACGAAATGGGGATGGTTCCTGGTGCTCGGCATCGTGATGGTGGTGCTGGGCCTGGTAGCCCTGGGCGATACTGTCGCGGTGACGGTGGTCTCGGTGCTGCTGCTGGGATGGCTGCTGATCCTCGGCGGCATCTTCCATGCGATTAAGCTGTTTCGCAGCCGCGCGCATTTCTTCCTCGATTTGCTGGGATTGGTCTTCGATGTCGTCATCGGCGTTATCCTGCTGGCGAATCCCGCGGTCGGTGCCGTATCGCTGACGCTGGTGCTCGCGATGTTCTTCCTCGCGGGCGGCCTCATGGGGATTTTCGCCGCTTTCATGCATCAACTGCCGCATCGCGGATGGGCCGTGCTCGATGGCGCCATCTCGGTGCTGCTGGGTGTCTGTCTGCTGATCCATTGGCCCGCCTCAGGGCTTTGGTTCATCGGGTTGGCGATCGCGATCATGCTGCTATTTCGCGGATGGACCTGGATCATGCTGGCTTTCATGATTCGCGGACGTCCGGCGGGTGCGATGGCTCCGGCGGCCGCATAAGGTCACGCCCGAGAGGGTGGCGCGGGGGTGCAGCGCCCGTCGTGTCGTCCGTGACTTTTCGAGGGGGGGACTCGATGGACTGCCCGAACTGCGGAACGGAAAATCTCGCGGGTTCGCGCTTTTGCAACCAATGCGCGGCGCCGCTTAGCCGGCGTTGTCAGAAATGCGCCTTCGACAACGCGCCCGCAGCCAAATTCTGCTCGCAGTGCGCGTTACCTTTGAACGACCAGGTACAATTGAACCTAAGCGGTGCGACACTGGCCGAAATCCACGGCTGGTTCACCGAGGGCTTCGACACCGCCGACCTCAAGGACGCCAAGGCCCTGCTCGACGAACTGAACGCCTAACCGAGTCCAACGCATGATTTGCGCGAAATGCAAAACCGAAAATCCCGACGGGATGAAGTTTTGCAACGAGTGCGGAGCCGCGCTCAAGGCGGCGTGTGCTCAATGTGGCTTCGAAAATGTTCCAGCCGCCAAATTTTGCGGCAACTGCGGCACGGCACTCGGATCGGCTGCTCGTGTCTCGGAAAAGCGCGACGATACTCCCGCAGTTCGTTTGAGCGGGGCCGTCAATGCGGCAATTCAGGACGGCGAGCGCAAGACGGTGACGGCGCTGTTCGCAGATCTCAAGGGCTCGACCGAATTGATGGCGGGGCTCGACCCGGAAGCCGCCCGCGCGATTGTCGACCCGGCGCTCAAGATCATGGTCGAAGCGGTGCGGCGCTACGACGGGTACGTGGTGCAATCGACCGGCGACGGGATTTTTGCGCTGTTCGGCGCGCCGCTGGCGCATGAGGATCATCCGCAGCGCGCGCTCTACGCCGCGCTGCTGACACAGGATACTCTGCGCAGGCATTCCGAAAAGCTGGCAGGAGAGGGCAAGCCGGTGCTGCAGGCCCGGGTCGGCGTGAGCAGCGGCGAAGTGGTGATGCGCACGGTGGAGACCGGCGGCCGGCGCGAGTACGCGCCGGTTGGCCACGCCGGCAATCTCGCCTCGCGGATGCAGACGGTGGCGCCGGTAGGCGGGATCGTTATCAGCGAAGAGACGCGCCGCCTGGTCGAAGGCTATTTCGAGTTGCGCAGCCTGGGCCCGACCGAAATCAAGGGGATCGCGAGGCCGCTCAACATCTACGAGGTTGTCCGCGCCGGTCCGCTGCGCACCCACTTCGAGGTCTCGGCGCGTCGCGGGTTGACCAAATTCGTCGGCCGCGAGCACGAAATCGATCAGATGAAGCGGGCGCTTGAGCTGACCCTGGCCGGCCGCGGGCAGATCGTCGCGGTGGTGGCCGAGGCCGGCACCGGCAAGTCGCGCCTCTTCTACGAGTTCAAGGCGACGCTCCCTGCCGGGTGCAAAGTGCTGGAAGCCCATTCGGTGTCGCACGGCAAGGCTTCGGCGTGGCTGCCCGTGCTGGAAATGATGCGCGATTATTTCGGCCTTGCGAACGCCGATGATCCGTCCGTGCGGCGCGATAAGGTCCGTGCCGTTCTGGGGGCGCTGGACCCGGCGCTCAGCGATGCCTTGCCTTACCTGTTCGGTTTGCTCGGCCTTGTCGAGGGCGCCGATCCGCTGGCCCAGATGGATCCGCGGATCAAGCGCGGCCGCACGCTCGACGCGATAAAGCGGATCATACTGGCTGAGAGTATCAATCAGCCGCTGGTGCTGATCTTCGAAGATCTCCATTGGATCGACGATCAGACCCAGGCGCTGCTCGACCTTCTGGCCGACAGCCTGGCCGGCGCGCGCATTCTGCTGCTGGTTGATTACCGTCCGCAGTATCAGCATGGATGGGCAGGCAAGAGCCACTATACCCAGCTCCGGCTCGACCCATTGCGCGGCGAAAGCGCCGCGACCATGTTGACGGCGTTGCTGGGTGAGGGTGCCGAGTTGGAAGCGCTCAAGCGGCTGGTCGCCGAGCGCAGCGGCGGCAATCCGTTTTTTATCGAGGAATTGGCGCAGGCGCTGTTCGACGAAGGTGTACTGGTGCGCAACGGCACGATCAAGATCGCCCGCCCGCTGTCGCAGATGCGCATACCGCAAACCGCGCAGGCGGTCGTGGCGGGGCGTATCGATCGTCTGCCGGCGGAGGAGAAGGCTCTGCTACAAACGCTCGCTGTGATGGGCAGGGAGTTCCCGCTGGGTCTGGTGCGGCGAATCGCAGGATCCAGCGACGGTGAACTCGAGCGCATGCTCTCCGATCTGCAAACCAGCGAATTCATCTACCAGCAGCCGGCCGCGGGTGACAGCGCCTACAGCTTCAAGCACGCCCTGACGCAGGAGGTCGCGTACAATTCGCTCTTGAGCGAGCAGCGCAAGGTATTGCACGAACGCGCCGCGCAAGGACTCGAAGTGCTGTTTGGCGATTCTATCGAGGACCATCTGACGGACGTCGCCTTTCATTACAAACGCAGTGGAAATGACGCCAAGGCAGTCAGCTATCTGATTCGCGCCGGGGAACAAGCGCTCCAGCGCTCGGCGTTCTCGCTCGCCGCCGCACATTTCGAAGACGCGTTCGCCCGGCTCAAGAATCTGCCCCCGGGTGCCGAGCGCGACCATAAGGAGATCGTGATCCATACGGGTCTGGCGGACGTTGTGATGGTTACGAGCGGCTATGCGGCTGCCGAGTACGAGCGTCATCTGCTACGTCGCCATGAGCTGGCGGAGCGCCTGGGAGACGCGCAGCAATTGTTTTACGCGTTGGTGGGAAGCTCGGTGCTCTCGGCGTTCCGGCTCGAGCTGAACAAGGCGAGAGAGATCGGAACCAGGCTGGTCTCGCTTGCGGACCAGGCGGCGGATCCGGAAATGCAGTTGGAAGCCTACGGTTCGCTGGCCAACGTGCTTTGGTTGATGGGGGATTTCCTCGGCTCACGCAAATATGCGGAGAAGGGCGTTGCATTGTTCTCGCTCGACGAGCATTTACCGTCGGGAAAGGAACACATGCGCGCGGCATGCCTGTTTTTCGCAGCGCTCTGTACGGCGGCATTAGGATTCCCGGACACCGGTTTACGGCAGGCGTTGGAGTTCGTGAAATGGGCCGAAGAAAGGGCGCAGGCGTTGCCGCTGGTCTTTGCGCTCAATTGTGCCGCAACCGTGTCAGGGTGGCGGAAAGAGGGCGCGGAGGGCTTGAAATATACCGAAGCTTTGCTCGTGCTGACGGCCGAGCATGGTTTCGGCAATTGGCATTCATTTGGGCAATGCGCCCGCGGGCAAGCGCTCGCGATTTTGGGAAGGACGGATGAAGCGGTGGCTGAGACCAGGGCCGGGTTGGCGGCGTTTGAGGCGACCGGAGCCGCGCTTCCGGGTTGGCTTTATTCCACTCTGGCGTTCGCCTACCTGACCGCCGGGAAACCCGCTGAGGGGCTGAGCGTCGTGTCGAAAGCGCTTGAGGTCGCTGATCAAACTGAGGACGCAGAAGCCAGGCCGGAACTCCACCTACTGCAGGGCGGCCTGCTTCTGATGGCCGATCCAACCGCGGCGGCCGCGGCCGAGGCTTCTTTTCGCGTCTCTATCGAGGTGGCCCGCCGGCAGCATGCGAAGCTCTCTGAACTGCGTGCGACGATGAGTCTCGCGCGGCTGCTCGCATCGCAGGGCCGTCGCGATGAGGCGCGTACGATGCTTGCGGAAATCCACGGCTGGTTCACCGAGGGCTTCGGCATCACGGACCTGAAAGACGCCAGGGCGCTTCTCGATGAATTAACGGGCACGCGGGGCTGACACTGGAAATCACGTCGTCCGACGCATCACGATGGCTCGGGCGCAGCCGCCTGACTGCCCGCCGCTCGACGCGTCAGGCTTTCATTAGTCCCTCAAGCAAGCGATGTTGAAAGCCGTGTCCGGGCTTCACGTTGAACTCTTGATGGCGGCCGCGAGCGCCTCGGGAATCGTCGCGGCCAGAATCGCCGGCGCATCCGAGCGGCTCAACACCTGCATCTGCTCCGCTGACGGCAGGACGCCGTGGTTGGCGTCTATCACCTGGAAAATCTGGTCGATGAAGGCGGCAAGGCCGGTCGCCGAACGGTCCGCGGCGAATTCCAACGGCGCCCGTTGCACAACGAAATAAAGCCTCTTCAGGTCTTCGTAGGCTTGGGGATTAGCTTCGGCGAGAGCGTCGTAGCTATCCGGGTTTTTGAAGGCTCGCCGCTCGTCATCGCGCAGCACGCCGAAGTTCAGCCTGGTGATAAATTCGGTCTGGTAGAGCGGCAGCCCCATCGCGGCGCAGGCCGCGGCTATCTGCGCCGGCGGATCATCTATCGTCACCGCGCCAGTATCGCTTTCACGGTTGGCTTCCGCCCGACTGCCGAAGCGCGCGCGAAACTCCTGGAAGGTCCCCGGCCGGTTGGCAATGTGATAGAGGATCGAGACCCCTTCCCGATCGAGCAGATTGTTCGCGATGTCCCCGATCACGCGCTGCACCTCCGTCGCGGACTCGGCGTGATACATCATGTGCGATGCGAAAACGACGCGGAAAGCCCCCTGTATTCCTGCGTCGGCTTGGGGTGCTGAGAGCAGGCCAAGAAGATTTCCAGCGAAGGCATCTCCGGCGCGGAGCGAAAAGCCGGCTAACTTTATCGTATTGCGCTCGCGTGCCGCAGCGAGGTTCCGTACGGCCTCTCCGCGTTCGGGGTCAGCGTACTCGGGAATGTAATCGGTCGCCCTGACGATGAACCCGGGCGCGAACCGCACTCCGGTCAGGTACTTGATCAGGGTGTCGCAGGGGCCGCATCCGATATCCGCCACGACCGCCGGAGTATCGCCGGAGAGCACAAGATTTAGTGCAGCGAGATAGTTCAGGAACTCGCGATTGAGATTCGCGGTGATTTCCTTTTCGTCGGTGGCCGCCTTGAAGGCGGGATAGATATCTTCATACACATAGCGGTCGAGAGTAATGCGACCAGTCATTGCACGTTTCCTTTTGCCGGCAAGCGGTCATCAGGTTCGCCGCCGCGATCAAGTGAAGTCACTGACCGAGATTACCGGTTAGCTGGAATGAGCGACGGTAAGGGCGACTTCCTGGCCGTACGAGATTTCGAGCGTATTGCCGTCGCGGTCCGAGAGGAAGGCCCAATAGCCAATCGGGTAGCCCGAATCGGTCGGGCCGGAGTGCAGGCAGCCTTCGCGGCGCGCCTCGGCGCATAATCGATCGACTTCCTCCCGCGACACGCAGCCGACCCCGAGATGCGAAATCGGCCGCAGCGGCGCATCGATAGCGGGCTGTTCGATCAGCACGATGACGAAGGGCCGCGTATGGTCGCTCAACCATACCACGGTATGCCCGCTTGGCTGGTCGACCCGGCGATGCACCACGCGCATTGCCGCGTACTTTTCGTAGAAGGCGACGCTCGCGTCAGGGTTGCTGACTTGCAACGCAACGTGTGTCAGGCCGATATCAGCCGCCATAACACCTCCTCATGGGCAATGCGCAAACCAATCCGCCTCACGCGACGATGCTGACGAGTTTGTCCGGTACGTAGATAACCTTCTTCGGCGGTTTGCCGTCGAGATATTTCGCCACGGCTTCGCTATCGAGGGCCATCCGGCGGACATCAGCCTCGGGCGTGCCGGCATCGACCTGCAGGCGATCGCGCACCTTGCCGTTGACCTGCACGACCACCGTCACGGTTTCGTCGCGAGTCAGTTCGGGATCGAACTTGGGCCAGTTTTCGCGATGGACCGAGTCGCGATGGCCAAGCGCGCGCCAGAATTCCTCCGTAACGTGCGGCGCCATCGGGGCGAGCAGCACGACATAACTCTCAACCGCGAAACGCCCCAGTTCTTTGGGTGGAAGCTTCTGGATGTAGTTCAGTTGGTCCATCAGCACCGCCAGCGCCGTATTAAAGCGCAATCGTTCGACATGATCGGTGACGGTGCGAATCGTCTTATGCGCGCGCCTGAGGGTCTCGAGGTTGGGATCACCGGAAGGGCATCCCGCCGCGACATAGCGTCGAATAACGCCCCATACGCGATTCAAATAGCGGGAAGTGCCGACCACGCCTTCTTCGTTCCAGTTGGTCGGATCCTCGAAGGGGCCCATGAATAGTTCCCACAAGCGCAACGCGTCGGCGCCGTACTTCTCGACCATCGCATCGGGGGTAACGACATTGCCCTTGCTTTTGGACATTTTCTGGCCGTCAGCCGCCCAGATCATTCCCTGGTTGCGCAGTACCGGGAAAGGTTCGGCAAACTTAACCAGACCAGCGTCGCGCATCACCTTGGTCCACATCCGGGCGTAGAGCAGGTGCATGACGGCGTGCTCCGCGCCGCCGACGTAGAGGTCAACCGGCAGCCAATAATCACCGGCCTTTTTCTCGAAGGGTGCCAGGTCGTAGTGGGGTGAAGCGAAACGCAGGAAGTACCACGAAGAACAGGCGAAACCGTCGAGGGTGTCGGTTTCGCGCTGCGCTGGGCCGCCGCATTTGGGGCAGCTTGTATTGACGAATTCGGCGACGTTGGCGAGCGGTGAACGTCCGGTGCCCGACGGCTGGTAATCGGTCATATCGGGTAGCACGACCGGCAATTGCTCGTCCGGCACGGGGACAATCCCGTCCTTTTCGCAATATACGATCGGGATCGGACAGCCCCAGTAGCGCTGGCGTGAAATCAGCCAATCGCGCATCCGGTAACTCACGGTCGGATGGCCGATTTCGTGCTGCTCCGCATATTTGCAGACCGCGCGGATCGCGTCGGCGGTTTTCATGCCGTCGAGGAACCCGGAATTGACTGCAACGCCGTATTCGCTGAAAGCGTGGTCTTTGGGGGCTTCGGTGCCGTCCGATGGCGCGGTTACGACCGGAATTTCGAGTCCGTATTTGGTCGCAAATTCGAAGTCGCGCTGGTCCTCCCCAGGCGCAGCCATAATTGCGCCGGTGCCGTAGCCCATCAGGACATAATCGGCGATCCAAATGGGAATTTGCTTGTTGCTGAAGAGATTTAGCGCGTAAGCACCGGTAAACACTCCCGTCTTTTCCTTGACCGTCGAAAGCCGCTCAATATCGCTCTGACGGCGTGCCTGAGCGACGTAGGCATCAACTTCACCGCGTTGCTCCAAAGTGGTGATTCCCGCCACCAGCGGATGCTCTGGTGCGAGAACCATGAAAGACACGCCGAAGACCGTATCCGGACGCGTCGTGAAGAAGCGCACCTCCTTGCCCGGATGACCGCTGACGGGAAAGGCCAATTCCGCACCTTCCGAGCGCCCGATCCAGTTGCGCTGCATCAGCTTGATTGGCTCGGGCCAATCGATGCCGTCGAGGTCGGAAAGCAGCCGGTCGGCGTACGCGGTAATTTTGAAGAACCACTGTTCGAGGTCTTTCTTCGACACGGGCGTGTCGGTATGCCGCCAACAGCAGCCGTTGACGACCTGCTCATTGGCCAGCACGGTGCGGCATAGCTCGCACCACCATTGCGAGCTGACGGCGCGATAGGCCAGCCCGCGCTTATAGAGCAGCAGGAAAAACCATTGGGTCCACTTGTAATATTCCGGCGAGGAGGAGTTGATCTCGCGTGACCAATCGTAGGCGCATCCGGATAACTTCAACTGACGCTTGAAGTTTGCCGCATAGCGCGGCACGGTCTGTTTGGGATGCAGGCCCTTGAGCAGCGCGTCATTTTCAGCCGGCAGCCCAAACGCGTCCCAGCCCATCGCATGTAATACGTTGAAACCCGCCATGCGCTTATAGCGGCCGATGACGTCGCATGGCACGTAATTGTGCAGATGGCCAACCGAGAGACCGTCGCCCGAGGGGTAGGGGAACATCTCGAGCACGTAGAATTTGGGCCGACTGCTATCCTCAGGCGTGGCGTAAAGATTGGTCCGCTCCCATTCGTTCTGCCAATGGGGCTCGATTTTGCCAGGCTCGTATCGTTCTTCCATTGTTTGTGTTCGTGCTCCCCGATGCAGCCAGTTTACCTTGTCGTGCATCGGTGCACCAAGTTGCCGTGCCTCGCTGGGATCATTGCAATAGATCGCCTGGTCACCGGTGTTCACATGGCTTTCGAAATGGTGGTTGCGGTGCGGCCCGGCGTTGACGTTGCAAGCGCTTGGCGTGGCTCGTAAGCTCGCCGCATGGCATCGCGCGATCTGCGGCTTTATATCGATTACAAAAGCCCGTATGCGTACCTGGCCAAGGACCCGGCTTATGACCTCGAGCGGGAATTTGGCGTCGAGTTCACCTGGCTGCCGTACGTTCTGAATATCCCCGATTTCCTGGGGACGGTCGAAGGGCGCAATCCCCATCAATGGCGCCGCGTGCGGTACAGCTACATGGACGCGCGCCGCCTGGCGAATCGCCGCGGCCTGACGGTCAAGGGTCCGCAAAAGATCTTCGATTCGTCGTTGGTGGCGATCGCGATGCTCTACACGCAGCGCCGGGGCAGTTTCCGGCGTTTCAATGACCTCGCCTTCGAGCGCTTCTGGAAGCGCGAACTGGATATTGAGGACCGCCAGGCGGTTGCCGCCGTGATCGGCGAGAGCGGGGCGCCGGTTGATGCCTTTGCCGATTTCGCCGATGGCGAAGGGCGGCGGGAACTCGAACGGGTCTGCCGCGAGGCCGAGGACGAACTCGGGGTTTTCGGTGTGCCGAGCTTCGTTATCGACGGTGAATTATACTGGGGCGGCGATCGCCTCTGGATGGTTCGCGAGAGACTCGCCAAGGGCGCAGGGCGTGGGAGGTTTGACCATGGCGGTGACAAATAGTCAGTCGGGTACCAACGTCGAAGAGATTGCCGCGGGAATCTACCGTATCAGCACTCCCTCCACGGCCATTCCCGGCGGCTTCACCTTCAATCAATACCTCATCGTCGATGACGAGCCGCTGCTGTTCCATACCGGTCATCACCGCAGCTTCGACCTGGTGCGCGAAGCGGTCGCGAGCGTACTCCCGGTCGAGCGCTTGCGTCATATCGCGCTCTCGCATTTCGAAGCCGATGAATGCGGCTCGCTTAATCAATGGTTGGCGGTGGCGCCGGACGCGGCGCCGCTATGCGGGCGGCTGGCCGCGATGACCTCAATTCGCGACTTCGCCGATCGGCCGCCGCGCGAACTTGCCAACGACGAGGACCTCGCGCTGGGCGCGCATACCGTGCGGTGGTTCGACATGCCGCATATGCCGCATGCATGGGAGTGCGGCATGCTGATGGATCGGACCAGTGGAACACTGTTTTGCAGCGACCTGTTCACCCAGGCCGGCGCGACTCCGGCGGCGCTGACAGAATCCGATATATTGGGCCCGAGCGAGGCGCTACGCTCGAAGCTCGATTACTTTTCGCATGCGCGGAACTCGCGCGAACTGCTCGAAAGGCTCGCCGCTGCCAATCCAGCTGTGCTGGCCTGTATGCACGGCAGCGCGTTTCGGGGCGATTGCGCCAAGCTGCTGCGTGAATTAGCCAATATAATCCTGGCCTAATTTCAGGAAACTAAAGTGGAAGATTTGATTTTTGATAAGGCCGAGATCGCGACGCTGACGGTCAATCGTCCCAAGGCGCTCAACGCGCTTAATCGCGGCGTGCTCGAGGATTTGGCCCGGGTGCTGCGCGATGTCCGCCATGATGCCGCCGTGCGCGTGCTGATCGTGACCGGGGCGGGCGATCGCGCCTTTGTTGCCGGTGCGGACATTGCGGCGATGTCTCAGATGTCCCCGGTCGAGGGCTTGGAATTCAGCCGTCTCGGCCATCGCGTGATGCAAACAATCGAGGATTTGCCGATTCCGGTAATCGCGGCGGTCAACGGCTTCGCGCTCGGCGGCGGGCTTGAACTGGCGATGGCCTGCGACCTGATTATGGCCAGCGACAAGGCCCGCTTCGGTCAGCCGGAAATCAACCTCGCGCTGATTCCGGGCTTTGGCGGCACCCAACGCCTGGCTCATCGGATAGGTCATGCTCGCGCCCGTGAACTGATCATGACCGGCGATATGTTTGACGCGAAGACCGCCTTCGAATGGGGTCTGGTGAACCGGGTGCTGGCGCCCGACCAATTGCTCGCCGAAACGCGGAGCCTGGCGGAGAAGATCGCGAGCAAATCCGGTATCGCGATCCGCCACGCCAAGTCCGCCCTGCGCGCCGCCTTCACGATGGAGGAGGACGCCGGCCTGCGCTTCGAACAGAGCGCCTTCGGCCAGGTCTTCGCCAGCGCCGATCGGATCGAAGGCACCAAGGCCTTCGTCGAGAAGCGCGATCCCAAGTGGCAGCACAAGTAAGGCGTCACGAGCGCGGGTTTCTATCGACGGCGCAAACCGTCTAAGATACAAATAATTGAACTATTGCGCGGAATTGCGGGCGTTCAGTCGTTGCGCGATTTGCGCGGGCTACTACCCGGATGGACCTGGAATTAACTGAGACGCAACGCGCGGCGCGCGACACCGCGCGGCGGTTTGCCCGCGAAAGGCTCGAGCGAGTCGGCGTCGAGATCGACCGCAGCCACGCCTTTCCCACCGAAGCCGTCGCCGAACTCGGCCGCCTCGGCATGCTTGGCGTGTTTATCCCGCAGGAATACGGCGGTGCCGGGCTGGATAACGTGGCGTATGCGCTGGTGGTCGAGGAATTGTCGGTCGAATGCGCTTCAACCGGCGTTATTGTTTCTGCCCATTCGTCGCTCGGTTCGTGGCCGATCCTCGGTATCGGCGACGAAACCCAGCGCCGCAAATATCTGCCTAAAATGGCCACCGGCGAATGGCTCGGCTGCTTCGCCCTGACCGAGCCGCAGGCCGGCTCCGACGCCGCCGGGCAGAAGACTCGCGCGGCGCTCGATGGCGACTCCTACGTTATCAACGGCACCAAGAACTTTATCACCAACGGACCAGAGGCCGGGGTTTGTATTTTGTTCGCCAATACCGCGCCCGACCAGGGCCATCACGGAATCAGCGCTTTCATTGTCGAGACGTCGTGGCCGGGTTTCCAGGTGGTGCGGAGCGAAGACAAGATGGGCATCCACGGAGCCCATAGCGCGCAATTGAGCTTCTCGGAGTTGCGTGTACCGCGCCAAAATCTGCTGGCAGGGGAGGGCGAGGGCTTCAAGGTCGCGATGAAAACCCTCGACGGCGGCCGCATCGGAATCGCCGCGCAGGCGGTCGGAATCGGGCGCGCTTCGCTCGAGGCCTCGCTCAAATACGCGCAGGAGCGCAAGACCTTTGGCAATCCGCTGGCGAGTTACCAGGCGATCCAATGGAAGCTTGCGGATATGGCGGTCGAGGTCGACGCTGCCCGCCTCTTGATGCTCCAGGCGGCGGCGCTCAAGGACAAAGGATTGCCGTGCACCAAGCAGTCGGCGATGGCCAAGCTGTTCGCCGCCGAGACCGCGATGAAGGCGGCTACCGAGGCCGTACAGATTCATGGCGGCTACGGATACACCAAGGAATTCAAGGTCGAACGCTATTTTCGCGACGCCAAGATCACCGAAATTTACGAAGGCACCTCCGAGATTCAGCGGCTGGTGATTTCCAGCCAGGTACTGCAAAACCGATGAGGACGCTGTGAGCACGAAACGGGAATGGCTGGAACAGACTTATAAGGGCGGCAAGGAACGGCCGGTGCGTTTCACCACGCTTTCGGATATGCCGGTCGAACCGCTCTACACCCCCGAGGACGTGAGCCACGAGTATGATTCCTCGCTGGGCTATCCGGGCGCCTACCCGTATACCCGGGGCGTTTACGAATCGATGTATCGCGGGCGGCTATGGACGATGCGTCAGTTTGCCGGCTATGGCCTCGCTGAAGATACCAACCAGCGCTTCCGCTTTCTGCTATCGCAGGGTCAGGACGGGCTCTCGACCGCTTTCGATATGCCCACCCTGATGGGTTATGACGCAGACAGCGAGCGCGCGATGGGCGAGGTCGGACGCGAAGGCGTGTCGGTGAGTTCGGTCGACGATATGGCGCGCCTGTTCGATCAGATCCCGGTTGGCAGGGTCTCGACCTCGATGACGGTGAATTGCTCCGCCTCGGTCCTGCTGGCGGCCTATCTGGTGGTCGCTGCACGCCAGGGCGTGCCGTGGGAGCAGGTCAGCGGCACGATCCAGAACGATATGCTCAAGGAGTATATCGCGCAAAAGGAATGGATCTGCCCGCCCGCGCCGGCGCTCAGGATCGTTACCGATATGGTGGAGTTCTGCACGCGCAAGGCTCCGCGTTTTCATCCGGTATCGATTTCCGGCTACCACATCCGCGAGGCCGGCTCGACCGCGGTGCAGGAACTGGCTTTTACGATCGCGGACGGCCTCTGCTACGTCGAAGATGGCGTCCGGCGGGGGCTCGACGTCGACGACTTTGCGCCGCGGCTGTCGTTCTTCTGGGATCTGCACGTCGACTTTCTCGAGGAGATCGCCAAGCTGAGGGCGGGCCGCCGGATGTGGGCGCGGCTGATGAAGGAGCGCTTCGGCGCTAAAAATCCACGCTCGATGATGTTGCGTACTCATGCGCAGACCGCAGGGGTTTCACTGACCGCGCAACAGCCGACCAACAACGTCGTGCGCGTTGCACTGCAGGCTCTGGCCGGGGTGCTCGGCGGCGTCCAATCGATGCATACCAACTCGATGGACGAAACCCTGGCGCTGCCGACGGAGCATGCGGTGATGGTCGCGCTGCGCACCCAGCAGATAATCGCCGAGGAGACCGGCGTCACCAATACGATCGACCCGCTCGGCGGGAGCTACGCGGTCGAGGCGCTGACCGACAAAATGGAAGCCGAGGCGATGGAGTATATCCGCAAGATCGATGAGATGGGCGGGATGCTCAAAGCAATCGAGCGTGGCTATCCGCAGCGCGAGATCGCCGACGCCGCCTTCACCTACCAGCGCCAGCTCGAGCAGGGCGTCAAGACCGTGGTCGGCGTCAACAAGTATTCGATACCCGAGGAAATCCCCATCGAAGTACTGAAGATCGATACGGCGCTCGAGGAGCGGCAGATTCAGCGCGTGCGCAAGATTAAGCGCGAACGCAATGGCACGGCCGTCAAGCAGGCGCTGGTGCGAATCGCCGAGGCCTGCCGTTCGGGCGAGAACCTGATGGGGCCTATCTGCGATGCGGTGCGTAGCGAGACGACGGTCGGCGAAATCAGCGACGTTTTCCGCACCGAGTTCGGCATTTACAAAGACCCAGGCTGGATCTAAGCGTGGCTGACAAGAGATTACGCATTTTAGTGGCGAAGCCCGGCCTCGACGGCCATGATCGAGGCGCAAAGATTATTGCCCGCGCATTGCGCGACGGCGGGTTCGAGGTGATTTATACCGGACTGCATCAGACCCCCGAGATGATCGCCGAGGCCGCCGTCCAGGAAGACGTTGACGCGGTCGGTTTGAGCATTCTCTCGGGCGCTCATATGACGCTTTTCCCGGAGGTCATCCGCCTGCTCAAGGAGAAGGGCGCCGACGATATTGCCCTCTTCGGCGGGGGAATTATCCCTGACGAAGATGCGCGCAAGCTGGCCGAGCTCGGCGTCAAGGGTATCTTCACGCCGGGCGCCTCGACCGAGGACATCGTCAAGTGGGTGCGCGAGAACGTCAATCCGCGGCAATAGAATGGACTTCGAGCTGAGCGACGAGCACCGCCAGATTCGCGCCACCGTGGCGGATTTCGGCGAACACGAGATCAAACCGTACGCCTCGGAATGGGATCGGGCAGAGATTTTCCCGCGCCATCTGGTTGGCAAGATCGGCGAACTCGGCTTCCTGGGCGTCGCCTTCCCTGAGAAATATGGCGGCGGCGGTGCCGACACCCTGTCGCAAGTGTTGGTGGTCGAAGGTCTCTCGCGTTACGACGCCGGACTCGCCTTGTCATGCGCGGCGCATATGTCGCTGTCCTCCGGTCATATCGCGGCCTTTGCCGCCGAGGAATTGCGCACGCGTTACCTCCCCGCGATGTTGGCCGGAAAGAGCCTGGGAGCATGGTGTCTCACCGAACCGAGTTCGGGCTCGGATGCCGCCGCGATGGAGACGCGCGCGGTCCGCTCGGGCGACCATTACACGATTAACGGCGCCAAAATGTTCATCACCAACGGTGGAGTGGCCGACGTCTACGTGGTGATGGCGATTACCGACGCGTCCGCCGGGCGCTCCGGAGTCTCGGCCTTTATCGTCGAACGCGGTACGCCCGGGCTTGGCAACGGACGCAAGATCGAGAAGTTGGGATTGCATTCGTCCGATACGGCCGAAGTTATTTTCGACAAT
>DATEGX010000111.1:0-2105 GCA_035279875.1 Binataceae bacterium (SeqCode)
GCATCGGCGGCCATCTCGCCCGGGAATGTTATGGTCATGCGCTCGATCCCCGGACGCTCATGATCCTTCCTCCTTGATCGCCGGATTGGGATTGCGGATCAGTGCGCTGTAACTCGTGCGCGGCAAGGTATTCAGTTCTTCAAGGAGCACGTAATTGATGGGCGTGTTCTTGCGCTTGGCGACGGCGGAGTCGGGGTTATTGCGGTCACCGAATATGATCGCCTGCGTCGGACAGCTCTGCTGACACGCCGTGAGGATCTCGCCGTCGCCAATCGGCCGATTCTCCCGATCGGCGGCAATCTGTGTGGTACGGATTCGTTGAATGCAGTAGGTGCATTTTTCCATGACGCCGCGGTCGCGCACGGTCACTTGCGGGTTCCATGACTCCGGAGGACGATCGTTGGCGTGCGCGTAACCGAAGAAATTGAAGCGGCGCACCTTGTAGGGGCAGTTGTTGGAGCAAAACCGCGTGCCGACGCAGCGGTTGTAGACCATGAGATTGAGGCCCTCATGATCGTGTACGGTGGCATGCACCGGACAGACCACCTCGCACGGCGCATTCTCGCACTGCATGCAGGGCATTGGCTCAAAAGCGACGTCCGGAGTGTCGACCGGACCCGAGTAGTACCGGTCAATCCTGAGCCAGTGCATGACGCGCTCGGCGAGCACTTGGTCCTTGCCGACGACGGGCACGTTGTTCTCGGCCTGACAAGCGATCGTACAAGCTTGGCAGCCGATGCAGGAATTCAGGTCGATCGTCATCGCCCATGCGCGGTCCGGATATTGATACGGCGGGTAGAGCGACTCCGCTTTCTCCTTCTTTACGATTGAATTGGGATCGCTATTGAACTGATCGAGGCTTGCCTCGCGGATGAGATCGCGTCCCTCCACGCGATCTTGCCGCTGCGTGGTCGCCAACCGATAAGTCTCGCCGGTCTTGACGATGGATGAGACGGTTGCCACCCATGGGTTGGATTTCGTACGCAGTCGATACGCATCGAAGCCTACGCCGGCGCCGAGACCCCCCGCGGTTCGCCCCCAGCCGAGCGGAAGTGTGACGCAATCCTGTGCCTGACCCGGCAATACGAATATCGGGACTTTCAGTTTCCGCCCGTCAGCCAGAATTTCCACGACGTCTTCGCTGGCAAGTGCGAGCCGTTTCGCCGTGCTCGGTGCAATGAGCGCGGCGTTGTCCCAGGTAAGCCTGGTGAACGACCTCGCCATCTCCAGCAGCCACGGGTTGTCGGCGTAGCGGCCGTCCCAATTCGCTTCGTCGGGCCGGAACAACACCTGCAGTGAGCCCTGTGATTCAGCGCGCGGTTTTGGCAGTGCCGCTGCGATATCGGTGCGGGGCGTTAGGTCGAGGGTCGGCGCCGCGGTGTCTGCAACGACTCCTTTCTGCACCGCCCCGTACCAGAAGGTTTCGAAATCGCCGCGGTTTTCCTGTTGCGCACGTCGCTGCCAGAAGTCGCGCACCAGCGTGTAGTCGTCAGGGGTAAGATTCCCGAGCAGGATGGCCAGAACCTGCTGTAGCGAATGACCGCCATATAGCGGACGCACCTGCGGCTGCAGGATCGTCGTCGTGCCATCGAAGGCACGCGCATCACTCCACGATTCGTATTCATGCGACGCCGGCAGGCGCCAAGTACACGCGTGCGCGGTCTCATTATCGTAGAGAGAAAGGCAAACGGAGAACGGCACCCGGCTCAAAGCGCCGGCAAAATCCACGTCGGCGGGCGCGTCATAAACCGGATTCGGTCCGCATATGAGCAGCGTATCCACCTTGCCCGCCGCCATGTCATCCGTTAGTTCGACCAGCGAATCCCGGTCCGACCCGGTTGCAAGATCGATTGGGGCAATCAACCGAACCGTCTTGCCGAAAGCGCCGAGCGTGTTGTTGATGGCGTCGGCGAGCAGATGAATTTCGACCGGTTGCTCGCGCCCGGCGTGAATCAGTGCGCCGCCCTTGTTCTGAGCCAAATCGTCCGCCGCAGCCTTCAGCCAGGTTGCGTGACGATTTTCCTGCTGCGACCACTCCTGAGGCCCGGCCCCCAGCAATCCCGCCAGGTAGCGGAGCGAGGCGGCGATCTCGCCGGGCTGCATTG
>DATEGX010000112.1:0-2135 GCA_035279875.1 Binataceae bacterium (SeqCode)
CCGTGTGGCGCGGTACTTCCCCAATTTTCGCATCGAGCCATACCTGCATTGTTCGTGCCTGTCGGTTAACCTCGATCACAGTCCCTTCCCAAACTTGAATTGGCGTCGTTGCACTGAACTCCACTGGGGACACCGGTGCGGCTGGCGGAGCAAACATCCGTTGGGGGGCACCACCCTCCGGAAGCGTGGTCTGCTCGATCGGCTCACTGTGCCAAGCTGTCGTGACCAAGATGGGCGGCACCTCTACCGGACCGCTTCGCCGCGGGTCTAAATCTCTCTGATAGGTCTCGATTCTCTTCTCAGGAGTCGGAGAAATATTAGTGGAGTCGGTCATCGTTTATTGGCTTCGAGAAGAGCGGCGGACAGGACGCCGTCGAAAACGCGAGTCGCTTCGCGCCATGAAGGCTCCCAGTGCTTATCTATGATCGCAACCATCCGCTCGGCCGAACTCGAGTTGTCATCCACACTCGCGTTGAGGTCGTGATGATCGTTGTACGACATGTAAACACCCAGCTTATATACGGCTGATGGTTGCAGCGAGATGTTCTTGTGGTCGGCTGACTTTGGCGGTGGATCACCGCGTTTCCAATGCTGAAGTCGAATTGTTACGTTCGTAAGCCCGGCGGCTTCCTCTGGGCACAAGGCGTTCCAGATGTCCTTCGGTGCGAGCACATCGCCAATTCGATGGTAGTCGTCCTCACTTGTCAGCTTAAAGTGAGCCTGAAAGTTCAATCCCACAGCTGTAACTGGTGTATGCGGTACCAACTGAAAGATCCCGACGGCGAGGTCCTTCAAGGCGGGCGAAAGCGCGTCCTTGCTGCTCAGGATGAATTGATTTTCGAGCACCTGCAACGCAAACCATTTCGTCTCAAAGGTCGTTGCTTGGTGCGAGACTAGTAGCTGCTGCTTTTGCGACTTGTCCCGTGCTGTGTCGGCGTCTGCTTTACCGATCAGCCCGTTTCTCTCCAGCCAATCGGGGGAGAAGATCGCTGGATTGAAGTCACCAAGAGCTACGATTGTTGAAGACAGAATCTCAGGTGTGTGCGTCACGCTCGCTTAGACTCTATGAGTCAAGAGGGGTAACCAAGGCAGCCGCATTATACGCACATGACTAGCCTACCGATCAGGCACCCCTGTTACCGACCTCCCCTTTCTCCGGGGACCGCGTCAAGCCGACTATATCCCGAGGTACGCGGCTTGCACTTGCTTGTTATCCGCCAACTCCGCGCTGGTGCCATGCATTATCACCCTGCCGCTCTCCAGCACGTACGCCCGCTGCACCAGCGCCAGCGCGCGCGCCACGTTCTGCTCGACCAGTAGCACGGCCGTCCCCATCGCGTGGATTTCCTGGATTTTCTGAAACGTGGCATCGGTCATGACCGGCGCCAGCCCGAGCGACGGTTCGTCGAGCATCAGCAACCGCGGCCTGAGCATCATGCCCCGCCCCACCGCCAGCATCTGTTGCTCGCCGCCGCTCATGGTGCCGGCCAGTTGCTTCCGGCGCTCGGCCAGGCGCGGGAAGATGCCGTAGACGAACTCGAGCGACCGGGCGCGCTCGGGCTTCGCCCGAGGCGCGTAGGAGCCGATCTCCAGATTTTCGTTCACCGTCATCTCGGGAAACACCTGGCGGCCTTCCGGCACGTGGGCGATGCCCAGCTCCGTGATCCGGTACGGCGGCAGCGCAGCGAGATCCTGCCCGAGGAAGGTGACGCGGCCGCCGGTCAGCTTCACCAGGCCGGAAATGGCGCGCAATGTCGTGCTCTTGCCGGCGCCGTTCGCGCCCAGGAGCCCGACCGCCTCGCCTTCGCCAACGTTGATGGTTATGTCCTGGATCGCAGGCACCCCGCGGTACCCGGCGCTGACGCCGCTCAGTTCGATCATGATGCCTCGATCACGATGCCGCTCCCGCGGAGCCGAGATAGGCGCGGATGACCTCGGGATTCTCGACGATCTCCTTCGGGCTGCCTTCGGCGATCTTCTGCCCGTGGTCGAGAACCACGATTCGTTTCGCGACCGCCATGATGGCGCGCATCAGGTGCTCGACGATGACGATCGTAAGACCCCTACTCGAGAGCTTGCCGACCAGGCCTACGGCTTGATCGATCTCCGCCGGGTTCAGGCCCGCCATGACTTCG
>DATEGX010000113.1:0-3805 GCA_035279875.1 Binataceae bacterium (SeqCode)
CCGGATTCCGCAGTCAAAACAGGGAGTTGACGGGATGGCTCTATACGAGCATCTCCTGATCGCGCGCCAGGACATCAGTGCGCAGCAGGTGGACGCACTGGCGACCCACCTCAAGACCATCGTCGAAGGCGAAGGCGGCAAGGTCGAGAAGCAGGAATATTGGGGCCTGCGCGGACTTGCCTACCGCATCAAGAAGAACCGCAAGGGGCATTACGTGCTCCTGAACATCAACGCGCCGTCCAAGGCGATCGTCGAGCTCGAGCGCCAGAACAAGATCAACGAAGACGTGCTGCGCTACATCACCGTGAAGGTGGACGCGTTCGAGCAGTCCTCGAACAAGAACCGCCGCGATGACGCCGCCAAGCCGGAAGGCGAAGCGACCGAGGAGACCGCACAATGAGCCACGCCGGATCCCGCGAAGGCGGCGACAAGCGCCGTCCGTTCTTCCGCCGCAAGAAGACCTGCCCGTTCTCGGGCGCCGGCGCGCCGAAGATCGACTACAAGGATACCAAGCTGCTGCAGCGCTTCATCTCGGAGCGCGGCAAGATCGTGCCGAGCCGCATCACTGCGGTCTCCACGCGCAAGCAGCGCCTGCTCGCCGTCGCCATCAAGCGCGCGCGCTTCATGGCGCTGCTGCCCTACGTCGTGAAGTAGGAGATGAGAGCCCTTTTGGGGATTCCAATGGAGATTGCGTTGAACGACGAACAGATGGATGACAGGAGAAGCACGAAGCCGCTACCGGGATGTAGCGGCGAGCGCTTCGACGCATCAGGCATCGTTCGTCGTTCAACCCGAAGGGCCGGGCCGCTTTTGGCCGCCCGGTTCGTCGCCGATCTCGACCGTATTCCCCGATACGCTCTTCAATCGGCTCATGCCGGATCAGCCAAAATCGGCTCCGGCGCAATCCCATTCGAATCCCCAGAAGGGCTCTAACCATGCAAGTGATCCTGCTCGAACGCGTCGAAAAGCTCGGCCAGATGGGCGACGAAGTCCGCGTCAAGGACGGCTTCGCGCGCAACTACCTGCTGCCGCAGAAAAAGGCTCTTCGCGCCAACAAGACCAACCGCGAATATTTCCAGACCCAGAAGGCGCAGCTTGAGGCGCGCAATCTGGAGCGCAAGTCGGAGGCCCAGAAGATCGCCGACAAGCTCGACGGCAAGACCTTCGTTCTGTTGCGCCAGGCCGGCGACCGCGGCCAGCTCTACGGCTCGGTCTCCCCGCGCGACATCGCAGATCTCGTCACGGAAGGCGGCTTCAGCGTCAACCGAACGCAGGTGCCGCTCGACAAGGCGATCAAGGACATCGGGCTCGTCCCGGTCAACGTCGTCCTGCATCCGGAAGTCCGCGTGAAGATCACGCTCAACGTCGCCCGCACCGAGGACGAAGCCGAGCGCCAGGCGCGCGGCGAGGACGTGCTGGCCGAGAAGACCGACGAAGAGGAGGTCAAGGCCGCCGCCGAGGAGATGTTCGAGGAGGGCGCCGGCCCCAAGGCCGAAGAAGGCGAACAGGCCGCGGAAGAGAAGTAATTCTCTCGTACGCTCAACCGATCAAAAGCCGCGTGTCCGAAAGGATGCGCGGCCTTTTGATTTCGGGACTACGCCGTCAGAATCTGGCGGAATTCGCCGTCCCGGTCCCATTCGAAGACGAAGGTCGCCAGGATCATGTTGACCGTCGCACCATCGTCGGAGAGCGGGGCAAGCAACGCGTCGAACTGCTTGGATTCCTGTCCGTACCACGCTCCGGA
The DNA here is from genome assembly GCA_035279875.1 of Binataceae bacterium (SeqCode). GTDB lineage: Bacteria > Desulfobacterota > Binatia > Binatales > Binataceae > JAMXLL01. Next base: position 1,745 of record DATEGX010000113.1, read on the forward strand.
CCCGGTGAGACGCAGCGGCGCGCGGCGCGCGACGACGGTGCGATAGGATTGCAGCGTTTCGCGAACCGTCACGTCTCCATGGGGTGCAAGAACCTCGCTCATCAGCCTGCCGGAAGGTTCCTCTTTGAAATGGTCGCACAATTGGGTCCCGACCAGCCGGTAGCGGAAATCCGCACCGTCATCGACGACATCGACCAGCATGATGTGCGGCAGCTGGGGTTTCAGCTGCACCGGTGAAATGTCGTTGCGGGCGGGCATGCTGCGGCTTCCGCATTTCGACTGCCAGTAGGCACGGACGAACAGCAGGACTGCCGGCCAGTCCGACGGCCTGTCGACTTCCAGCTTCCGTTGTGTGGCTTGGTTCAACGACGCCTCCCGGGGAGCCGCAACCTAAGCGAGATTGCCTAAGCCGGGATTAACCGAGTTCCATCGGCGTCCGGAAAATTTATTTTCGCAATTCTCTTGCGGTGCAGCATAGGTGGGCGTCATTTTTGTTTTATATTTTGCAACAATGCCTTACGCCGGAATTTCGCGTCCAAAAAATAAATCATGACGCCCCTTGGTAGTGTCCTAATTTGACGGTTAGCCGGGATAAGGTGGGACGACCCGGGAAATTCCGGGAAGTGTCGCAACATGAGCGACAAGAGATTCCCGGCTGTTAAATGGCAGGTCCGATGGAATTGGCACGAGAGCCGGACGCGGGATGAACGCAGGTCAGGCGCGATCACTAAATCGACTATTGACCAACCAGACGATAGCGGCGAAGGCAACAAGGGCCCCAGCAGTGGCCAAGCCGTTGCTCCAGCCATAGTGCCCTGACAATTGCGCCCTGACGGCATCGAACCCAAACGTACCAAGAGCTACCAATGCCATTCCGATCAGGATATCTAATTTTCGCTCAATGCGATGCATACGCTTTTGAATATCGGAATCCATGCGCACCTCTATTTGCTCGTCTCTTCGACCAATTCCTGCAAGGTCCACAGCCGATCCTCCACACCCGCCGCCATGGCTGGCGTGACGCGCAGAGTACGATGGATGCGGACCAGATTGTAGTGTGCGAAGTGCAACGCGACCGCGCCCTTGAGGTTGTCCAGCTTCTTTGAGAAGCCGTTTGTCAGGCGGGTAAAGCGGCGCATCGACATGCGCATGTTGTGGTTCTGGCGCTCCACAATGGACGTGCTGAGGGTGCGCATGTCGGGGTTTCCCTCAACTGCGGTCTTTTCAATCTTCGACACCTTCGGGGGCGCGTAGCGGCCCGGCCCCACTGGCTCCGCGTCGTAAAATTTTACCACCTGTCCGAAGTCAGCCGTCGAACCGAAGGCGTCTTCGACCGCGCGGATATAGGCAGGAAGGCCATCCGTCGAAATCTGGACGCGGTTGTCGATCCGGCGCTCCAGATCGCGCATGAACATTGTCGCGTTTTCCAGAGTGCGCTTGCCAGTCAGGTAGCAAGGGACAAGCTTCGTCTGCGGATCAATCGCGACGAAGGTCCAGAAATCGCCCGCGCGGACGCTCTCACCCGGCTTAAGCTGGTTCTGCTTCTTGCGGACGTAGCTCCAAATCTCGTCGCACTCGATGCGCTCGCAATGCAGGTTGCGCATCTTCTCGTGCAGCAGCTTGTGGCAGCCCTTACCGACCTCAAAGCCAAGGCGCATCACGGTATCGCGGTGGGTATTGGTCATGCGCTCAACCGACCGGATGGAATTGCCCTCAACAAGGGCTCCGATGATCTGGGTGCGGCGTTCGATGGAAAGGCGGTTGACCATGACTATCTCTCTTGACGTTTTGTATATGTGAGAATATACAACATGCCGTGAATGTCAACAGGAGATGACGATGAATTTTCGGCAGGCTACAGACGCGCTTCTCGAAGCGGTGACACTGGAAGACTTGGCTGGTGCCATGGGGGTTTCAGTGCAGGCCGTCCGGCAAGCGCGAGCAGCTGAATCGTCTACTGCGCACCGGACACCCCCGGCAGGCTGGCAAGATGCCGTTTCGCGCTTGGCGCGACGACAGGCAGAAAGGCTCCTGAAATTGGCCGCCAAAACCTAGGTTTCT
>DATEGX010000114.1:0-6925 GCA_035279875.1 Binataceae bacterium (SeqCode)
TGTGTTCTGCGTTTGATCGCCCTTGATGTCGTTGATCTGCGTCGGGGCTTCGCCCGGTTTTTCCACGGGCGGCAGGGCAGCGGTGTTGTTGGTGATGGGCTGCACCAGAGCGTTGGGATTGGCCGCGGGAGCGGCATCGCCAGGGGTGCTGTTCGGCGCGCTTACAATCTGGACGCCCATCGTGGTGCCTTCCGCCGGAGCCCCATTGAGCACCGGCGCTTCATTCGGACGGTCGCTGCGCGGCGGCTCATTGGCGGTGGTCGGAGTGGCCGCGACCGCCGGCTGAGCGGGCTTGCCCGCGTCGCGCGCCTGAATAAAGAGATCGGTGTTCTGCTTGTTCACTTCCGTCGCCAATGTGCGCGAGGGATCGGTCAGGCTCGGGTCTCCCACATGCGCCGCTTCCACCATCGTGGGACCGCGCTTGATGAGGCCGAAGAGGGAATCGGTGAAGTGCAGAGGCTGACGGCTGCGCTCTTCCGCGTCGCTTTCGGCAATGGCCGCTTGCGAGGGTGTGGGGATAGGCCGGTTCATGGCCACCAGACGGTCGCGCGCATCCTCGACGTGCGGAGCCATCGGATAGCGCGCGATCACCTTATCGTAGGCGGCGGCGGCGCGATTCTCATACTCGCCGACCAGCCGTTCGCGGACGGCGCCCGGCACCTGTGCCGCCAGTTGCACGTTGCGCGCCTCGCCTTCGTAAGAGTCGCCGATGGCGATCAGGACCTGGTCGCTTTTCGAAAAAAGCGGGTAGGTGTCGGCAACGGTCTCGAGGCGGGCAATGGCGGCGTTGTAATTCTGAACGCTTTGGTAATAAGCGCCGATTTCGAATTCTCGCTCGGCCAACACTTCCTGCACGTCGCGCAGGCGTTGCTTGGCGCGGGGCACGAGGGGCGAGTCAGGGAACTGGTTGATCATGTTCCGGTATTCCTGCTCGGCCTGGTCGGCGTTGGTGTAGTCGCGGTCGGGTTTCTCCATCTGGTCGTAGTAAATATCCGCCACTTTCATCTGCGCTTCGGCGGCTTCCGGCGCGTCGGGATAGAAAACGATGAAGTCCTTGTACTCGGCCTCGGCCTGCATCATGGCCGCCGTGCCGCCTTCCTTGAACCAGGTGTCACCCACGGAAAGCTTGGCGCGCATGCAGTATTGCGAGTCGGGGCAGTAGGTGTTCAGCAAGGTCTGAAGATCGAGGCGAGCCACGTCGTAGTGGCCCTTCTTCATCTGCTGCATGGCCTTGTTGTAGAGAATCAGGTCGGGCTGTTCGGACTTGACGTTGGCGAGGGGATTCTTCTTCAGGTCAAAGTCCTTTTTCTTGTGCCTGATTCCGGCATTGGCCGATACTGCGCCCAACGCGAACGCCACGGCCGCCAGGGCGGCAAGCTTATTCGATAACCGGTTCATACCACCTCACAGCCGCGGCCTGCTCGCCCGCCGCCTGGTTTGCTCATCGCTGTTCAATGAATTTTACTCTCTTTACCTTCGGCCCGGCTCTCGGCTTCGCGGGCCGCGGCTAGTAACTCCCGTGCGTCCCGCTCGGCCTCTCCGGCGCCGAACACGGCATTGCCGGCAACGAGAAGTTCCGCTCCAGCTTGGACGACCTGGGCCACCGTGTCGTGAGCCACCCCGCCGTCGACCTCGATTCTAAAGGTCAGCTCCATCTCGCGTCGCATCTCGGCCAGGCGGCGAATCTTGTCCAGAGAAAAGGGGATAAACTGCTGCCCGCCGAAACCGGGATTGACGCTCATGATGAGCACGTGATGCACCATGGGCAGAATGTCCTCGATGAGCTCGACGCGCGTGGCCGGGTTCAGCACAACGCCCGGCTTCATGCCATGCTGCGCAATCAGTTCGAGTGACCGGTGCAGGTGGCGGCAAACCTCGTAGTGGACGCTGACCCAGTTGGCGCCGGCCTCGGCAAAAGCGGGGATGAACTCGTCGGGGTTCTCGATCATCAGGTGGCAATCGAGCGGCAGGCGCGTCGCTTTGCGCAGGCTGTGGACCACCGGCGGCCCGATGGTGATATTGGGCACGAAATGGCCGTCCATGATGTCCACATGGATGACAGAGCCGCCGCCGCGCTCGGCCGCGGCTACTTCCTCGGCGAGGTGGGCGAAATCCGCGGACAGAATCGATGGGAGCAGTTCAACCATTGGGGTTGGGGGCGAGAATTCTCCCCGCCCGGTCAGTTTATCAGCCGGCATTTTCAATTCGAGCAGGTTTATCCGTGGATTCGAAGCTTTTTGAGGAAGATGCGGCACGGGCTCGCAGGGCCGGGCTTCCGTGAGCCACAGGCGAGCATCGTCCAGACGGCCATTCGATTTGGCTTTGGCCTGGCCGCCACGGTGGGCTTAAGGGCGAGAAACAAGCGAACCGGCGGCCACTCGGCCGATGCCGCGGAGGACGGCCTTAGCCGGCCAACGATCTTCCGCATCGGGGAAGAAGATTTCTCCGGCGCGGCGCGTTTCGGGCCGGTAATACCAGCGCTTCAGCAAAGCCAGATGACCCTGACGCTCGGCGGCGGAGGGCGGAGCCGAGGAGTCGCTGAGCGAAACAAGAACTTCCTCAAGCCGCGATTCGAGCGCTCCGCGCGCGAGCCTTGCGCCGGCTGGCGACGGTCGCCCCTGCGGCTCGCCCGCGGCAAAGCCAACGTCTTTCGGCCCCCGATCTCTGACCCCTGACGGGTGATCGCTGGTCTCGGATCCGTGCTCCCTGACCACTGACCGCTGATCCCTGACCACTGTCTCTTCCGGCACCGGCGCGACCGCCATCGGTTGCGCAAAAAGCGATGTCGAGCCCGATTGCTCGTTCTGGATTCTCATCCCGAGAGTGGAGAACGCCGCGGGTCCGCGCAAGCGGCCCCTGTCGAAGAGGAATACGGCGACTTCGTCGGGACGAGCCGCGGGCTGAAGGATAATCGCGCGCAGACTGCTGAGCGGGCGGACGAGTTCGGCGGCCAGCCCGCGAACCGATTCCACGCGCTGCGCCTGAGCGTGAAGGGCGGCGGCGCGCTCGAACTCGAGATTCGCGGAAGCCTCATCGCGCTCGGCGCGCAACGCGAGCAATCGGCTCTCCCCGCGCGTGGCCAGAAAGCTCTCGACGGCTGCGGATTCCTCGGCATAGCGCTCGTCCGTGCAACCCTTGAAGCATGGGGCGAGGCACATCTTCATTTCGGAATAAACGCAGCCCGGGTAGTTCGGGTCAGGTGCAAGATCGAAAGTGCAGCGGCGCAGCAGGAAGAGCTTCAGAGCCTCGTCGACGAAGCGCTCGGCCGCGGCGCGCGATGGAAAAGGGCCGTAGGCCCGATCGGCCTGGCGCACACTGGGGCGGAACGTGATGGTCACTCGCGGATAGGGATTATCGCCGAGGAATCGGACGAATGCGGGATGGCGAAGGTGCATGCGTTCCAGAGCCTTCGCGCCGTGGATGCTTTCGAGAAGGTCGAACTGTACGAGGAGCGATTCAAGTTCCGAGCCGGTGAGCCGCCACGCGATGCGGCGAACAAGGCCGGCAAGCTGCAACCGCCGCGGATGTTTGGGCGAGGGCTGAAGCAGTCGCTCAAGACGGGCGCGCAGGTTGGGCGTGCGGCCCACGTAAGGCTCGGCGTGGGCTTCCGCGCCGTAAAGAGCGAAAACGGCGGATGCTTGAGGCAGTTGCGAGAACGCGGCCTTGGGGGCGGCGGGATCGAAGGTGATCTGTTCGCTCAGGGCGCCAATCGACCGCGCCGCATCTGTTTCCCGATCCCGCTGGGCCTCGTTCATGGTACCGATTCCTAACTCCGCTAACTCCGCTGCCCCCGCTAACTTCCCGCGATCGTCATACCGTCGATGCGCAGTGTGGGTGAAGCGATTGCGCTGCGGAAGACAAGATCGTTGCCAATGGCGCTGATGTTGCGCATCATCTCGGCGAGGTTGCCGGCGATGGTCACTTCTTCCACCGCGTGTGTCAATTGGCCGTTTTCGATCCAAAGTCCGGTTGCCCCGCGCGAATAGTCTCCTGTGACGATATTCACGCCGAAGCCCATCAGGCTGGTCACATAAAGGCCGGCGGGAATCTCCGCGATGATCTGGTCGGGATTGAGCCTCCCGGGCTGAAGGTAGAGATTGCCGGCTCCAATCCCCGGCGCGCCGGCAAGGCCGCGCGAGGCGTTGTGGGTGGACTTCATTCCCAATTTGCGCGCGCTGTAGGTGTTGAGCAGGTAATTTCGAAGAATGCCGTTTTCGACGACGACTGTGCGCTGCGACGGCAGGCCCTCGCCATCGAAAGGCGACGTGCCGAATCCGCCGGCGCCGGCGGGGAGCAGCATCGTATTGTCATCGACGATCGTCAGAGAAGGCGCGGCGATCTGCTGGCCCAGCTTGCCGGCGAGGAACGATGCGCTGCGCCAGATGGCGTCGCCGGAGGCGGCTTCGAAGACCGAACCGATGAGCGAGCGGGCAACCTCCGGCGCGAACACGATCGGCGCCTGCTGCGTGGGCGCCCGCCGCGCGCCCAGGCGGCGGAGGGTGCGCCGCGCGGCTTCCTGGCCGACGGACTCCGGCGATTCCACGTCCGCAAGACGGCGCGCGCTCGACCACCAGCCGTCGCGCTGCATCTTGCCGTCGGCGTCCTGGGCGAGCGGCGCAGCCGAGACGCCTGCATAACTGGTGCGGTAGCCGCCGGCGAAACCGCGGGAGTTGGCCAGCGCGCGGCGGCCCGTAGCCGCGTCGAAACTGCCGCCGTCGGAGTTGCTGATGCGCGGATCGGCGGCGAGCGCGGCTGCCTCGGTACGCCGGGCCCACTCGATGCGTTCCGGGCCGGGGAGCGAGTAGACGTCGTCGAAGTAGAGGTTAAGGTCGCCTTCGATTGCGCCGAATTCGCTTGCCTCCGGCAGCCCGGTGAAGGGGTCCTCTTCGGTGACTTCGGCAAGCGCCAGAGCGCCCTCCACGAGTTGGCGGATTCCATCGGCGGTGAGGTCGCTGGTGGAGGCGGAACCCGAACGCCGGCCCAGGAAAACGCGCAGCCCCAGCGCTCGCGAGCCGGATTCCTTCAGCGTTTCCACCTCGCCCATGCGCACGGTCACGCTGAATTCGTCGCCTTCGCGGGCGACAGCTTCGGCATCGGAAGCGCCGGCCTTTGTGGCGAGAGAAACAACATCGGCGGCCAGCGATTCGAGGTCGAGAGCGGCTTGGGAAGATGGAGGAGCGGGTTGGGGCATAGGTCAACGGTAGCAAAATGTCTCGGTTCGCTCCATCGGCCCTCACGCTGGGCCGTGGTTGCGCTTGGGGTATTGTCCTGAAGTTATCATTAAGTGATAACCGAATGAAGAATGCGGAAGCGCGATCCCGCTCTCGACACATTGCCGGACTTAAACGGCGTTACGCTGGTTATCGATCCCGAGGGCGGGCATTGGGTGCGGTTTGTTGCGACCGATATCTCGCCGACAGCTCAGAAACCGCACGGGTTGGATGATTCGCTCACGCTGCACGGGCCGGATGGCGAACGGTTGGTGGGGTTCGACAATACTCAGCGAGTGGAAAAGCGGAAAATGGGCGAGCCTCAGACCACCGCCATCGAATTCGGAGAGTGCGGCCTTATGAATACAGCGATGCGGCAAAATTGCTTGCCGATTTTTGGATGCAAGTGGATGCCGTGCTTCGCGGGAGAGGAGTGATTCGATGACGACGCTCAGAGTGGGAATTGCCTCTTATGGCGAGATGAAAGCCATGACGATTGCCGTTGCGCGAGGACAGCGGAAGCTCTCGTCGCATGAACCGCGGATATGGTTCGCTTCCACCGAATCCTTTGCGAAAGTGCTCTCGGAGGGAAATCGTCGGTTGCTTAACCTGATTGCGGAAAAAGCGCCCGAATCGCTCGATGAACTTGTGGCGCTGAGTGGACGTCAGAAGTCGAATCTTTCGCGTACGCTCAAGGCGATGTCTAATTATGGATTAGTAAAACTGGATCGCGGATCGCGGGGACGCTTGACGCCCAGAGTTCTCCACGAGCGGATCGAATTGGATTTGCCGCTGATTCGTGGCGAGGACGCTGCGTGAATTTTGCGCGAATTCAACAAGCGGATTGCGCGTCATCCGACAGCGACCCTAAACCCCGTGCGGCTGATCGCTACTTCGTTCAACAGAGTAGATAGCCTGGCGCAGACGGTCCGTGACCAGTCCGGTAGCGAACTCGCGTCAGACCCAGCGAGCGGCTGCCGCACCGCTATCTTCAGGGCGAGTGTTGAAGGCGATGGCCGCTTGTGGCGCGACGCGATGGATGGCGTTGATCCCCTTCTCAAAGAGAATCAGCCGGCTGGGCGGCAAGCGCAGACCCGCGCCAATCACCGCGCAATCGTAGACATGGCTGGTCAGGAAGCGTTCAACCGTCGAGACCGCAGTCTCGTCGAGGCTACAATAGCAGTTTTCAGCATCCCAACCCCGCGCTGCGAAATCGGCCGGCGCTAGTTTGACCCCGGCGTGGATCTTCTCCGCGGTCATGCCCGGCGGCAGGGCTGGATCCGAAACGTCCACCGTCGCAGGATCGAGACCTATCGACACAACACGTTTCATCGGCGCCCCTACGCACTCGAAAACTCCAGTGCTACGTCTGAGGCGCCATTACAGTGCGCGAAAGTTGCGGGTACGTCGCGCGATAGCCGCGCCAACGCGCTATCGGTGAGAGCGTGCCAAAGATCGCGCGCTGCACCGCCAGCGGCGGCGAACGGAACACGATTATGTCGCTGAAGCTCCGCGCACTGAGTGCCAGTTGCAGGGGATTCGGCATGCCCTTCCGGTCCGTGTGCCCGAGCCGCGCGAGACCGTAGAAAGTTTCGATCATATGCACGAAGCGCTCGCCAGGTGTGATCTCGACGCGTACTCGCGCGTCGTGGTCGCCCGCATTCCACCAATCGTGCCATATGCCAGGCTCGATAACGGCCGCCTCCCCCTGACGG
>DATEGX010000115.1:0-10304 GCA_035279875.1 Binataceae bacterium (SeqCode)
ATTCTCGCTCCATTGGTTCCACGCATCATTCCAGTAGGTCCAACCGAGCCAAACGTAAGCATCGGCAAACTTCGGGTCCAGTTCGACGGCTTTCTCGGCCCACAGGCGCGCTCTCGCGTTATCGTCTTTCGTGGCACGAAAGAAGTATTCGACGCTACGTAGGTAGTCGTCAAAAGCCTCCAAGTTCTCGGTTGGCCGCGCTTTTCCACCGTGTGGGAGCTTCATCTCGTCCAGTTTGAGAAGGAGTCCGAGCGTGGTCACAATCTTGCCCATGACCTCGTCCTGCACCGCAAAGATGTCCTTAAATGGTCGGTCATAACGTTCCGCCCACATTTCGGTTCCTGAGCTTGCATCGACCAGCTCGACTCCGATTCGCACCCGGTCGGCCCCCTTATGAACGCTGCCCTCCAACAAATACTTGACGCCCAGCTCCTTCCCGATTTCGCTTTCTTTGGTTGCTTTGCCCTTGTATGCGAAGCTCGAGTTACGCGCGATGACGAAGAGGCCGGGAAGCCGTGATAGGTTATCGATTAGCTGGTCAGCAAAACCGTCACCGAAATATTCTTGCTGTGGGTCGCCGCTTAGGTTCGTGAAAGGCAACACCGCGATGGACGGAATGCTCGGCAATGGTAGCGCCGCCTCCTCCTGTGGCGGAATCGAGGCGTGAGTGTGTTGCGGCTTGAGCGACAGATGCTGTACCAACACGATTGTCCCAACGATGATCGCTAGGCCCGTCAAGGACAGAAAGCCACCTCGCCAATAACGGCGCGGAATCAGCCGAGTCTCCCGATGCGGTATGGTCCCGTCCAGTAGAACCCGCCACACATGTACGGGTTCAGCGATATTTTTGACGGCCTGGTTGCCGAGATCCTGGAAACTGAGCGGCAGCTTGCTCCTCACGTTCTCGTGAACCGTGTTGGAAACGCAGATGCCACCCGGTTCCGCAAGACTCTCCAGCCGCGCGGCAATATTGACCCCATCGCCGTAAATCTGCTCGCCCTCAACCATAACGTCGCCAAGGTTGACGCCGATGCGGAACTCCATCCTGCGTTCGGGTACCAGTAATGCGTTCTCGGCTTTGAGGGCGCGCTGGGCCTCGACCGCGCACTGGACGGCATTGACCACACTGGCGAACTCGGCCAGAACGCTGTCACCAGCGGAATTGACGAAACGTCCGTGGTGTTGGGCGATAAGGTTATCGATTATCTTGCGATGGGAAGACAAGCTTCGGAGGGTAGCCTCTTCGTCCTCCCTCATGAGGCGGCTGTAGCCGTAGACATCGGCGCAGAGTATGGCCGTCAGCTTACGTTCCACACTCACCCCCAACTGTCATCGTCCCGCGCGGTGCGCAGGATTGTCAATCCGGGCCGATGGTCCTAGTTCCAGGTGAATGACTCTCGGCCTGAGTAGCGCGAATTCTTTAAAGGCAATAACGCCGTGTAGCGCGGGAAAGGGACAATCCGTTGGCTCACCCAGGGCTCCGCTTCCTGGTATTGCAACGACGTGCGGCGCGCCTTGGAAGTACTCGACTCTTGCCTCGGCTTTTCGATCATTAACCCTAGATTTCCTACAGACCTTGTCGGTCTTATGCTTGCCGGAGGACTTATCGCCGGGCCACAGCGACGAATGGGAGCGATGATCTTTAGCGGAATAGTAAGCGTTGGGCTCTTGGTTGCCGCGTTGGCAAGAATGCTAAATAGACCCCATTGAGTTGAAGATATCTGCCGCGAGGTCTCAGGATGCCTGACAGCGCCCACTCTCTTGGCGACCTGCTTAGATCGCCGCTCTGTTGACCTCATAGAGCGTTGCTTCATCGGCCGGGCGGTCGTAGAGCTGGGTGGCGCGAGTGCTGGCCTGGTTTGCTATCGAAGCGGCCTTGGTGATTCGGCCTCAGGCGAGAACACGTTGGTCGTCGTCGCGCCGGATGCCGAGGACGTTGGTTATCTCGCTTGCCCCTGGAGAAGAAGGGCGACTATTTCTGCATCGCGGCAATCGGCGGTGAAGTGCTTTCGGAACGCATTTGCGAGAGCGCTGGTTTGCTCCTCGACCCGGAAACCCGCACCGGCAGGATTACCAGGCTGAGGCCCTGGAGCTGCAGCCAATTCTGCAAGTCGATGGCGGTATGATTGTGCAGAAACCGGCTGACAAAACCGTCAATCTCGTCGGTGAAGATGAGCTTTCCGGCGAAGAAGACGCAATGCGGGAACTCGTGCGCAACCTCCAAGGAGAGGCGGCGCAGCTCCAGCACCACATCGGGACCGATCGCCGTGCGCAACTCCGGATGGAAGCCTAAATCCGAGGCAAAACGGCAGTATTCGAGCAAATCGTCCGACACCTGCTGCTCGAGAGCTTTGACTTCATCCGGACCCTTGAGCAAGGCCGAATCGATCTCGCCGACACTGATAAAAACGATGTTTCGAAACTGCGTCTCGAAGAGCCGAGGGATCGCGGTCAGCGTCGCCAAGCCCAGCCCGTTGAAACCGTTGACCAGCAGAACCGCCGTCGGCGCCTCCGGGTCTCGCTGCGGAGGCTCTTTCTCGGCCGCCGCGAAGATTTCGGGCAGGATATCAGCCTCAAGCTGTTCAACCGCCTTGCCGACGCGCCGGTAATGGCTCCTGACCAGGTAGCATAGCGTTACCAGTCCACCGGTCATCACCACGGTAACCCATCCGCCGTCGTAGAACTTGAGCGTGACGGTGAGCACCAGGATAAGCGCCGTAAAGGCGCAACCAACGCCGTTGATGGCCATTTTTCGGCGCCATCGGCGCTCTTCCTTGCGCGCTTGCCACCAATGCACCGTCATACCGAGCTGCGATAGTGTAAACGTGATAAAGACGTTAATAGCGTATAATACCACTAATATGTCGACGCTGGCGTGCGTGCCAATCAGGATCCCACCGGCCGCCACGCCCATCGCCAGCACGCCGTCCTGCGTGACCAGTCGCCCGCTCAGGTTCGAGAAACGCCGCGGCAGCCAGCGATCGTGCGCCATTGTCGCAAGCACACGCGGGCCATCGACGAATCCGGTCTGCGCCGCGACGAACAGCAACGCGCCCTCGGTCAGCAGCGTGAAGGTGACGATCGGCAGGCCCAAGTTGATACCGAGCACGTTCCAATGGGCCGCCATCTTGTCGAACAGCACCGCGTTGAGGGTCTTGCCGGTGACCGGTTCGACGTTGAAGAGCATGTAGCCGAACAGGATCCCGCCGGCGACGAAGGCCAGCGAAACCGCCATATAGACCATCGTCCGCTTGCCGGTCGCGGTCCGCGGCTCACGCAAGATAGGCAAGCCGTTGCTGACCGCCTCGATTCCGGTGTAGGTGCCGCCGCCGAGGCTGTAGGCGCGCAGGAATATCACTGCGAGGGCAATAAACCCGATGCTGCTGGTCTCCTGATGCACCTGGGCAAGTGCGCCATGGATCACCGAGGGCAGTTCGGGTGCGCGGTCGATTAGCGCGTAGGTGATAAGCCATACGTGCATCACCACGAAGGCGAGGAAGATCGGCAGCAGCGTCAGGACCGATTCCTTGACGCCCCGCAGATTCATCCCGACCAGGACCGCCACCACGAGGATACAGACCCAGAATTTGAAGGGCAGCCAATGCGGCGGCAGAAAGCTGAAAATCGCGTCGGCGCCGCTGGCAATCGAAATCGAGATGGTCAGAACGTAGTCCACCACCAGCGCGCATCCGGAAAGCAGGCCGGAATATCCGCCGAGCAGCTTGGTCGCGACCAGGTAGCCCCCGCCGCCGGTGGGAAATTGGTCGATGGTCTGGGAATACGAGGCCGAGATTATGAAAACGGTCGTGGCGGTGAGCAGCGCCAGAAACACCGCCAGGTACTGATGCGGTCCAAGGGCGAGAAACGCCTCCTCCGGGCCATAACATGAAGAACTCAGGCCGTCGGAGCCGAGACCCACCCAGGCAAGAAAGGCAATCAGCGAGAGGCTGTGGAAGACTTCGGGATCCCTGACGTTGCGGGCCGGACCGATCAGAATTTCGCCTAAAGTTCGCTTTTCGATAGGCGAGACGATGCCGGTCGTCTTCTCGGTGGCCTGCGTGGTTCGGCCGGTCTGCTGCTCGTGTGAATCGCTATCAGATGCCATAAAGTTGCAGAGAGTATTCTCCGGTCACGGCAAATTTTCGGCCGGCCGGTCGCCAGATATTAGCGGCTCAAGCGGCGTTGTCATACGGAATATGTAGCCCGTTCGAGCCCAAGGCGGTAACGAGCCGCATCGATCAGGTTCTGCATCAAGGCCACTACCGTCATCGGGCCGGTGCCGCCAGGGTTGGGCGTAATCCATCCCGCGACTTTGCTAACCCCCTCGAAGTCGACGTCGCCGGCGAAGCGTCCGGGCGCGACCCGCCGGAATCCGACATCGATAACGCAGGCCCCCGGCTTCACCATCGGTGCGGTGATCAGGTAACTCTGGCCGGCCGGCACGGTGCCAGCGCACGACACTATGATGTCCGCGCGCCGGCAAATCGCGTCCAGGTCGCGGGTATGCCGATGGCACCAGGTGACGGTGGCGTTGCGCAATTGCCCGCCCAGGATGAGCGCGGTCGGTTTGCCGGCGATATCGCTGCGTCCGACTACGACGGCTTCGGCGCCGTCCACCGGCACCCGGTAATAGTCCAGCAGACTGAGCACGCCGCGCGGCGTACACGGAATGAAGCGGCCCCATCCGCCGCGATAGAAGTCCATGATATTGGCCGAGCCGACGGCGTCGATATCCTTGCCGGGTGCGATCGTGTCAAACAGCCGGAAATGGTCGACGGCTGGCGGCACCGGCAGTTGCAGGAGAATCCCGGTTACCGCCGCATCCTGATTGAGCCGCTCAATTGCCGCCACCAGGCGCTCGGTAGTGGCCTCTTCGGAGTGCATAGCGATCAGGCTGGTGCCCAAACCCAATTCCCCGGCCAGCCGCCGCTTGTTGCGCACGTATTGGCGCGAAGCCGGGTTATCGCCCACCAGCAGTGCGGCCAGCAGCGGCACGCAATCGTGATTCTCGCGCAACTCGCGCGCATAGCGATGCAACTCGGGCATCAGGTGGCTGCTGAGGGCGCGGCCGTCCATGATCTTCGCGGTCATTGCGGTTCGGCTTGCGGCGATGTCTCGGGTTGAAGATTCGGAATGCTTGCCCAGGCGAGCGGCTAAACAGTTCGTTGAGCCTTATCCGGTCTGGTAAAATTAGGCGCGGTGGCAGAATCGGTCAAGCGCACTCCGCTCTTTTCGCTGCATCGGACGCTCGGCGCGCGGATGATCGAATTCGGCGGCTTCGAAATGCCGCTCAACTACAGCGGTATTATCGAGGAGCATCGCGCGGTGCGGGCCGCCGCCGGACTCTTCGATTTGAGCCATATGGGCGAGTTCGAACTCCTTGGTGACGGTGCGCTGGCGACCCTCGAGCGCGGCCTGACCAATTCAGCGGCGCGCCTGATCGAAGGGCAGGCGCAATACACTCTGATGTGCGCGGAGGACGGCGGTACCCTCGACGACTTGATCGTCTATCGGCTGGATGGCGGCCGCTACATGCTGTGCGTCAACGCCGCAAATATCGCGGCCGATCGCGAATGGCTGCTCGGCATCCGCTCGCCGACGGCCGAGTTTCGCGATATCAGCGACGAAACCGGCTTGATTGCGCTTCAGGGCCCGGCGGCGACGGCGATTCTTGCGCGTCTCATGCGAGTTCGAATTGGCGAACTGCGCCGCTTCCATTGCATCCGCGGCGAAGTCGCCGGAATCTCCTGCCTGGTCGCGCGCACTGGCTACACGGGCGAGGACGGGTTCGAGATCTTCGTCGGCGCGGAATCGGCGCCCAAGCTGTTTCAGACAATGCTCGAGGCCGGCGCGGGCGACGGCCTCAAGCCGTGCGGACTCGGGGCCCGTGACACGCTCAGGATGGAGGCTGGGCTGCCACTCTACGGCCACGAATTGGACCGCACGATTTCGCCACTGGAAGCTGGACTCGCATCATTCGTCAAACTCGGACGCGAGTTTATCGGCAGCGCGGCGCTCGCCGCCCAGGCCGGCGGCGGTCCCCCGCGCCATCTGGTGGGTATCCGCACCGACGATAGCAGGAGCATCGCGCGCCCGGGCTACGGAATATTTTTCCGCGACGCGCAGGCCGGCAAGGTGACGAGCGGGACCTTCGCGCCGAGCTTTTCACGCCCGCTCGCGATTGGGCTGGTCGATAGCGCAGCCGCGATCGAGCCGGGGGCGCATCTTGCGGTCGAGATTCGCCAGCGGATGGTGCCGGCGACGGTATTGCCATTGCCGTTCTACCGGCGCCAATCAGCGCCGCCTGGCTAACCCACAGATTGTTTGGCTTGACCTTCGGTGAGTAGCATTTCCAAGCACATGAGATTCATACCGCATACCGAGGCTGATATTGAGGCGATGCTCGCCGCGCTCGGCCTTTCGACGATCGACGATCTGCTCGCTCATGTCCCGGCGCATTTGCGGGCCAGCGCGGGAATCGCGATTGGACCTGGGCTCGGTGAGCAGGAACTGGTCGCGGAGTTATCCGCACTGGCCGCGCGCAATTCGGGAGCGCTCGATTTCGCGAGCTTCCTGGGCGGCGGCTGTTATCGTCATTATGTGCCCGCGGTGGTTCGCGCGATCACCGCGCGCGCCGAGTTCGCCACCGGCTATACGCCTTATCAGCCCGAGGCCAGCCAAGGCACGACCCAGGCAATTTACGAATTCCAGACTTTGATCGCGCAGCTCACTGGCCTCGAGGTTGCCAACGCCAGCATGTATGACGGCGCGTCGGCAGCCGCGGAGGCGGTGCTGATGGCCCGGCGGGTGATGCCCAAACGGAGCGTGGTCGCGATTTCGCGCGCGTTGTGGGCCGATTACCGGGCCACGATTCACACCTATCTCGGTCCGCAGGCAGAGATCGAGCTGGTCGAAGCGCCATTTGACGCGACCAGCGGCGCGACCGACGCCGGCGCGCTCGAAAAGCTCGCCAACGACCGCCTTCTCTGTGTAGTGGTCGGTTATCCGAACGGCTTCGGGGTGATCGAGCCGCTCGAACGAATCGCCGCGATCGCGCATCGGGCGGGCGCGATGGCTATTTCGGCCACCGCCGAAGGACTGGCCCTCGGGCTCTTGAGGTCACCGGGCGAGCTGGGAATCGATATCGCGGTCGGTGAGGGCCAGAGCTTCGGCGTCGCGCCGGAGTTTGGCGGTCCGGGCGTTGGGTTTATGGCGGCGCGGCTCGGGCAAGTACGGCAGATGCCGGGGCGCTTGGTCGGCGAAACCACCGACGCCGCCGGCCGCCGTGCCTACTGTCTGACGCTGGCCACGCGTGAGCAGCATATCCGGCGCGAACGCGCGACCTCGAATATCTGCACGAACAATTCATTGTGTGCGCTGGCCGCGGCCGCATACCTGGCGCTGATGGGGCGGCGGGGCCTGCGCAATCTGGCCGCGCGCAACGTCGAACTGGCGCATCTGGCCGCAGAGCGGCTCGCAGCCTTCGGAGTTATGTGCCGCTTCACCGGTCCTTTTTTCAACGAATTCGTAGCGACGGTTAGCGATCCTGCCGCAGCCTTGGCCGAAGCGGAACGGCATGGGCTTATTGCCGGCGTGGGACTCGGCCGGGACTATCCGGAACTCGCCGACGGACTGCTGATCGCGGTCACCGAACTGAACACGCACGAGCAGATCGAGAAGCTATGCAGAGCGCTCGGAGGCGCAAAGCGCTGATGGCGACGAATGAGAAATCGGAAAGCGGCAATCCGATGCCCCATGATAAGGTTCGTCCGGCGGCGCTCGCCGTCGACAGGTCGGCTGCTCGCCCGCTCGCGCACAATCCAGAGGGGCCGCTGATTTTTGATGAAGCCGCGCCCGGACGCGCCGCCGTCGATTTGCCAGGCGCGGAGGATAGTGCGCGGCGGGCCGCCGAGATCCTCGGCGGAGAGCTCTGCCGCGCGGATATCGAGGGCTTTCCCGAATTGAGCGAGCCGCAGGTGCTGCGCCATTTTCTGCGCCTGTCGCAATTGAATTTCGCCCAGGCGCTGCAATTCTATCCGCTCGGCTCGTGTACCATGAAATACAACCCGGTGGTCAACGACGAACTGGCGGCGCTCGCTGGCTTCGCCGGATTGCATCCGCTGACCCCCGCGCATCTGGCGCAGGGTGCACTCGAATTGATGGCACGGCTCGAAGCGGCGCTGGCGGAAATCACCGGGATGGACGCGGCGTCATTGCATCCGGCGGCTGGGGCGCAGGGCGAACTCGCTGGACTGCTGATCCTGCGCGCCTGGGAGCGCAAGCGCGGCACGGTGCGGCGCAAGGTGATTATCCCCGACACCGCCCATGGCACCAATCCGGCGAGCTGTACGCTGGCGGGCTTCGGTGTGGTGGTGGCGAAATCGAGTCGGCGCGGCTATCTCGAAGCGGCCGAAATCCGCCGCCTGCTCGACGACGATGTGGCCGCGTTGATGGTCACCAATCCCAACACGATGGGGATCTTCGAGCCGGAGATCGAGCAGATTGCCGCCGCGTTGCATGAACGCGGCGCGATGCTCTATCTCGACGGCGCCAACATGAACGCTCTGATGGGAGTGGCGAAACCCGGCCATATGGGCGCCGATATCGTGCACCTGAATCTGCATAAGACCTTCTCGACCCCGCACGGCGGCGGTGGTCCGGGCGCTGGTCCAATCGCGGTCAAACGCCATCTCGAACCGTTCCTGCCCGTGCCGCGGGTGATAAGGGGCGAGAACGGATGGGTTCTGGACGGCGAACGGCCCGACTCGATCGGCCGGTTGCGCGCCTTCCACGGGAATTTCGGAATGCTCGTGCGGGCCTACGCGTATATCCTGGCGCTGGGTGGCGAGGGCCTTGCGCAGGTCAGCCGACTGGCGATTCTGAATGCGAATTACTTGCGCAAGGGCCTCGAAGATCTCTTCTCCAGCGCTTCGCGCGAGCCCACGATGCATGAATGCGTGCTCACCCATGAGCTGGAAGAACGCGTGCACGTCAGCACGCTCGATATCGCGAAAAGGCTGCTCGATTTTCGGATGCATCCCCCGACCATTTATTTCCCTCTGGTGGTGCGTGGGGCGTTGATGATCGAACCGACTGAAACCGAGAGCCGCGAGACTATCGACCGCTTTGTCGCCGTGATGCGGCAGATTCACGCCGAGGCGCTGGAAAACCCCGAGATGGTGCGCGGTGCGCCGCATACACTTGCACTCCGGCGGGTCGACGAGGTCACCGCCGCGCGTCATCCGATACTGCGCTGGAACCCGAACAGACCTGGTTAGTCGCCGCTGCTGGAGCGCGCTACAAGCTTGAGCGCGCGAGCGCAATCCGCGGGCGTGTTTACGTTAAGGAAGCTGTGCAAACCCGGATCGATGCGACTCAGTTCGGCCTCGTCCGGACGATACGCATGGAGGCCGGCGGCGATCGCGGTAAGGCGCAACTCGCCGGCGATGGTTCGGGTCACGATGGTCTCGGCAACAGCGCGCCGATAGACCGCGCACAGCGGCTGAGCTTTGCCGCCAATGAGAGGGACCACGGCGTCGTAGCCGTCGAGCATTTCGACCAACGCGCGAGCGGTCGCGGCGCGAAGCAGCGGCAGATCGCACGAACACGCGAAGGCGACCTCGTGACGCGCCCCGGCGAGTCCGCGAGCCAGTGCCAAAGCCGCGCCTCCGTATGCCGTTTCGTCCCGTACGATCCGCACCGCGGGAGCGCTTGAACCGAGAGCGTCGCGGAGGGCTAACGGTTCGCGCGCAACCGGCGCGGCGACCACTATGAGGTCGTCGAACCCAGTGCCCATTTCCGCGATGATTCGCTCCAGGATCGTGCGGCCGGCGAACTCCAGAGTAGCCTTAGGCCGGCCCATCCGGCGGCTTTGGCCCCCGGCCAGAATGATCGCGCTGGCCGGCGAGGTCATTGTCGGCATAGGCGAATAATGCCTTCGGGAGTCATCGCAGTGCCGGATTGCCTTGTCATCATCTGAAGATAGGCGTGCAGATCGTAGTCCGGGCGTCCCTCCAAGGCAAAAGTGCCGGCAGGCCGGCGGCGACTCAAGCGATTTTGCGCGTATGGATAAGCCCAGATATTCTTGACGCGTACATGGCGATAAAGCACACACCGCTAATTGCGCAGTACCTTGGCGTCAAGCAGAAGGTGCCGGACGCCATCCTTTTTTTCCGCCTCGGTGATTTCTACGAGATGTTCTTCGAGGATGCGGAAATCGGCGCGCGGGTGCTCGATATCCAACTTACCTCGCGCTCGCGTGAAGGCGTGCCGCTCTGCGGCGTCCCGTACCATTCGGCGGAGCC
>DATEGX010000116.1:0-3625 GCA_035279875.1 Binataceae bacterium (SeqCode)
CCCCAAAAGACCGGTTACGGTCGAGCGCGAGCCGAGCGATGGGAGGGCGCGGTCGGTTTGATTTTCGCAGGCGACAAAGTTCCGATTGCGCCGCGTGTGTTGTAAAGCTTATGAGCCGGCCGACGCGGCCGTGCCGCGCAATGCTCGAAGCTTACCTTTCGTCCACCATCGCAATGGCGACCCCGATCCTGCTGGCCGCTTTGGGCGAACTGATCGTCGAACAGAGCGGCGTGCTCAACGTCGGGATCGAAGGGTCGATGCTGGCCGGGGCGTTTTTCGGTCTGACCACCGCTTACTTCAGCGGCAGTATCGCGTTTGGGCTGATTGCGGCGATCGCCGCAGCAATCGCGATGAACGCGCTGCTGGCCGCGCTGGTGGTGAATCTGGCGATCAACCAGGTGGTGGCCGGCACCGCGCTCGATATCCTGGCGTTGGGTTTGACCGGGGTCTTCTACCGGCGCCTGTTCGGGATTACCGGCAAAGCCTTCACGATTCGACCGATCGGGCCGCTGGCGCTCGGCCCGCTGGCGAAGCTTCCGATCGTCGGGCGCGCCTTGTTTACGCAAAACGCCCTGGTATACGCGGCCTTCGGGCTCGTGCCGATCGTTGGCTTCGTGATGACCCGCACCTACTACGGCTTGCGGCTGCGCGCTAGCGGCGAGCGCCCGGAAGCCGCCGATGCGCTCGGACTTGGGGTGTTTTGGCTGCGATGGCAAGCGCTGGTAATCGCCGGCGCGCTTACCGGTCTGGCGGGTGCATACCTCACGCTCGCCTATGCCGACACGTTCGTCGAGGGGATCTCGGCTGGCCGCGGTTTCGTGGCACTCGCCGTGGTGATCGTCGGACGATGGAATGCCTACGGAATCGCGGCGGCGTCGGTATTGTTCGGTGCCGCAATGGGTCTGCAATTCGAACTGCAGGCGTCGGGCGGCGTGCTGCCCTATCAAATCTTCCTCGCCCTGCCCTACGCGCTAACCTTGGTTGTGCTCGCACTCGTGGGCGGACAGGCTCATGCGCCTAGCGCGCTCGGCGAGCGCTACGTGAGACCCTAAGCAAATACCTCAACCGCGCGATTTTCTGGCTGGCGCGGCCTTTCTGGCTGGCGAATTACCCGCGAACGACTTTATGAGTTCGCGCGCGCGAGCCTTGGCCCGCTCGATCACGGTCGCATCGCCGGGATTCGCGGGTATGGGCCGCCGCAGAAATTGCCTCAGCTCCTCCAGATTCGCGCGCAATGCCAGCCGGGCGGCGGCCGCATCCGGCGATTTGTTAGCCTGGAGCTTGCGCGGCCCCTCGTTGCCGCCTTCCGCGATGTACCAGTCCTTGAAGTGGCCGCGGAAGCCGGCCCGAAACATCAGAGCCCCCAGATGTGTTGCGGCAGGTGGGACCCGCAAGAGCAATTCGCGATGGGTTTCGCCCTGACCCGGACTTTCATATTCGAGCATCAGGTGGCCGCCCGCCGGCAGGAGATCGCCGATGACGTGGATCAGTTCACCCTCGAGCCCGGCCGCGCGCGCGTCGAAGGTCTCGCCGCCCGCGAAATCGATAGCCGGATAGATGCGCCCTTCGACCCACGGCATCACGCCGCGGCCCCCGCCGCTGATGAAACCGGTCATGAGAGGAGTGACAGACTGCCCGTGTTGCGGGTCACGCAGGTCGAGCACGAACCGAAGCCATCCGGCGCGTGCCCGAACCGGATAGAGCTCACGGAGCGCCAGCCCGAAGCGGGAGCCATCTCCGCCGCGAAGCTCGAAATCGTTGAGTTTTTCGGCAATTTGGCCGGCTTTCGGCGCTATTTGGCGGGTCGCGTTTGGCATTAGGAAATTGTCGGATTTTTTGCGTTATTGCCGCGTTCTGCAACGTTTCGAATAAGTTTTTATTTGATTTCGCAAGGGCCCAAGGTCTACTATAAGAAAATCTAAATATGCGCGAAGCTGCGCTCAATTCTTCGACCTTCCCTACTGCGCTGTGCAAGACGTGCGGCAAGACCGTGCTGACGTATGTCTCGCTGATCGGCGAAAACACTGATCAGAGAGCCTGTGTCCATTGTGATAGTCCCGTCGACTCGGCCTTGCGCTGGGTCACGGCTGACGAGCTGACGGCCGACGGTTACGAGATCGGGCCCCAGCGCGCCCCGCGAACCGGGGGATGTGGCAGCGGGTGCTCATGTTCAACGCGAGGGCATTAGGGCAGTGCAGGTAGTGGAGTCGGGAAGCGCGACTCCATTTGGTAGGTGATTTGGAGGCATATAGCAATGAAGACCACAATTTCGGTAATTAAAGCTGATGTAGGCTCGATTGGCGGTCATATAAAGCCTAGTTCTCGTCTAAAACAAGCGGTAGAACAGTTCGTCCGCGACAAGGGCAAGAAGCTCCTGCTCGACCTGTATGTAAGCTCAACCGGAGACGACGTCGCACTCCTGATGTCTCACGAGCGCGGCGCCAACGACTCCAAAATCCATGAGCTGGCCTGGGATGCCTTTATGACAGGCACGCGCGTGGCACGCGAGCAGGGCCTCTACGGCGCGGGACAGGATCTGCTCAAGGACGCGTTTTCGGGCAATATTCGCGGCCTTGGACCGGCATCGTGCGAGATGGAATTCGAGGAACGGCCGAATGAGCCCTTCGTCTTTTTTGCCGCCGACAAGACCGACCCTGGCGCTTATAATCTGCCGTTCTACTTGGCCTTTGCGGACCCCATGCACTGTGCCGGTCTGCTCCTATCGCCAAAAATGGCCAAGGGCTTCACCTACACGATCATGGACGTGAACTACACCGAGGGCGATCGCGTCATCGAGTTGAATGCCCCGGAAGAATTGTACGACATCGCATGCCTGCTCCGGGACAACGAGCGCTTTGTGATCGAATCGATTCGCAGCCGCGCCAATAACGACATCGCTTGCGTGGTTTCCACCTCGCGGCTGCACAATATCGCTGGAACGTACACCGGCAAGGACGACCCCGTTGCGTTGGTCCGTACTCAGGGTAATTTCCCTGCCACGGGCGAGATTCTGTCTCCTTTCCGCATCGGCCATTACGTGGCCGGGACCATGCGGGGAAGCCATCACGGTCCGCTGATGCCGGTCAAGCTCAACTCGACCATCAGTTTCTTCGACGGGCCTGCTATTGTGAGCGGCGCCGCGTTCTGCGTCCATGACGGAAAATTCACGGAAGTTGTTGATGTTTTCGATCATCCGTTCTGGGATTGGGTGCGCAATAACATTTCCGCCAAAGCCGCCGAGATTCGCAACCAGGGATTCTCGGGACCGGCCATGCTGCCTTATTCGGAGTTGGAGTACGGCGGAGTGGTGGAAAAGATGGGCCAGCTCGACGAACGTTTCCTCGTGCGCAAGGACGAACATCCTGCGAGTGCGACCAACGGGCGCAAGAAAAAGGCCGCCTGAGCTGTCGCGATCACTCTGAGCTTCAAAGAGAGCCGGTCCGGAAGACTGGCTCTCTTTTTTTGTCGCGACTGGCTGATCACACAGTTTACGGCCCCAGTGCTATAGTCGCTGCTTGAGCGCCCTTCTTACGTTATGTTCATGGCTGCTTGAGATGTTATTCGACGTTTTCGTGTGAATTCAGGAGTCTCGATTATGGCAATGCCGCAGGCCGCTGCTGCCGCC
>DATEGX010000117.1:0-2049 GCA_035279875.1 Binataceae bacterium (SeqCode)
AGCCGCCATTCGCGGTGATGTCGCCCTGGTTCGCGACCTCCCCAAGCCCCGCCGCCGCAGAGGCGGTGAAGCGGTAGCGCCCCGCCATGAAATCTTCGTTGCTCAGGCTGAGCGTGGACGCGACCAGGCCGGCCACATCGACCTGCGCGCCCTTGCCGAACAGGACGCCGTTGGGGTTGAGAATGAAGACCTGCCCGTTGGCGGTCAGCGATCCGAAGATCTCGGTGGGGTTCTGACCCAGCACTCGGTTCAGCGCGATGCTGGAGGCTGAAGGCTGCGCGAAGCGAACCGACTCGTCGGCGGCAATATCGAACCCCAGCCAGTTGATCGCGGCGCGGTCGGTGCCTTGGGTAACCAGCGTGTTGGTGCCGGACCGACTGACGCTGGCCTGCCCCGCCACAACTTGCTCGCCGGTGGGGCCGGCCCACGCGTGGCCGACGCCTGCAAGAAGCGCGATTGCAACTGCCCGAGCAACGGGCCGTATCGAGGTCCGCACGGCGGAAGTCTCGGTAGCGGCGCGGCTTATCACGCGCGCTGGACTCGAACAGACGCCCTGGCGATCGGCTCGCGCGCGCGCTCTATCCGCACTTCGAGAAAACTCTCAAGAATTCTCGACATTAGCTTGTTCTTGTTGGGGAAAAAATCCGCTTTGGACCGATTGACCGTGTGGCGCGCATATTACACCGATGCAGTTGATTCGCTAAACACTTAATACATAAGCTATGGCTAATGCGACTATAAAGCAGGCAGCGTGCCAGCCGCTCGATGAGACTCAAGCTCAGCTGATACCCGATTGCTTTTTAAGTCTTTTTCCCCATTCCCTCCGGAAGCCGGAGTGAACCCATGAATTCCTCATGCCGCCAGCATAGAACGGCCCCAATTTCCACTGCCAAGAGCGTCGATTTTGCCCCAACCCGTACGAGACCCGGACAGGGAGGTTAACCGGATGTAAGTCTTCGATATGTCAGGAAAGTTTGACTCTTGAAGGCCTTGAGGTGGGCGGTATCCGACCGCAGGTATTCGATGCCTACGGCACCCTTTCGACGTTCATTCCTGGCTCCCTTGCGCGAGGCGTTCTGGCGGGGATGGAAGGGCTGTTGACCGCAGCTGTGGCGCGCGCCTCGAGCAGGCTTGATGCGGCGGTACGAGGGCTTCGAGACCTCGGATACGCTTGTGCGGGCTCTCGATTGGCTCTCGCCACGGACTGTGGGCCCTGATCTATTCTCGCTGCTGTCGGTTCCGCACGTGAACCAAGCGCATCTCTTCTGCAGCGCGCGGCTGCTCGACCTGGATTTCGCCGCGGGCGTTGACAAGGCCGGCCCGGAACGCTTAGCGTTTCCGCCAATGTCGGTGCAGAGACGCGATTTCATGCTTGCTTGCGCGGCATCGGCGGTTGCGGCGTCGCTCCCGGCGATGTCGGCCGAGGCCGCGCCGCGGCATTACAGTCGCGCCCGGCTCGTAGGAACGGACGGCAAGCCTCTCAAGGCGCAGGGCGTGCCCGTAAACCGAAATTTCATCTTCCACTACCCGTATGCGGGAACGCCGTGCTTCCTGCTCAACCTCGGCAAGCCGACTAAGGCGTCCGCGGAGCTGAGAACCGCCGAGGCGCAAACCTACCAGTGGCCGGGCGGCGTCGGCGTAGCACACAGCATCGTCGCCTACTCGGCGATCTGCGCCCACCGGCTAACCTACCCCACGCGCGAAATCAGCTTCATCAGCTACCGGCCGGAGAAATCCGCGGGCAGCAAGTTCGCCAACGTGATCCACTGCTGCTCCGAGCACAGCCAGTACGATCCGGCCGAAGGCGCGAAGGTGCTTGCGGGTCCCGCGCCGCAGCCGCTCGCCGCGATCCTGCTCGACTACGACGAGCAGAGCGACGGCCTCTACGCGACCGGAACCTTGGGCGGGGAGATGTTCAACGAGTTCTTCAACAAGTACGAGTTCCGGCTCGCCATGGATTTCCAGGGGCGCTCGAAGACGGCAGTCGAGGGAAGCTGCGTGGTAAGCGAGCTCACCGACTACTGCCGCCAGCAGGTCAAGTGCTGAGGG
>DATEGX010000118.1:0-4706 GCA_035279875.1 Binataceae bacterium (SeqCode)
GCCGCCCCGGATTGCATCATGTATGTTTCCGGGCCCGTTCGCGCGAGGACGTCGACGCGGTCCACCGCCTCGTCCGCGAATTGGGCGCGGTGGTCGTGCGTGCACCCGAGGAAGGCCAATGGGCGCCGGGCTATTATTCGATACTGTTCGAGGATCCCGACGGTGTCCGGCTCGAGATAAATTACATCCCCGGGAAGGGTCTGCTGGCAGCCGAAGAGGGCCGCTTATCGCGCGACGCATAAATGAGAATCCGATTGACCGAGACGCGACTGCGCACGTGCGCATTCGCCAGCGAGGCAGCCGATGCGTGTAGGTTTATTCGGGGGTAGTTTCAACCCGATTCACCTCGGCCACTTGCGCGCGGCCGAAGAGGATCGCGAGGCGATGAGGCTCGACCTGGTTTACTTCATCCCGGCCTCGTCGCCGCCGCACAAGCCCTCCAACGGCCTGGCGAGTGCGGATCACCGGCTGGAGATGGTGCGCCTGGCGACCAAGGGCAATCGCCATTTCATGGTCTCGGACGTCGAGGTCCGGCGCGGCGGGAGTTCCTTCACGATCGACACGGTGCGCTATTTCCGCTCGACGATGAAAGGAAACCCGGAGCTTTACCTGATCATGGGCGGTGACCAGTTCGCCGAACTGGACACCTGGAAAGAAGCCGACGAATTGACCCGGCTATGCAGCCTGGTCGTGCATACCCGCCTGAGCGAAAAGCATCGCGAGGAAGCGGCCCTTGCGGCGCTCAGGCGCTTTGGCTACAGTCGGGACGGCGAACTCTACGTGCATCCCGGCGGTCAAACGCTCTCGTTGGTCACGACGACCTTCTTCCCAATTTCGGCCACGCTTATCCGTCGCAAGATTCCGGCGGGCGAATCGATCAGGTACCTCGTGCCGGGTGACGTAGCTGACTATATCGAGCGGCATGCGCTTTACTGATTTCCTTCCCCCTTCAAAACGACTTATCGCGGCAACGCCGCGCAAAATGCGCTCCTGACGCGCTAATTCGTGGATTCACTCTATAAGGCTCTCGCCGCGGTCGAAGCGGCTCTCGAGAAAAAGGCCTACGACCTGACCGTGCTTCAGGTCGAGCATCTCAGTTCGATCGCCGATTATCTCCTCGTCGCCACGGGGCGCTCTGACGTACAAGTGCAGGCGATTGCAAGCGGAATCGAAGAGCGCATGGAACGCGAAAGCGCCCGGCCGATTTCGATTGAAGGCGCAAGCCACGGTCATTGGATTGTCCTGGATTACAATGACGTGGTGGTGCACCTGTTCTTCGAACCAGCGCGCGAATTTTACCGGCTTGAGCGCAATTGGACCGACGCGCGCGAAGTTACCCTCCCCGAGCCATTACGCTCTCAGGCACGCGACCTTCGTCTAAGAGCCTCTGGCTGATTGTAACGTGCCCCGCCGCGCGCTTCTCCCGTCCGCAGGCATACTTCTCCGCTCCAGTTTCTCACGCGTCCATCCGACGACTCGGTCCGCCGTTTGCCGCGGATTAGGTTGTATCGGAAATGTTGTCATAGGCCTAAAATAAAGTTACAAGAGCGAATTCAAGCCTTAACGGGCTGGAGGCGCTGGATGCGCGAAGCTGAATCATCAGACCTGAACTTCATAAACCTGCTGTCGGAATTTCGCGCCGTCGGAGAATTTGCGAGATTTGCCGGTCATGCCTGGACCTGGAGACTCGGAGGACGGGCTGCAAACCCCCGTTCGATCCTGCTGATTCCGGGGTTTCTGGCTGGCGACGCGACCCTTTATCCCTTTGCGAACTGGCTCCGCTCACGCGGTCATCAGGTATACTTTTCCGGCATCCTGGCCAATACCGAATGCCCCAAGCGCGCCATGGATCGGCTTGCAGGAATGCTCACCGGGCACAGCCGACGCGCGGGCGAGAAACTGGTCGTGATCGGTCATAGCCTGGGCGGTATTTATGCGCGCGAACTGGCGCGGCGATTGCCTGAATTCGTGGAACAGGTGATTCTGCTCGCTTCGCCCATTCATAACCCACTTAAACACGCTAATCCATATGTTAAGATGCTCGCCGTCGTTACGCGGCGGATGAACGACGGTAACCATGGATGTTGCGATGGCGAGTTGGCTACGGTTTGCGGAGTAAACCTTCCTGAGCCTCCCGCCGACATTTCCGAGACGTTGATATATTCGAAAAGCGACGGTGTAGTCGATTGGACCGCCTGCGTCGAAGAGGGTCCAAAGGTTACCGCCTTCCGGGTCGATTCAACCCATTGCGGGCTTCCTTACAATCTCGAAACACTTCGTATCGTTCGTACACGCATCGAAGGCCAATAGCACCGAATTAAATGCCTGAGCGTGGATTGCAGTGATAAACCCGATCACGCAGCCGCTTGTTGCGCGATATCCCGGGCGTTCGATGCCTTCGGCGGCATCGACGGAATTGGTAGAGCAGTCTCGCGCAAGATTGCCCGTTTGATTTGACGGATTTCGTACCGGGCGGTCGCGAGGCCGACGCGGGCAACGATTCCCGGCTGGAAGAAATCCGAAAGCGGGCGAATCAATTGCGCAACTTCGACCAGGCAACGGCGGACCGTTTCGTGCTCGCGCGCAGCCAGCCCGATTCCGTCGAGGTAGTGATTGAAAATCCTGATGGACAATGGCTTCTCGCCGGTCGTAAACGGAAAGCGCAGGTCGACACCCGCCGAGAGCATCCACGGATCCCGCTGAATCGCGGCCTGCGCGGAATGGTAGGCGCGAGGCAATTCGCTGTCGGACGCGGCATGGCGCGCCAGGCATGTGCGGAGCATCTGCGCCGAAAGGGCGGCGGCCGTCATGCCCTGCGCGTACACCGGATTATACGTGACGTAGGCATCGCCAATCGCGATAAAACCGTCGCATCGCTGCTTCCAGCGCTCGTAATGTCGCCAGCGATTGCGAATAGCGCGATTTGCATAAACCGGCGAATCCGGCTCCATCAGGCGCGTCATCTCGGCAATTAACGGCGAGCGCAGCCGCGGCAGCATCGCCATGAATTCGCGTTCGTGGGTCGGCGGATAGCGGCGATTGAAGCCCGACAGCGTCAGATGCCATCGGTTATGCTCCTTGAGCTGGAAGTTGGCCTCGACCAGATCGTCGGGACGCCGCCGGATATAGGCGCCCGCCCACCACCACCAGTCCTCAGGCCATTTTTCCGCGGGAGGACCCTGGAACCATCGTGAGGCGTAGCCCGCGAGCGGATCGACCACGGTCTCGGCTGGCGGCCGCAAGCCGGCATCGGCCAACCAGGCCGGGGCGCGCGAGACCGAGCCGCTGGCGTCAACCACGAGGTCGGCCTCGAGCGTCTCGCTATGCCCGCGCCCGCCCGCCGGAATCGTCACGCCGACACATCGTGGACCGTCGCGATGCGAGATACGCAATCCGGTCACCGCCGTGCGCTCGCGCAGTTCGGCATTCGGGATACGGCGGAACAGTTCGCGGATGCACGATTCGATTAGCTCGCGGCTGGCGCTGAGGAATTTCAGGCCGGACGGATAGCGCGCTTGCCATCCCTGCGGCCGCAGCACGACGAAGTCCAGCGTATGGTCATGAAAAGTCGCGCCCTTGTCGATCGCCAGCCGCTCGAAGCCGGGGAAAAGCTGCTCGTATTCGGCGAGGCCGCGGACCAGCAGGCCGTGCACATGACGCGCCTGGGGCACCCCGGCGCGATCCTCGGGCCCGTCGGGAAAGTGGTCGCGGTCGAGCACGGTCACGCGATCGAAGAATTCGCTGAGCACGCGGGCAGCCGCCAGCCCGGAAAAGCTGCCGCCGACGACTATCGCATGGGTTTGCGCCATCGCTGTTCTTCCTCAACCGCGAGGCCAACGAAATTGGCCGCATTTGCCCGGTTCATCGGTCGGATATAGGCTACCATGACCGCGCCTAATATCGAGGAAGTGCCGATGTCCGACTGGTACAAGAGCATCACGCCCGAGATGAAAAGCTTCATCGCCGAGCAGAAGGTCTTCTTCGTCGCCACTGCGCCAAGTGCCGGACGTATCAATCTGTCGCCCAAGGGGATGGATACCTTCCGCGTGATTGGCGACAATCGCGTGCTCTATCTCGACCTTACCGGCAGCGGCAATGAGACCGCGGCCCACCTGCTCGAGAACGGGCGCATCACGATCATGTTCTGCTCGTTCGACAAAAATGCGCGGATCATGCGGCTTTACGGCCGTGGCCGCGCGATCCATCCGCGTGACGCGCGATGGGAAGAATACCTCGCGATGTTCCCGGCTGAGCCGGGTGTGCGGCAAATCATGGAGATTGACGTCGACAGCGCCATGACCTCGTGCGGCTATGCGGTGCCGCGGCTGCAGGGACTTAGCGAACGCGACACGCTACGCAAATATTGGGATACCCGTGGCGGCAACGAGGGCGCCCTCGAATATCAGAAGAGCAAAAACCGCAAGAGCATCGATGGTCTGCCGACCGGGATTTTTGCCGACGGCGCGAGCCGTAACGCGAAATAACCCGCCAACTGCCGCCGCGCAATAACCGACGCCGGGATTGCGGTTCGCGCGGTCCCACCGCGGCGTGCCTCCGCGAGGCGTCTCCTGGTCTTTGCTTTCGCGGTTACTGACCGCGTATCACCGCTCATGAGAGCGACCGCGGAGTGGCGGCGGCCTCATCTCACGCACCGCGCGCGCTGGCCCGTCTCCCGCGAGGCGGACCGCCCTGATTAGTGAGCGGCC
>DATEGX010000119.1:0-2539 GCA_035279875.1 Binataceae bacterium (SeqCode)
AACGCGCACGGCATCGCGGTCGAGCGCGGGCCGATGCAACGCTTCGGCGCCAAGGGGCCGGGTACCAGCGTGTATTTCCGTGATCCCGATGGTTCGCTGATGGAGTTTATGAGTTACGGAGAAAACAGGTGAGTGAAGCACCTGGCACACATAATCCGAATGTCTTGCCGCCGAATATTCCGGCGCCGCAGGACGACGGCGCCGCCAGGCATCTTCCCGGCGCGAAACTGCCCGATCTGGCGCTGCCGGCAACCTCCGGGCCGCCGGTCAACTTGTCGAGGCTTGCCGGCCGCACGGTGGTCTACATCTATCCACGCACCGGCGTGCCGGGCGTAGATTCACCGCCGGGCTGGGACCAGATCCCGGGCGCGCGCGGCTGCACGCCGCAATCTTGCTCGTTCCGCGACCATTTCGGCGAGCTGAAGCGGCTCGGCGTGGCGCAGCTTTACGGGCTTTCGACGCAGGACACCGCCTATCAGCAAGAGGCGGCGAACCGCCTGCATCTGCCGTTTCCGATCCTGTCCGACGAGAAGCTCTCGCTCACCAAGGCGCTCAAACTGCCGACCTTCACCGCCTCCGGCATGACGCTCTTGAAGCGCATGGCACTGGTGATCGACGATGGCGCGATCCGCAAGGCGTTCTACCCGGTGTTTCCGCCGGACAAGAACGCCGAAGAAGTAATCGCCTGGCTCGGCAAGCCGAATTAGGCCGCGCCCGTTATGCGCTGAGCGCCTTCGCCGAAGAATTGCCTGATCTCCTTGGCCGGCCGCGCGCGGCTGAACAGATAGCCCTGCATCTCGGTGCAACCCATTGATTGCAGGATGTCCATCTGCTGCTGGGTTTCCACGCCTTCCGCGGTCGAGGTCATGTTGAGGCATTTGGCGAGGTTGGCGACCGCCTGCACGATTGCGACCGGTTCCGAACCGCTGGACAGATCCTGAATGAATGATTGATCGATCTTGATCTTGTCGAACGGGAAGCTGCGCAAATAGCTCAGCGAAGAGTAGCCGGTGCCGAAATCGTCCAGCGCGATTTGCACGCCGAGCTTGCGCAGTTCGTGCAGCGTCGCCAGCGTCGCGAAGGTATTCTGCAAGAGAACTGTTTCGGTGATTTCTAGTTGCAGCCGGCGCGCCGGCATCCCCGTCTCGGCCAGCGCCGCGACCACCACGTTGAGCAGATTGCGGTTGTTCAATTGCGCCGGCGAAAGATTGACGGCGACCTTGATGTGATCCGGCCAATCGACCGCCTCGTAGCAGGCGGCTTTGAGCACCCACTCGCCGAGCGGGACGATCAGTCCGGTTTCTTCCGCCACCGGGATGAAATCCGCTGGCGACACCAGCCCGCGCTTGGGATGGTTCCAGCGCAGCAGCGCCTCGAAGGCGTTGACGTCGTTGGTTTGCAGATTGACCAGCGGCTGATAGTGCAGCTCGAATTCCTTGCCCACCAGCGCCTTGCGCAGATCCATTTCCAGTTCGCGCCGCGTCTTCATGCGGGTATTCATCTCCGGCTCGAAAAAGCGGTAGGTGCCGCGGCCGTCGGCCTTGGCGCCGTAGAGCGCCATGTCGGCGTTGCGCAGCAGCGGATCGGCGTCCTGCGCGTCGAACGGCGAGACGGAAATTCCGATGCTGATGTCGGTGACGATCTGATGGCCTTCGATTTGATAGGGCTTGATGATGGACTCGCGGATTCGCTTGGACAGCGCCGCCGCGTCCGTCGGTTCCTGCATCTGCGTCATGATGATGGCGAACTCATCGCCGCCCAGCCGGGCAACCGTGTCCGGTTCGCGGGTGCAGCCGCGCAGCCGGTCGGCGACCAATTTCAGCAATTCATCACCGATCGGATGCCCGAGCGCATCGTTGACGCCCTTGAATTGATCGAGATCGAGGCACAGCACCGCGAGACATTCGCCGCGGGTGACGCGTTTGAGTTCGTGCTCCAGCCGCTCGCGCAACATCACGCGATTGGGCAGGTCGGTCAGCGCGTCATGACGCGCCATGTGGGCGATCCGCCCTTCGGAGCGCTGCCGCTCGGTGATATCCTCATGGGTCGCCAGCCATCCGCCGTCGGCGATGGGCTTGCTCGCGACCGAGAAGGCGCGGCCGTCGCTCAAGGTGACGGTATGGTCGAAGGGCTCTCCCGCCGCCATGCCGTCTTTAAGCCGCGCGATGTATTCGTCCGGGTCCTCGGGAAAAGTGCCGGTCTCGTTTCGTTGCACGAGGAGGTCGCGCAGGTACCGCCCTGGACGCGCAAATTCCGGCAATAATCCGTACATTTTCATATAGCGGTTGTTGCAAAAAATTAATCGCGATTCCGAATCGAAAAGCACCACGCCCTGCGCCATGTTGTTCAAAACGGTCTCGAATAATCCTTCGTCCACGCGCGATATTTGCGGGAATGGCAGAACTTCCGCAGGCGGTAGCTGCGTAGCGTGATCCATCGTAAGCCCCCCTGAATAGGCAATGGTATTGGGATCGGATCGCCCATCCTTAGGAAGCGCTTATTGGGAACTCTTGAAACAAACGGCGCCGGTTTGAATAAA
>DATEGX010000120.1:0-4905 GCA_035279875.1 Binataceae bacterium (SeqCode)
CCGAGCTCCCCGCGCTGGCGCAGCACGGCGCTCCCGGATTCCAGTTCGACCTCTGGTGGGGCTTCTGGGGACCGCCGGGGATGGCGCCCGATCTCGCCGCGCGCATCGCCGCCGACATCGGCAAGGTCGTGGCCGCCGCCGACATGAAGGAGATGTTCCTGCGCGAGGGCGCGGATTCGGCGCAGATGAGCCCCGCGGAATTCGCGAAGACCGTCGCTTCCGAGATCGAGCAGTGGAGGAAGGTCGCGGCGAAGGCGAACATCAAGGCGGAATGAGCATGGGTCCGCTCGACGGCATCACGGTTCTCGACCTCTCGAGCTACATCGCGGGCCCGTACGGCTGCACGCTGCTCGCGGACCTGGGCGCCGACGTGATCAAGATCGAAGCGCCGGGTGGCGACACGCTGCGCAAGTATCCGTCGACGCTCAAGGCCGAGAGCCGCGCCTTCCTCGGCGTGAATCGCGGCAAGCGCGGACTGGCGCTCGATCTCAAGAAGCCCGCGGGCCTCGAGGTGCTGAAGCGCCTGGTGAAGGGCGCCGACGTCCTCGTGCACAACTTCCGGCCCTCGGTGCCGCCGCGACTGGGCATCGACTACGAGAAGCTCAAGCCCGTGAACCCGCGTCTCGTCTACTGCGCGATGACGGGCTACGGGGAGACGGGCCCGCTCAAGGACAAGGCGGGCTACGACCAGGTGCTGCAATCGATGACGGGGATATGCACGTTCCAGGGTGAACCGGGGGGAGAACCCGAGATTGTGTACGGTTCCCCGGTGGATTTCTACGCGGCGTCGATGATCGCTTACGCCGTGACGGCGGCGCTATATCATCGCGAGCGAACCGGCGAAGGGCAAACGGTGAGCGTTTCACTGCTTGGCAGTGCGCTTTCGATGCAATCGGCGCGATTCGTCTGGGCCGAAGGCGAACCGCGCGACGTGAGCAGGGACCTGCGTTCGGGAGGGATCACCGGCATCCATCCGGCGAAGGAAGGGCGGATTTATCTTTCGGCGAATACGCCGCATTTCTGGCGATCGCTCTGCGAGCTGGTCGGCCTGCCGCAACTGGCGGACGATCCCGATTACGATACGGTGCGAAAGCGAGCCGAGCGGGCCGCCAAAATCGTCCCGAAGATTCGGCAGGCGCTATTGGCGCACACAGCGCTCGAATGGGAAGAAATTTTTGGCGATCGCGTGCCGTGCTGCGCCGTGCGGCGAATCGAGGAGATGTTCGACCACCCGCAAGTCTTATCACAAGGGCTTGTGCGGACCTTTGAGCACCCGACGATCGGAAAATATCGCGCGCTGGCGAATCCGATTAAATTCAGCGCGACCGAAACGGGAGAGGCGTTTGCGGCGCCGGCGCTGGGCCAGCACACGGACGAAATTTTGCAGCGCTGCGGATTTTCACGCGAGGAGATTGAAAATTTTCGCAAGGCGGGCGTGATTTCACCTATGGCGCAGCAAGGCTAACCACGCCTGGTGTGGCGCGATCCCGGGCCTACGGCACTGGGTCGTGTAGAGGATTCGAACTTTCGACGAGGGTCATGTGAGCCAAACGGACGCCCAAGTCAGCGACAGCTCTTCGCATGCGAGTCCGTAAGCACAACAATATAAAGTTCCTGGAAAACCTAGTTTGGCGTGGGCTTCTCGATATGATCGATCACAATCGTGTCTACCGGACCCTTCGTCGATTGCAGCCTTAGCCCCAGCTGTTCCTGCAATGCCGTGAAGATGGATGGTGCGTCGCCACTGACTGCCTCCTGGATAGCCGGTGACGGTGCCGAACTCTGGTTTGGCGACCAGTGCAGATCGAAATCGTAGGTCCCTTTAAGACCGCTCTGGTCCGCACCGGCGTGGTCGAGCTGCTGGGAAAGCATAGTGACCAGCGCGGATACCGGCTCGTTTTTCGCTGTAACCACGGCCTGTCCGTCCGGTCCTCCCGAAACATGGAACTGGGGCTGTGCCATGGACGTCCCTGAAGCCGTGAGTTTGGGACCACTGTTTGCCACAACGAGCGCGTAGACGGGAAGTTCCCTCACAACGTGCGTCGCGGTCATGCCGAATCGGGCGGCGAGGAGTGACTGCACCATCGGTCGCAGCTCCTCAATCTGCTGCTCTCGAGGAAGATTGCGCCACTGTTCGATGAGTTCTTGCCCTGCTGTAGCATCAATATCGAACCTGTCCGTATCGGCCCAAGTTGGAATCCCGGTGATTTGGAAGTCGCGCATCCCGTAGGCGAACTTGATTACGTTTCGGGTAGTCGTATTCGTCACGGTGTACCTGCCGGGGGACAAAGAGAAGTGGTCGTTTTGCGCACCCGAGGTGTTTGGTTTGACGGACGCGACCTCGAAGGACGCTGCTGCAGGCGAGCGAGCCGAACTTTCTGATCGGATTGCTTTGCGGCCAGGTACAGGGGCATCGCCCAATCGTGCGGCGGCTTCTATGGAATGCTGGGCCCCCGGTGAGTGCGCGTGCGCCAGAACGCCGGTCGCTGATCCGGGGAGCGTGATAGCACACGCGAGAACCAGACACGTTGCACGGACGCGCGAGACGCGCGGGATTGGTGGGGACTCGATGATGGTGCGGATGCGGTCCGGCAGGCGAGGGCCGGGCATGGCGACCGCGACGGAGTTGATTCGGGAGCCTGAGTCCATCACGTCGCGGGCGATCTTCATGAGAGTTTCGGCGTAGTCGCGCGGGTCGTGGCCTTGCGCGATCACGGCCGCATCACAGGATTCTTCGGCTAGCGCGCAGAGTTCACGTTCGAGCCACCACGCTGCCGGATGAAACCAGAAGATCGCGCGATTAAACAACGCGAGCCATTGAATCAGAGGATCGCGGCGGCGAACGTGCTCGCCTTCGTGCGCAAGAACCGCCTCGAGTTGCCGAGGCGACCATTTGCGCCAGTGCGCCGGCAATATCACCATGGGGCGGAGGCAACCGACGGTCACCGGAGCGGCGCAGGAATCGCTGGAGCGAATGTCGATTTGTTTGTTGCGGGCCGCAAATGCAACAGCAGATCCCTCACCCCGGCTCACGGCTCCGGGGATTCGGGATGACACGTTAGAGGCGGCGCGAATCAGGCGTTGGGCTTTGCGCGTGCCGATGGCAAGGCGGAAGAGCAGCGTCAAACAGCCGAACAGATAAATTCCCAGCAGGATCTCCTCACCAGCAGGGAACAAGTGTCGATCTGTCGGGGGCTGTGTTGACGGCGCGATTTGTTGGGCCGAGTTGGGCGTCGGAGGCGCAACAGGCGCGAGAGGCTGGCTCGCGAAGCGTTCTACTGAAGCGGGCAAGAGGCGGACTGGCGCTTTTGGTCCCCAGGCGGTCCAGAAGGGGAGCGCGAGCATCAGGAACAGAACTGCTGTCCAGACGCGGTGTTTTATGGAGGCGACTTTGACGCGCATCGCGTAGAGGACGATAGCTGTGCCAATGACGATCAGCGCCGCGCGGATGGTGCATTCCAGGAAGAAGAGCGTCATTGTGTTTGCCTCCTCAGTTCGGCGTCGGCTCTTGGATGCTGTCAATAACGATCGTATCCACTGGTGCTTTTGCGGATTCAAGTTTCAATCCGAGCTGTTCCTGCAAGGCGGTCCAGAGAGACGGCGGATCGGTGGATGCGGCGCTGCCCGTATCCGCATCCTCTATTTGCCGCGTCCATTTCCAACCGAAGGTGTAATAGCCGGTCAGCCCCGTCTTGTCTATCACCAGCCGGCCACCAATCTCCGGCTCGTGCGAGAGGTCGTCTATAAGCGATTGAATCGGTTCGTTTTTGAGAGCATAGATTTCCACATCACCCTCATTGTGGCCGTCGTTGCTTTGGTGGTCGCCATTACCGGTCGGCGGGCCGATCCTGGGTCCGCCTTTGGCGATGACTAAGTCGAACACGGGTAGCTCTTTGGTCTGGTGGCTCACCTTCAATTGGAAGCGGTCGGCAAGCAGTGATTGAATCATCAGCCTCAGCTGCGCCTGCTTCTGCCGGCGAGTCCATTTCGCCTCCGGGGCCGGATCGAACTTTGCTTCAATTGCATAGGGCTCGGAGGAAATCCAGTCCGGGCCGCCGGAAAGCTGGTCATCGCTGGCCAGATTGTAAGCATCTTTGATGAGGTACCTGGCTGTGAGACCCGTCGCGCTGTAATAGCCATTGTTCTGGTGGATATGGATGTTATGGCCGGAACGATGCGACGGATCGGGGTCGGGCTTAATTGATGCGACTTCGAACGATGGCAGCGGACCGCTGAGGGACTGCGCGCGAGTCAGAGAGCCTGCCATAAACGCCACGCAGATTCCCGCACAGGCGATGACGAGGCAGGCGGCGCGAAGCCGAGAAAGCCGCGCCAGCGGTGCCGCACCGATGACCGCGCGGATGCGTTGCGAGAGCCGCGGCCCAGGCATTGCCACGCCAAGCGGCTCAATCTTGACTCGGTTCAAAAGCTCCAGAAATATGCCCGTCATTGCGTTTGCCTGCCTGCCGGTACGAAAACCAACGGCAAAGGCTGCCCGCCTGAAAAGCGAGGCGGCCTCTACGAAAAGCAAAACCAACGGCAAAGGCTGCCCGCCTGAAAAGCGAGGCGGCCGCTACAAAAGCAAAGCCAACGGCAAAGACACAATCAAAGTCATGACCAAAGGCAAAATCGAAACCGCCGATCTGGAGATCGGCGCTCCCGGGAACCGCTATTTCGATTTGCGGTTGCGGACGAATTTCTCAAGCCGCTCTATTTCGGCTTCAGTGAGGGTTTTTGCCTCGACCATGCCGCTCACCAATTCTTCGACCGAGCCGCGGCAAAGGCGATCGATGATTTGCCGCACGGCGCGGGCGGCGAGGCTGCGCGCGGGTTCGACGGCGCGGTACACGTAGGCGCGGCCGTCCGATTGATGCGTGAGATAGCCCTTATTTTCGAGGCGGCGCA
>DATEGX010000121.1:0-2467 GCA_035279875.1 Binataceae bacterium (SeqCode)
CTTTATTCCAATCAGGCCGCGCCCACCATTGCCGGGCCGGGGCTTGCGATGCCGGATTATGTCGAGCACCGCGAGGGCGCCACGGAAATCGGCAGGCTCTCGGCAGAGGCGGTGGTCCGCGAGTATGAAGCCACGGCCAAAGAGATCGAGTCGATGGGCCTGGAGGTGATCGAGCGCGTGAAAGAGTGCGAGGCGCTGACCCGCAATGCGCTTGCGGTCATCGGGGAGCTGAACGAAGTGGCAAAGCGCTATCGCGAGGAAGCCAAGCGCGTCTTCGATCACATCGAAGGTTGTTCGCAGCTGGTCGCCGAGGTTCGCAAGACCTGCGCGGAATTGGCGGACAAGATCGCCGTCCGCGGTACCGCGGATTGGCCGAAATCCAAGAGGAAGTGATCGCCTGGGTGCTTTGGGCGGAAGGCATGGTGAAGGCTTGTTGTTAGCCTTTGCGAGGACTTCATGGACGCGATTGTTCGAAAACCCCGATCCCGAGTCACGCGGTCGCGCAAAGTGACCCAACGCGCCAGCAACGCGCCGCAGGGTATGCGGGCGCGCAAGACCGAAGCCAGGATCCTCGAGATGATGCCGGCCGGAGAATGGCTGAGCTGCACGTCGATCTCGCGATTGATCGGCTCGGGCGACGACCGCAGGGTACGTGCGCGACTCGACTATCTCGTGAAGGACGGCAAGATCGAACGCAAGCGCGAGCAGGGCACCCACGGCCTGGTCTATCTCTACCGTCCACGCTCCTGAGCGTCGGCGCCGCGGGAATGCGGACGCGCGTCATTGCGAGCGAAGCAAGGCAATCCACAATCCGTACGCCACGCACTCCGGATCGCTTCGGAACTCACGCTCCTCGCAAATGACGAGATAGCAGCGGGATCGCGCTCGAAAGGACCTACGTCCCTTCCTCGTTGAACTTGCTTTCGACGAGCTCGGTGATCGCGACGATCGCGGCTTCCGCGTCGGGGCCGAGCGCGGAGACTATAATCGTGGTGCCGGGCGCGGCCGCCAGCATCATCAGCCCCATGATCGAACGGCCGCCGACAGTCTCGCTGCCGCGAGTCACCCAGACCTCGGAGATGAAGCGTTCGACGGTCTGGACGAATTTCGCGGAAGCGCGCGCATGCAGTCCGCGCTTGTTGATGATCAGAAGCTCTTTGGAGACGGCGCCCCCTGGCACGCTGGGCCCGGGAATATTCTCCGCCGGCGCCTCGTCGTCGGTCATTTGCCGGCGAGGACGCGGCTGGCGATGGTGACGTATTTGCGGCCCGCTTCCTGGGCCATGGCGATCGCATCGGGAAGCGAGCGCTCTTCGCGGACCTTGGCCAATTTGACCAGCATCGGAAGATTGATGCCTGCGAGCACTTCCACTTTCGGACGGCTCATGCAGGAAATCGCAAGGTTGGACGGCGTCCCGCCGAACATGTCGGTGAGGATGGCGACCCCGTCGCCGGTATCGACGCGGTTGACCGCCTCGATAATGTCGCTGCGACAGAGATCGGAATCGTCCTCGGCTCCGATCGTCACCGCTTCGATTTGTTTTTGGGGACCCATGACATGCTCGAGCGCTGCCCTGAACTCGTCGGCAAGGCGCCCATGGGTCACCAGTACTAGACCAATCATCGGAAACTCCCGCGGGTGCTTATTTGGTGCACCGCACGAACGCGCCACTTTGACCATCCAGAGCCCCCGCGCAAGAGGGGATGTTCGCGATTCTCCCGGAAACTGGCTTGCAGGAAAGGGAGCAGCGCCGGTCTATTCGGTCGCCAGTGTGGGATGGATATGGTTACCAATCCCCTTAAAGCAATCGTCTGAATCGTTAAGAGATTTTAAACCGCTGGCTGTTGTCAGCGCCGCGACAACCAGCGGCAGGGGCGAAAAGCCGCTGCCGACGGGGATTCTCGGTATTTTGACACCGAAAATGCTGGTTTGCAGCGCCTCGGGCGGCGGCAGGCGTTCGGCATCGGCTGCCACTAAATCAACCAAAAGGTTGACTTCGGCCACGTCTACGAAGTCGCAGCGCCGGATTCCGAGGCCGCGAATCTCGATCAGGCCGGCCAGTTCCTTGACCGGCCGGACCAACAATTGTTGGCCAGCTGTGTCGAGTCGGACACGGTCGTCGCCCACCAAAACGGCAGCAGGAAGCTGTCCCGAGCGGCCGGCCAGGATCAGGTCGAAGGCCAGGCGCGACTTGCCGGAGCCCGATGGGCCGCGGATCAGCACCGCGCGGTCACCGACCTTCACGGCCGACGCGTGGACGCTGGGAGGCTCTGTCATGGCGCCGGCAGGCGGACCACGAAGCGGGCGCCGGAGACCGTCGCATCGCCGTCCTCGCTGAGCGGACCGGGCCGGTTCTCGGCCCAGATGCGTCCGCCATGGGCCTCGATGATCTGTTTGGAGATCGACAGTCCAAGGCCCGAGTTCTGGCCAAAGCCCTGATGCGGCCGGTCGGTGTAGAAGCGCTCGA
>DATEGX010000122.1:0-13597 GCA_035279875.1 Binataceae bacterium (SeqCode)
ACGAACTGGAATGCGCGAATTTTATCGGTTACTGGCGTGGTCGGCTCGATCGCAATCGCGCGCGCGGGGCTTCCTGATCCCCCGACGATCAAATCTAGAGGCGGGCGTCGCTATGGGCCATACTGTCAAAGAAAAAACTAAACTGCTGAACCGCGTTAGACGTGTTCGCGGTCAGGTCGAGGCGCTTGAACGCGCAGTGGACGAGGAGCGCGGCTGTGCCGCAGTGCTTCATCTCGTCGTGGCGGCGCGGGGCGCCATGAACAGCCTTATGGCGGAAGTGATCGAAGATCACATCCGCACGCACGTATTTGACCCAGCGCACGAACGGGGCGCCCGCGCTGCAGGCGCGGAAGAGTTGATCGAGATCGTTCAGGCGTACCTGAAGTAGCTGGAGGCTCTTCAATGGAACAGCCTCGACCAGCCGAAAGGCTTGATCACGCACAAGCGAACACAATCGATGCGCCTGCTGAGAAACGCAGAGGTGGCCGGGTCTTTGGCTGGGCGCTGAAATGCGTTCCGAGGATCCACTCGGCAAGGCGATCGTGAACCTCGCTGTGACAAAAATCATTCCCTCCATGAGCCTGAGCGCTTTGAATACATGCCAGGTCGTGGGTCAGAGCGATGTTGGGGACGCGACGATTTTGGTTGGCAGTTAACCTTTATTCTCAACTCTGCCCGGCTGCTGCCGCGGAGCTAGCAACGCCCTCGGCAGCCGAAAATGCCGGATGCATCGGAAAATAATCCGCTGGCGCAGGCCGCTTAAGCGGATCCGTGTGGAGTCCGCCTCGACGATGGCAATTCTGATCAATGTTTTTTTGCTTTCGTTGTTACTTGCTCTCCCGTCAGGAGTGCTCGCCGCGCCGCAATACTGCATGGACCCGTCTCAGGCGGCCTCCGACTTCTACATGCATCCGCGCGAGGTGGATTTCATTCACGTCCTCGCGCCCCCGCCCGCTCCTGATTCGCCTGCGGGAAGGGCGGATTTGCAAGCGGTGTTGGAGGCTCAGCGCGCCCGTACGCCAGCCAGCATAGAAAGCGCTCGGGCGGACGCATGCCTATCGATCTTTCGTTTCGCCGACGTGATGGGACCAGGCTTCGCGCCGGAAAGACTGCCTTTCACGATAGTGCTTTTTCAACATGTCTTCACCGACGAACAAGAGGCCGTGGCCGCGGCGAAAGACCATTTCAAACGGCCGCGCCCTTTTGTGGCGGATCACGAGTTATCGCCCATCGTTAAACAGCGCGCCAACCCGTCTTATCCAAGTGGCCACGCAACGTTTGCATATGTGACCGCGATTCTGCTTGCCGACATGGTCCCGGAAAAGGCTCCGCAGATTTTCGCACGCGCCACGGAATATGCGCACAATCGAGTAGTCGCGGGGGTTCATTACCCCACGGACGTAGAGGCAGGCCGTGTAACGGGCGCCGTAATCGATAACGTTCTGCTGCACGATCCGCGCTTTAACGCGGACCTGGCGCGGGCAAAGGCTGAAGTTCGGCGAGCTGTTGGAGTACGATAGGGGTTTCTTGGGTGAGGGTGTTGGTCAGTGGGGGACGGTTTGTCAGGCTCAGTAGCCAGTGGTTACTTCGACCAGGATCCCGTCCGGATCACGGACGTAGACAGAACCTGCGTCTGCGGAGCCGTGCATTGAATGCTCTATCTCCAGCTCCTTCAGCCGCGCTATGAGCGCTCCAAAGCGAGCCGGGTCAGTCCTCAGGGCCACATGATGCATGCTGCCAACGCCGCGTACGGTACGGGCAGGACCTTTTTCTGGAAAATCGAAAAAGCCAGCAGGTTGCCACCGCCCATGTCGAGGAAGATGTGCGTCGAGGTTGGCTCGTCGCGGTTGCGTACGATTCGTGTTAGTCGCATTCCCAAGACATTGGTGTAGAACTGGATGGTTGCGTCGAGGTCGGCGCAGATCAACGCCAGATGATCCACACCGGCGGTCTGTACCGGCGCATCGGTGGACGGCGGCGCCGTCAGGTAACGTGCCGCCAACTCCTCTCGCCGCTTCTGGTAGAAATCCAATTCTGCCATGCGCGCCTCCGTCTGATGAGCTCAGAACGACTGATGCCCCTCTCGCTGCCAGTCGTTCGGCGTCAATTGTACTGCATAACGCAGTTCCTGTTCGAATGGACGCTGAATAGTGGCGGTTACCTCAAACCATTCGACGCCGCTCACAGCGAAGCGTAAACAGCATCGATCAGCGCAGCGCATCGCGGATCAAGCAGCGAGGCAGCGGCGGCACCCATTTGATTCATTGCATAGCCGAATCCCACGGTTGCATCGAGGTCGGCGAAGCCTAGCGAGCCGCCGGCGCCAGGATGACCGAAGGAACGCTGGTTCGGTCCAAACTGCGCTCCCGCTTGTGAGAGCATGTAGCCCAAACTGAACCGGGTCGGAAACTTCAGCACTTCATCGGTACCCCTCGACTGTTCGGTGTAGAATCGCTTCAGGCTGGACGACGACACGATCTTAACCCCATCGACTTCGCCGCCGCAGGCCAGCGCGCCGTAGATTCTCGCGAGTGCACGGGCCGTGCTGTGGCCGTTAGCGCCCGGAATCTCCGCCGCCCGCCATGCTCGCGAATTCGTGGTTTCCGGCAGCATCATGGTCGGCGGATTGCCAATCGCTTTGGCGCTCACCGAGTTAGGATCCTTCATCATTTCCATGAAAGGGTTGGGTTCGCCGGGTTTCGGCGGCGGCGACGGCAGAATATCAGCGACGCGGGAATCCAGCGATGGACCGAAGCCGATATAAGCGTCGGCTCCGAGCGGCGTGGCGATCTCGTCACGAAAATAGCTGCCGAGGCTCTTGCCACTGATCCGGTGGACCACTTCTCCAACCAGCCATCCGAAAGTGATCGCATGATAGCCGTGGCGCGTACCCGGCTCCCACCATGGCTCCTGTCGCGCCAACTCGCTCGTTACCTTTTCCCAACTGAACAACTCGTCGTGCTTCAGTGGCGCTTGGATTGCCGCCATCCCGGCACGATGACTCAGCAGGTATTTCACCGGAAGGTTGGCTTTGCCCGCGGCGGCGAACTCGGGCCAATACTTCGCGACCGGTGCTTCGAAGTCGAGCCTGCCCTGATCCGCCAATCGGTGCGCGCAGAGTGCGCAGAGCCCTTTGGTCGTAGACCAGACGTTGACGATGGTATCGCGTTGCCAGGGCCGCGTGCGTGCGGCATCGGCGTGACCAGCCCAAAAGTCGGCAACCGGATGCCCGCCGACCGTAACCGCCACTGCCGCCCCGACCTCGCCACGCTTTTCGAAATTGTCGGCGAACGCCTGCCGGACTCGTTCGAAGCGCGGGTCGCATTGTCCCTGGATTTCAATCTTTGCCGCCACTGTTAGTGTCTCCTATTATTCGGTCTGGCGCGCGGCGCCGTTCAGGACTCGAGCCCGACCTGAAGCGCATTCAGATTGCGGGCCATCATATTCCAAAATGCGATCGCGCCCGTCAGGTCGACTATCTTATCCTTACCCACCAGCGCCTCGACCTTACGGAATAGATCGTCGTCGACTCGAGCCTTGGCGGTGAGCTCATCAGCATACTGCAGGATCAGCTTATCGTTCTCGTTGAAGCTCTTGCTCGTTCGATAGGAGCCGATATCGTCAATCTGTTGCTGGCTGATACCCTCACGCTTGGCGATATCGATGTGGCGGACGAAGCCGTACTCGCATTCGCATCGCTTCATCAGCATGAGAACGGCAAGCTCGCGAATTCGCCGGTCGAGCGCCGACTGGTTCATGAAATAGTTGGCGAGCGGGAAAACCTTGGTCGCCAGACCGGGGCTATTGGCCAGCGCCTTGGCTACATTCGGTACGCCGCGCACTCCGAACTGGGTCTCGAAACCCTCGAAGAGTTTCTGCACCTCGGGAGCCGCCGCGGATTTTTCGATGTAAGGAACTCGCGCCATGACTTGCCCTCCTCCGATAGGCTTAGGATGAATCTACGCAAGCGGTCAAACGAGGCACGCGCAAAAATCCGTGCAAGGCGCTCGTCGATTCTAGTAATGAGCGCTGAACAGCACGCCGTCCCGCTCCAAACGCGCGACTTCTTCGGCGGCACAGCCTAAATATTTTGCCAGCACCGCGGAGTTATGCTCGCCAAGAAACGGTGCGTCAAATTCCAGTTCCGCAGGGAACTTGGAGAAGCGCAGCGGAAAGCCGGGAATCTGGAACTTGCCCAACACCCGATCCTCGACCGTCCTGATCGTGCCGCGTTCCAACAGATGAGGATGGCTCATAGCTTCCCTGACCGACAGGATTGGTGCTACCGGCACCCGGCGCACGCGCAGGGCGTCGATCGATTCCTCGTCGCTCGGCATCGCCGCGAGCCAATCCTCGATCAGCTTTATGATTTCCTCGCGCCGCTGCCCGCGCCGCGTCGTATCAGCGTATCGCGGATCGCGCGCGAGTTCCGGCTTTCCGATCGCTTCGCAAACCCGCGCCCAATGCTGGTCGAGCCACGCCAATATGATGATATGCCACTTTTGCCCCTTGAAAGTTCCGGCGGGGCAGAAGAACGGATGATGCAGGCCCGACCGTTTAGTCTCGCGCTTTCCTCCGCTCGCGCTGTACAGTTCCACCGCGACTGTCTGGCAATGGAAGTAGGAATCGAGCAGCGAAATATCGATGTATTGTCCCTCGCCGGTTTTTTCACGATAGAGCAGCGCGCATGCAATCGCGCCCATCGCGTGAACTCCCGTACTAACGTCGCCGATTGCGATCATCGGCATGTACGGTGGTCCGTCTTCCTCACCGATCAGCGAGGTGACGCCGGCATACGCCTGCCCGATAAAATCGAAACCGGGATCATGCGCGAGCGGACCGGTCTGGCCGAGAGCCGAAATCGAGCACATTATCATGCCTGGGTTGAGCGCGCTGACGGTCTGGTAATCAAGGCCCATCGAGGCGATGATGCCGGGCGCGAAATTCTCGACCATCACGTCGAACTTCGGAATCATTCGTTTGATTAGATCTACCGCAGCCGGTTTTTTCATATCGAGACAGATGCTCTGTTTGCCTCGATTCTGTTGAATAAAGTAGGCGCTGCGCTTGTCGCGAATGAAATCGATTTCGCGCGCCTGGTCGCCGTGCGGCGCCAGTTCGATCTTGACCACCTCGGCTCCCATTCCAGCCATCAAGCGGGTCGCGGTCGGTCCCGCGATGAAATGCGTAAAGTCGAGAACCTTGTATCCATCGAGGAGATGCTTCGGTGCGTTGCCGCTCATTGCCGTCCTCTCACGATCACGAAACCAGTCTCTCCCTGCCGCACGGGAGCGAGCGTTCACGTTTCATCAGATCAGCTTGGCGAATCGATCCAGCACCGGCATCACTTTGTCCGCGC
This sequence comes from Binataceae bacterium (SeqCode), assembly GCA_035279875.1. GTDB lineage: Bacteria > Desulfobacterota > Binatia > Binatales > Binataceae > JAMXLL01. The sequence goes on from DATEGX010000122.1 coordinate 5,360, forward strand.
CCTCGGGCGGCAGAAAGAAAACCGAGCGCTCGACCCCGACCGCCTCGAATTGCTCGATTGCGCGAGGATCGGCCGGCGCCGCGAATGCGGTAATCGAAATGCTTTTGGGATCGCGCCCCGCCTGTTCGGCGCAGCGACGCAGTTCGGCGATCTGAGCCGGCAAATCGCCGCCGCGGCCGCAATTCGGCAACCAACCGTCGCAATACCTGACAACTCGCTGCAGGGCACGAGGGCCATGGCTGCCAAGCAGGATCGGCGGATGCGGTTTCTGCACAGGCTTGGGCCAGCACCAGATCGGGTCGAAATTGACCAATTCGCCATGGTATGATGCCTGTTCGCCGCTCCAGATTGCCTTCATCGCTTCGATACGTTCGCGCAAAAGCTTCCAACGCGATTTGAACACCGTGCCGTGATTCTCCATTTCCTCCGAGTTCCATCCGCCACCGATGCCGAAGATGACCCGGCCGCCGGAGGCGAGGTCGACACTCGCGACTTCCTTGGCGAGAACGATCGGATCACGCTCGATGACCAGGCAGATACCGGTCGCGAGCTTTATCTGTTTGGTAACCGCCGCCGCCATCGTCATCGCCACGAACGGATCGAGCGTATGCGAATACTCGGCCGGCAGGTCTCCACCGCGCGGGTATGGCGAGCGCCGCGAGGTCGGAATATGCGTATGTTCGGGGAAAAAGATCGACTCGAACCCGCGCTGCTCCGCGGCCAGCGCGACCTGGTCGGGCCTAATCGCAAAATCAGCCGGGAAAATTGCAACCCCGTATTTCATTGGACACCTCGCATCGTGGAGCGAAAGTCAGGCCGTGTTGAGATTGCTGTATCAAACTTTGAGGCGATCGGGTAACAGGCTCTCGAACCGCCCATCGCGTAGCCTGCGGGCAACGCCGCGGCCGCACATTGCGCTGAATTGGAGTAATCTCCGAGGCTTCGTTGACGCCTGTATGAAACACACACTACTATGCGCGCGGCCTAGTTGCGCGCCGTTTCCGCGCCGACAGGCCTAGAGGTGAATGACGACGATGAGTGTTTTAGCGGCGTTGTTTGGTTTGCTGACCCTTCTGTTTGTTTCGTCGCGTCCGGTTTGCAGTTTCGCCCAAGCCTCGGCAAGCCCGGCGAAGGCGGCGGCCCCTGGTTCGCCCGATACCGTTCCGCCAGGGACCAAGATTACGATGCAGAACTGGCAGCAGTACCAGCAATTCATGCCCGAAGGGATGGTGGCCTTCTTTCAAGGCAAATATTTCTGGAAAATGCCGCAGGACGTTTCGATGGAAGTTGGGCCAACGATCATTCATCCGCTGCCCAAAACCTACCTCGAGGCGACCGAAAAATATTCGAGTCAGGTCAAGGTCATTGAATTGCCGGATGGCGGCTTGACCTTGGAGAACTACCAGGGCGGCATCCCATTTCCCAATCCGTCGGAACCCCACAAGGGTTGGAAGATTCTGACTAATCTATGGTACCGCTACGTACCCCACTTGACCGTTATCCAGAATGGAGGCGGCTGCCTGATTGACCATTATGGCAGCGTGAATTGCCAGGCTGCCGAAATCGTTGAACGGCAACTGAGCTTCAATACCGATGCCGGAATTCCCGCCAATACACCCAATTCTGACGGCAAGTATTTCAGTGAATGGCTGATGGTGCTCGAACCCGAACAGAAGCGCTATACCGCTCTTCTCGACGTCTCGTACACTGATCCGGCGCGCTCCGAGGACCAATACGCATTTCTGCCCGCGCTGCGGCGTTATCAGCCAATCTCTTCGGCGGCCCGCTGCAGTCCCTCGGAAGGCACTGATGCGACGCCGGAAGAACTACGCTCGGGGTTCGATTCCAACCTGACCTGGTTGAAAGTGGACTTGGTCGGGGAGAAGAAGATATTGGCGCTGATCGATATCACCCCGCCGACGGCAAAATTCCCCGACAGCTTCGATATGCCGCTGGGGTGGCCGACTCCCGCGTGGGGGAAGTGGCAGCTTCGCGACGTATACGTACTCAATGTCAGCCGGCTGCCCAGCCATCAGTCAGGCTATTGCTATGGCAAAAGAGTCATGTACGTCGACAAGCAGTTCTCGGCGGTGCTGTGGGAGGACATGTACGATATGAAAATGCAGCCATGGAAGTCCGTGGCAATGTTCCTCCAGACCTGCAATGTACCCGGGATCGGTCCGGTCAATTCTTGTGGCTCCGATCTCCAGTCCTACTGGGACATTCAGAACGATCACGCGACCTTTTTCCTGGATTATGCTTCGCCCGGGCATCCGGTTTATACGAACGGAGATGCGCCGAATGAATTTACCGATCTGGTCAGATACACTACTGCGCCCGGTCTGAATCTCATTATGAGATAGCGGGCAGAGCCTGGCGGTTGCGCCCGGACGAAAACCAAGCGGCGGGAGCTTGCTCCCGCCGCTTAATTGTTTTCGCAGGCCGAATCGGGAGTTACTGCTATGGATTCGCCGCCGATTGCTCCTTCATTCCCTGCAGCGCGTCAAGCGAGCCAACCGAGTGCGGCTTCTCGCCCTTCTTTAGAGGCCGCGACCCCGGAGCCACTTCGAACGGCGAGGTAAGGCCCAGTTCCTTGCCAATTTCGCGCACCGCCGGCATCACTTCCGTCGCGATCAGCCGGATGTTGTTCACGCGATCCTCGCGCGAGATCGGGCCGTCATTCTGCCAGAAGGCGAATATTCCCGGCCGCAGCACTTCCAGCACGGTGCGCAGCTTCGGAATGACGGTCTTGGGCGTCCCGCAGATCACCTGCATGGAACGCTCTACGGCGGGAAACGCCTCGAAAATCTGCCGTCGCGTCTCCTCGACGTCGATTTGCTTATCCTGCCATACAGCTGAGCGGGTCTTAACCTGCGCGTCGGAAATCTTCTCGGTCGTAGTACCGTCGGCGAGTCCGGCCCACGGGCTGGCCTTGTTGGCGCTGGGGTCGGTGAATTGCCGCGCCATACGGCTGGTCGCGTCTTTCGAATTGTACCCCGGCGGGAACATCCACTGGGGCTGGCCGAACAGGCTGTAGCCGATCCCGGCGCCGCCGAACATGTCCCACTTGGCAATCTCGCGGGCCTTCTCGTCGGTCTCGGCGACGTAAACCTTTTGCAGGTAGCCGAAATTCTCCGGACCGACCTGATAGCCCTCTTCGGCCGCGGCGTCGCGATAGATATTCCACAACTCGACGGTCGGCTCGAGGAAGGTTGCGAGCGCGATATACGGATAGCGATGCTTCGCGCACCATATCACCGTTTCGGGGCTGAGCAGGCCGGGAATCCAGATCGGCGGATGCGGCTTCTGGATCGGCAGGCACCACGGATCGACGAAGCGGTAGTGGAAATGTTTGCCCTCGTAACGGAACGGGCCGGGCTTGGTCCACGCCTGGATAACCACGTCGTGCGCTTCGTTGAAATACTCGCGGTTGAAGGCCGGGTTCGCGTTCGAGGCGAACTGCTCGCTGCCGCCGCCGCGCACCCATCCCGTGACCAGGCGTCCGCCCGAGATCATATCGATCATGCCGAGTTCTTCGGCCAGGCGCAGCGGATTGCCGACCACCGGTAGCGGATTGCCGAGCAGGACGATCTTCACGCGATTGGTAATGCGCGCGAGGATCGAAGCCTCGACGTCCATCACGGAGCCCATGCAAAAGGCGGTGTCATGATGCTCGTTGAGCATCACGCCATCGAAGCCGAGTTGCTCGGCGAGCACTTTCTCGTCGAGGTATTCGTTGAGAAGCTGACCGCCTTTGATCGAGTCGAAGTGCTTATTCTCGATGCCAAAAAATCCGGTCTTGATCACTTCATCGTTGGGAACGTACCGGTAGGGACGTTCGGTGAAGTACATTACATGCATCGCGCCGTCTCCTTATGCGATCACGCTAAAAATGTTTCGACTTCGCGCAGAAAATCGGCGCTCTTTTCCACTTCCGGCCGATGTCCGCATTTTTCAAATACTACCAGACGTGCCGCCTTCATCACCCGCTTGAACTCGTCCGCCGCCGACAGCGGCACCACCTTGTCCTCTTTGCCCCAGAGCAGCAGGGTCGGCAGATTCGCCGCGACTCCCAGCAGATGCGGCAGGCTGGGATTGTGCATGAACGGCACCCAGGCGAGCCGCGCCGACTGCGCCCGCGCCTCTTCCCAGCGCTCGAATTGCGCCGGACCCTGGCCACCATAGAGTTCGTCGAATTCCGGGGTCGCGTCCGGATCGAACACCGTGGCGTACAGATGCTTCGGGGCCATCAACTGGAAGAAGTCCAGGATCGCTCCCTCGCGCGGCCGAATCCCCATCGGCGCGACCAAAACCAGCTTGCGAAAAAGCCCGGGGTTGTTGGCGGCCATCTCGGCCGCGATCCATCCACCCAGCGAAAACCCGATCGCGTCAACCGGAGCCAGGTTCTGCTCCGTCAGGTATCGGGCATAGAAGCCCGCCATGTCGCGAATGTTGCTGATCCATTCGGCGCGTAACGTATGGGTATAACCCGGATGTTGGGGAATCAGCAGCCCGTGCTTTTGCGCAAGCGCCGCATTCCACTTGAGCCATCCCGGCCAACCCAGTTCTTCGTGCAGGACCAGCAACGGCTTGCCGCTGCCGCCTTTTACGACCTTAAGGTCCGAGTCGTCGACTCGGACGGTTTCCTCTCGCCACTCTCCAGACCCGTTCCCAGATGCCATCGTGCGCTTGGTCTCCCGGCATTTTGAGTATCACGATCACGCTGCCAGCGAAAAGTGAAAAGCGCAGCAATCGACCACGCACTCTTCCGGCCGGATTTTCCGTCCAGTCGCCTGCCGCCGCGAATCTGCTATTGATAAGCCTGATTAGTCGTTCCGAGCGCAATCGTTCCGAACCGCGCTCGCAAGAGCGGATCGGGGGCATGCCGATGAAAATTGACAACGCGGTTAACGTCGAAGACTTGCGGCGAATGGCCAAGCGGCGGCTACCGCGAGCGGTGTTCGACTTTATCGAGGGTGGCGTCGAGGATGAGCACGGCATCGCGCGCAACGAGTCTGCCTTCTCGCATCATCGGTTGCTGCCCAGATACCTGGTCGATGTGTCGAAGCGCGACCAGTCGGCGGTGCTGTTCGACCGCAAATACGCCAGCCCTTTCGGCATCAGCCCGACCGGCTTCGCCGCGCTTTTTCGCCCCGGCGCCGACCTGATGCTGGCGGAATCGGCGGCTGCCGCCAACATTCCGTTTGTGATGTCCGGCAGCAGCACCGCCGCGATCGAAGCGGCGGCGCGAGTCGCGCCCAGCCATACCTGGTATCAGCTCTATGCCGCGCGCGACCGTAAAATCTCAGAAGACCTTATCCGGCGTGCCCGCGACGCCGGGTTCAGCACCTTGGTGCTTACCGTGGACGTGCCGATCGGCTCGAAGCGAGAGCGCAACATTCGCAATAATTTCGGGCTCGCGCTGCAAATGCGCTGGTCGACCATTGCCGAAGCGCTGACCCATCCGGGCTGGATCGCCCGCTATCTGCGCCACGGGATGCCGGTGTTCGAGAACTGGGCGTCGTATGCCAGTGCGACTGACGCGATGACGGTCGCCAGGCTGGTCACCCGGCAAACGCCTTCAACCGTGATCTGGAAGGACTTGGAGGATTTTCGCCGGCTATGGCCGCGGACGCTGGTGGTCAAAGGCATCTTGCATCCGGACGACGCGCGCCAGGCGGCGGAGTTGGGCGTCGACGGGATAGTCGTATCGAATCATGGCGGGCGCCAACTCGATCGGGCGCCGGCGTCCCTCGAGATGCTGCCGGCGCTTCACGCCGCGGTCGGAAGCAAGGTCGTCTTGATGCTCGACAGCGGAGTTCGACGCGGAGCGGATATCGTGACCGCACTGTGTCTCGGCGCGCAATTCGTATTCGTCGGGCGAGCGACCGTCTACGGCGCGGCAGCAGCCGGTATCCCGGGGGTGCGCAAAGCCATCAGCATTCTGCAGGATGAAATCGACAGGATTCTGGCACAAATCGGATGCCCGACCGTTGAAGGATTGGGTCCCGAGTTCCTATTGCGCGACGGTGCAGGCTGAGTGTCATTTTGTCCGATTTAGACGCTGATAAACGGGTCTAAAACGCTATTAAAAAGAAATTACCTCTGTAGCATCATTCAGTTGCGTAACTGCTGGCGAAACATAATCCTATGCCGGGTAGCGATGTCGTATGATTCGTTAGCATGTTTTTGCCACAACCGGTGAACGCACTTGCGACCCGTCGCACAATCTGACAGACGTTTAGGCTCGTCGATGCACGTGTTGGCCGCCTTGACCTTACGATGACACTAGCGCCCAAGACCACCTACAACGCTTCTGGAGCGGGCCCTGACTTTGAACCGCGCTCGCGCCGGTATTTGTGGGCGCTGCTCGGGATGTTGCTCTCGGCCACGGTCTTCGAGGGCTACGACATCACGATTTTTCACCTATGCACGCCCGATATCGCCCGCACGTTTCATATGAGCGATGCGGCAGTTGGTGCAATGGCAACCACGGTCCGCTTTGGCGGTATTCTGTCGTTTTTCGTGGTCACTCTTGCCGACTGTTTTGGGCGTAAACGAGTCTTGGCCAATACGGTGCTCTTTTACGCCGTCTTCACACTTTTTACGGCGCTTTCGTCAGGCGTGTTGAGCTTTACCCTGTTTCAAAGCTCCGCGCAGATCTTTCTGGCGGCCGAATTTGGTGTGGCCGTCACCATGATAAGCGAGGAATTTCCTGACGATTTACGCGCCCGCGCGATTTCGTTGCTATTGATGGTGGCCTTTCTCGGCGTCGCTTCTGCCGGCTTACTTTACGGTCGGATGGCTGACTCGCGCTGGGGATGGCGCGGCATGTACTTCCTCGGAATCGCTCCCCTGCTGCTGATTGCATGGCTCCGGCGTGGGATGCGCGAGACGGCCCGTTTTGCCGCGCTGGAAGAACAGCGGCAGGCGAAAGGCCTTGCACGTAATAAGCTTTTCGAGCCGTTGCGGCGATGTTTGCAGCCGATGGCGGGTCCTTGGGCGGGTCGGATGCTGCTGGTTTCGATGCTCTGCAACTGCATCGGACTGGCGGGCGGTCCGACCATCTCGTTCTTCAGCCTATACGCCAAGCGCGACCATCACTGGACCTCGCCGCAGGTCGGTCTGGCGGTGGTATTTGCCTATCTTTTGGGCACCGCCGGGACCCTGATTAGCGGCCAATTGCTCGATCGGATAGGGCGCAGGGCCACGACGACGCTCTTTTTCCTGATAACCGCCGGGGCGATGGCGAGCCTGTTTCACAGCGACGCCCACAACTCGATTCTGCTCGCCCTGATGGTAACGATGTTTGCCTATCAGGGAGCGCGGACCGCGACCTCGGCCCTTTCAAGCGAGTTGTTTCCAACCGGGGCGCGCGCGACGGGCTTCAGCCTGACGGTGCAGGTCATTGGGCAGCTTGGATGGACGCTGGCGCCGGTTATCGCCGGGATGCTGTCGGAGCCCCTGGGTGGCTTGGGCAACGCGGCGTCGGTATTTGCCGCCGGTCCGGTAATCGGGGCTCTACTGGTCCTCCTTTTCATCCCGGAAACCCGCGGCAAGACGCTCGAGGAATTGTCGCCCGAAGCGGCGGCGTCCGGCTGACCGCAGCGTCGACCTAACTCCTATCAGCGTGTCCCGGGGGCCGGGTCTCGGCTATATCGGGCTTTTCCGAGGCTCGCGCCGGGCCCGATAATTTTGTATTCACTAGCCCAGTTCTTCGCACGCGAGAGGGATCCCATGGCCGGAAAATACTTCGAGGAATTTCACATCGGCGATGTCTTTAAGCATCAGCCGGGCCGCACGGTTACCGAAACCGATAACCTGCTGTTCACCGCGCTGACAATGAACCCGCAGCCGCTTCATCTTGACGCCGAATTCTCGAAAAACGCCGAGTTCGGGCAGCGTCTGGTCAACAGCATCTTTACGCTCGGATTGGTGGTCGGACTCTCGGTTGGGGAACTGACCCTGGGGACGACGGTCGGGAACCTGGGCTTCGACAAGACCGAATTTCCCAAGCCGGTCTTTATTGGCGATACAATAACGGCTGAGACCGAAATCGTCGAAATCAGCGAATCAAAATCACGTCCGCAATGGGGCGTAGTCGTTTTCGAGCATCGCGGAGTGAATCAACGCGGCGAAATCGTCGTCAAGGCGCGCCGTGCCGGCATGATGCGCCGCAAACCCGCCTAGCGCATACGTTCGCACGCGAATCCCTCAAGGCGCGGGGGCGAGCATCAC
>DATEGX010000123.1:0-2722 GCA_035279875.1 Binataceae bacterium (SeqCode)
TAAGTGTTAGCCATGGTTCCCTCCTCCTTGCTATCGACGCGGCATTTTTGCTCACTAGCACAAACAAGAACTAATCAGTCGCTTCCTACCATAGAACTTATCTGTCTGTCTATGCGCGATTTTGTGCTACATTTGCCTATCTGTAGGCTTGTTCAACTGAGGTAGCAGGTTGCTCGCCAGCGTACTCTCAAGCGCGCTTTCCGGAGTTGACGCCTTCCCGGTCGAAGTGGAGGTCGATAGCGGCAGCGGCACACCCTCTTTCCGCATGGTCGGCCTGCCCGAAGGCGCCGTGCGCGAGGCCTTCGACCGGGTCAAGTCGGCGATTCGCAACTCCGGCTACGAATTTCCCGGCGGACGCACCACCATCAATCTTGCTCCGGCCGATACCCGCAAGGAGGGCTCGGCGTTCGATCTGCCGATGGCGCTCGGAATCCTGGCCGCTTCCGGCAATAGCGTCCTTGAAAAGCGCGACCGGATGGCACAGTACCTGGTACTCGGCGAGCTTGCCCTCGACGGTCGCGTAAAGGGCGTCAAAGGGGCCCTGCCAAGTGCCCTGCTGGCGCGTTCGCGCCGGCTTGCCGGGATTTTGGTTCCGCGGGAGAACGCGCCCGAGGCCTCGGTGGCGGGCGAAGGGGTTGCCGTGCTCGGGGTGGATACTCTGCGCGAGGCAATCGAGTTCTTCGACGGCCACCGCGATCTGCAGCCCTCGTCGGTCGATCTCGGCGAGATCTTCGAGAACGCAAGTCATTACGAGGTCGATTTCAGCGAGGTAAAAGGACAGGAGCAGGCCAAACGGGCCCTCGAGGTGGCTGCCGCCGGGGGCCATAACGTCCTGATGATCGGGCCGCCCGGTTCTGGCAAAACCATGCTCGCGAAGCGGCTGCCGACGATCCTGCCCGCGATGACCTTTGAAGAGGCGGTCGAGAGCACCAAGGTCCATAGCGTCGCCGGCGTGCTCGATGGGCGCGCGCTAATCGCCACCCGGCCATTCCGCTCGCCGCACCATACGATCTCAGACGCTGGACTGATTGGCGGCGGGCCGATTCCACGTCCAGGCGAGGTCAGTCTCGCACATAACGGCGTTCTGTTCCTGGACGAACTGCCCGAATTTCGCAAAAACGTGCTTGAAGTGCTCCGCCAACCGCTCGAAGACGGTCGGATCACGATTGCCCGCGTGATGGGCACGATGACATTTCCGGCAGGAGTGATGCTGATTGCGGCGATGAATCCCTGCCCATGCGGCTTTTATACCGATAGCCAGCACGAATGCACCTGCTCCCCGATGATGATTCAGCGCTACCGGTCGCGGATATCCGGGCCGCTGCTCGATCGCATCGATATCCATATCGAGGTGCCGGCGGTCAAATACCGCGAACTGGTCGGGCGTAGCAGCGGCGAAACCTCGTCGGCGATACGCCAGCGGGTGAATCAGGCGCGAAGCCTGCAATTGGCCCGTTTTCGCGGTACGGCGCTATATTGCAATGCTCAGATGGGCGCCCGCGAGTTACATAGGTGGTGTGAAGTTGATTCAGCAGGTGAACGTTTACTGGAACTTGCGGTAAATCGTCTGGGCCTCAGTGCTCGTGCGTACACCCGCATTTTGAAGGTAGCGCGCACGATTGCGGACCTCGACGACGGCGGCGCAATCCAGGCGCATCATCTGAGCGAGGCGATCCAGTACCGCTCACTTGATAGAATGACCGTCTAGGCGTGGAGCCGGTGGAAGGTGGGCCGGGCTCGACAAAGCATCGTTGACAATTCGGCACCCCTGGCTTAGCCTTCCACTTTTGAACGTCATCCGGTTTTAGATCCGAGGCATCCGTTCCAGCCGTCCGTCCTGCCGCCGCACCGAAGTCTGCAAATCATGTTCGATACCCTCAGCGATCGACTCGAAGGCGTTTTTAAAAAGCTCCGTGGTCAGGGCCGTATCACCGAGCGCAATATCGATGAGGCGCTGCGGGAGGTTCGTCTTGCCCTGCTCGAAGCCGACGTCAATATCCGGGTGGTCCGCGATTTCGTTGACCATGTAAAGAAGAAGGCGCTCGGCCAGGAGGTGTTGCGCTCGCTCTCGCCCGAGCAGCACCTGATCAAGTTCGTCGCGACCGAGCTATGCGAGGTGATGGGCGGACGGGCCCGCGAGCTCGACCTCAAGGTCAAACCACCGGTCAAAATAATGCTGGTCGGCCTGCAAGGCTCGGGCAAAACGACCTCGCTCGCGAAACTCGCTCGCTTCCTGAAAAGCGAGCGCAAACGCTATCCGCTGATGGTCTCGACCGACGTGCGAAGACCGGCGGCGATGGAACAATTGCGGGTGCTGGGCCAGCAAACCGGTATCCCGGTCGCTGACGGGCACGAAGATCAGGACCCGGTCGAGATCGCTAGCCGCGCAATCACCAAGGCCGATCTTGGCGGGAACGACGTTCTACTGATCGATACTTCGGGCCGCCTGCAGATTGACGAAGATCTGATGGACGAGCTGACGCGGCTCAAGGCCGCGACCCAGCCTCACCATATAGTGCTGGTCGTCGACGCGATGACCGGGCAAGACGCGGTTAACGTCGCCCAAGGCTTCCATGAACGTCTGCAAATCTCCGGCGTTATCCTGACCAAGCTCGATAGCGACGCCCGCGGTGGCGCGGCGCTCTCGGTGCGGGCAGTGACCGGCGCCCCGATATTGTTCGCCGGGACCGGAGAGAAGCTGGACGCGCTCGAAGTATTCCAT
>DATEGX010000124.1:0-2308 GCA_035279875.1 Binataceae bacterium (SeqCode)
CACCAGCTCAATTACCACTAGCTCACTTGCCACTAGCTTTAGCTAGTGGGTACGGGATTAAGAAACGCGAGGCTTTAGCCCAACTCCAGATTGCATTCTCACTTTAGCTGAAGCATTAAGGACGAAATCTCCATTCTATTACTTCGACTGAAGTCTCACTTCTTTTCCACAACTTGCCCACTAGCTAAAGCTAGTGGCAAGTGATCGAACGACAAAGTTCCAGCCTGAATTCAAACTTTCGACCTGGAACATCCAGCACCGTGAGTCCCTCAAATCGCCAGTCCAACGTCGCCTTCGAGCACCGATGTCTTCAGTCGCGGGCGCTCTCCGCTTTTCCACATTGCAGCAGTGAGTAATACCCGATACCTGATGGGTCCTCCGTCCGGTCTTTCGCTGCGCGTAATGGGGCGCGGGATGCAGACAAACTCGGTGCGCATCTCATGGGCCGACAACTGGACCTTCGCGTAACCGTGTCCTCCAAGATCTACAAACTCAAGGTGCGGAGCCAGATCCGGATTGGACAGCGACCGTGCGCGCTTGAGGTCGAAGCTCTTGGCATATTCAAGGCAAGAGCGGACGCCGTGCTTCACCAGCATGTTGTACGTCCAGTCGGGCTTTGCGCCGTCCGGCCGATCGGCGAGGAACAAGGCGCGGATTGGCAGATCCTTGGGTAAGCGATGCTCCAAGGCTTCCATCGTGCCCGGGCTTGCCAGCGACGCGCCGACGAAGCTCAATCCCACGGGTTCGAATTTCCGCGGCGGAAGCTCGGCGGCAGCATATCCAGCCCAGAAGCTGTGCCGGTCCCCCGAAACGATCGCGAAGCCGGTGATCTTCGCTGCGCGCACGAGGTCGTAGATTTCCTTGCGCTCGGCATAGGCCGATCCGTAGTCGTTACTGCCGACCTGCGCATAGGTCTCCGCAGGCCAGGGCTTCTCGACCATACCGGAGGGGAGATTTTGCGGGTCCGCGCGGTGGTCGAGCGCGCCAAGCGAATTGCCCCAGATTTTCCACGTCGCCTTTGACTTGCGCAGCTCGTCCTTGAACCAGGCCTTCTGGTCGGCGCCGAGGATGGTCCGCGGCGGCCTCTCCTTGCGCGGATTCGGAATGCGCACATCGCGGAAGTGGAGTTCGGCGGGCGGTCTCCCGCCGTCGCAGGCGCGTCCCGCGTCGAGCGCGATCATCGCCTCTTCGGAAAACATTCCGTTGAAGGCTGGGTCATAAATTTTTCCAACCCCCTCAGCGTCAGTTGGGTCGTCGCCGCAGAAGCTGTGCTGGTCGGTAATTAGAAGGTCGAGGTGCTTGCCGTAGCGGAACGCCCGATAACCGATCAGGCTGCGGATCGCCGTCAGATTGTTCGGCTCTAGCCCCAGCCCATTCACGTCCCACTTGTCGATCTTAACGTTCTTGACCGCAACCGCCCCGAATTCGGCAAGCGAGCCGCTCGGCGGCGACACGCGAGCCGGGACATATTCGAACCAGGCCTGATTGGCGGCGACCTTGACGGTCTGGCCGGGCTGCGGGCTGCCGCCCGCCTGGACGATGCTTTGCCGGCCCTGCCAAGAGAATTCGTGGTTGTCCCACATGGCGACGAACGGCCAGCGCGCGCGAGCGTTCTGGAGGTCGGCATCGGCGAGATAGCCTTTGTATATCGCCCGGTAGCCATCGACGGTCAGCGGTATGTGGAAGTTGCCGGCGGCCTTTTGGCCGTCCGGGATGCGCGCAACCTCATAGATAGTGCGGTCGTAGCGTGTCTTGACCTCGTCGGGATACTCGACCACCTCGTAGATGAAATCACCAAGGTGCAGCACAAAGTCGAGCTGTTGGGCTGCGGGAGCACGTTCATCTTCGTAAATCATCCGGCGATAGGCGTTGAGTTTGCCTTCATTGACATCCTGACAGCTCACGAAGGCGAAGTTCACTGTGCGCGGATCGTTTGGCAACGGCGCAGTGATCGTGCGGCCGACGCGGCTGCCGCTTCCGTCGGTGCCGGTAAACCGATACCAGTAAGTGCGCGCCGGCTTGAGTCCGCCAATGAGAACGCGCGCGGTCCAGTCCGCAGCGCTTAAGACCGGCTCCTGCGCGTGCGCAATGACCCGGCGAAAGCCTTCGTCCTCGGCTACCTCGACGGTCAGGAGCTGGCGTGTGCCCCGGTCGAATGGAGGGTCAAACGGACGCCTCGTCCAAAGGATTACGCTGTGCGGATCGGGATCGCCCGAGGCAACCCCCTGGGGATAGAGATCACGCCGCTCATGCCAGTAGACTCGCGAACCTCGAGCCGGTCCGGCCCATGCGAGCGAAGCACCGAAGG
>DATEGX010000125.1:0-2291 GCA_035279875.1 Binataceae bacterium (SeqCode)
TCACGGGCCGCCAGCGCCGCCAGTGAGCGCATCGCTGGTGGCGAAAAATCGGCCGCAATCACATGCATGCCGGCGCGGGCCAGCGCGATACTATTGCGGCCGGGCCCAGCCGCGACGTCGAGGGCTCGGCCACGCGGCAACAACGGCTCGAACTCGCGCACCGAGACCTCGGGCTCGCCGGGTAGGGCGGTCCGGTTGCGTTTGTCCCACAGATCTCGCCGTTCCCGACTCATACCACGCGCGCCAGGGTAAGCACGTCGACCCTGCGAGCCCCGGCTGCCAGCAGGCTGCGCGCGCATTCGTCGACGGTCGCACCCGTTGTCATCACATCGTCGACCAGCAGAACCCGCCGGTTGACGATACGGTGCGGACGCGGGACCGCGAACGCCCCACGCACGTTGAGCCGGCGTTGGCGCTTATCCTGTGAGGTCTGGGGCGAGGTTGCGCGTGTGCGCAACAGGGCGGAAACGTCCAGACGACAGCCGATTTTGCCGGCGATCGCAGCAGCGAGTAGCGCCGCCTGGTTGAACCCGCGCCATCGCAGCCGCCCCTGATGAAGGGGTACCGGAACCACCACGTCGTAGCGCTCACCATCGAGCGGCAGCCCATCGCCAAGGCATTGGCTGAGCGCGCGCGACAGCGATTGATCGAGCCCGTATTTGTGACGGCGAATCAACGAGGGTACGACTTGGCCCTCTTCGGCGACGCCGGGGCGATAGCGCGCGATCGCACGCGCGCGTCCGAAATGGGGCGGCGACTCGGCACACGGCCGGCACCATCCTGCCGATTCTCCTTGCGAGCCCAAGAGCGGTATTCCACACACTTCGCATATCGGCGACGGCACCCGCTCGATTCGCGCGATGCAGGACAGGCATACCCGCAGAGTCGAATCCACGCCGAGCCGGTCGCCGCATGCGGCGCATCGCGGTGGATAGAGAAAATTGATGAAATAGCGAAGCACCGGATTATGATTCTGCGCGCGCCAGAGGTGCGAGCAATGCCTTCGTTTGGTTGATTTCCGTTGTCGACAAGGCTAACCCCTGTCTTTCTCTTGTGCTATAGGAAACCCCATGGATGCACCACTTAAAGGCATAAGAATCATCGATTGGACGATTTGGCAGCAGGGCCCGGTCGCGACCGCGATGTTGGCCGACATGGGTGCCGAAGTCATCAAGATCGAGGAGCGCGGGAAGGGTGACCCCGGTCGCGGGATCATGTCGATGGGCGGCTCCTCGTCCACCGCGAAGAGCGGAACCAATTATTATTTCGAGGCCAACAATCGTCATAAGCACAGCATCGTGCTCGACCTCAGCAAACCCGACGCGCGCGAGATCGTTTACCGGCTGGCGGAGAAAAGCGACGTCTTCGTGCAGAATTTCCGCAAGGGGGTCGCGGATCGGCTCGGGCTTGGCTACAAGAACCTGAGCGCTCGCAATCCCAAAATCATTTACGCAAATTCGACCGGCTACGGGCCCTATGGCCCCGACAGCGGCGAGCCTTCCTTCGACTACATGGCGCAGGCCCGCTCCGGCATTATGAATATCGCCTGCCTTAAGACCGACGAGCCTATTTATCTGACCGGCGGGATCGCCGACCAGATGGGTGCGATTATGCTCGCTTACGGAGTGATGACCGCGCTCGTCGCCCGCGAGCGCCAGGGGGTCGGCCAGGAGATTCATGCCTCTCACCTGGGGTCGATGATCGCGCTCCAGGGACTGAATGTCTCGATGCGCTCGATTCTCGGCAAGGAAATGCCGCGCGCGCCGCGCGATGACGCTTACAACCCGCTGTGGAATCACTATCGCTGCGCCGATGGGCTATGGCTTTGCCTGGGAATGCTGCAGACCGACCGTTACTGGAAGGATTTCTGCGTCGCACTCGGGATTCCGGAATGCATCGAGGACGAGCGTTTCAAGGACATGCGCTCCCGGACCAAGAACCATCGTGACCTGGTAGTGGTGCTTGATCGGGTCTTTATGACCAAGCCGCGCGCCGAATGGCTCAAAATCCTCAAGGAAGGCGGGGATTTCATTTATACGATCGTCAACAAGATCACCGACCTGCCCGACGATCCGCAGGTGCTCGCCAACGGCTACGTGGTGGATTACGAGCATCCCGCGCTCGGCACCACCAAGCTGGTCGGGGTGCCGGTAATACTTAGCCAGACGCCGGGGGATCCGCATGGCCGCGCGCCCGAATTGGGTGAGCATACAGAGACCGTTCTGACCGAACTACTCGGCTATAGCTGGGACGACGTTGCCAAGTTCCAGGAGGCCGGAGTCATCTGACGA
>DATEGX010000126.1:0-3921 GCA_035279875.1 Binataceae bacterium (SeqCode)
ATCTGATCCCCGAAGCGCTCGACGCTGCCGACCAGCAGGTGCGCGACGCCGAGCTGCTCGCCGATCTGGTGGCTGCTCTCCTTGGAATCCCGGAACAGGAACGAGGAGCTCTTGCCGATCACCTTGAGCGCGGGGATCTGGGCGAGTGCTGTGATCAGACTCTCGGAGAGGCCATCCGAGAAGTACTGCTGGTCGGAATCGCGGCTCAAGTTCGCCAGCGGCAACACCGCGATGGAACTGGAGGCAATGACAGCCGCCGACGTTGCCGCCACCTGGGGCGGCGCCGTGACCGCCACCGCCGCGGTAGGCGAGTGCCTCTCGCTCAGTGCAAAGTACCCGAGGCCGAGCAGGACCATCAGGGCGATTGCGCCAACCACCCCCCAGGGTTTCCGCGAATGCCTCGCAGGACTCGAATCGTAAGATAGGGATGAGGATGGTCGGGCGGTACTTGCGGCCGGTGCGGACGGTGCTACGCCTGGCGCAACGTGTGCGGCATTCGCGATGTGCACTCGCGCTTGCGAGGCGGATAGCAGCCGATCGATCCGCTCTATGAACTCATGCGGCGTCGCTCCGTCGGGCAAGCGCGTCCACTGTACTCGCTGGAAGGAGTCCGGGACTCCGGCATCCTCTGCGCGCGTCTCATCGAGGCCGACCGGCACGAGGAAGGGACGGCCGCGGGCGATCATGTGACTTCTCTGGTCGGCCAGATCCCATTCCAGGCGGAAGTAGCCCTCGTGGCGCGCCTCGGAGTTCGCCGAGATGATGGGCACGAACAGCGCACAGTCCTTGATCTCGCGCCGGATCTTCCGATCCCATTCATCTCCGCCGCGCAGGGCGTTGCGGTCGAACCAGACCTCGATCCGGGCTGCCCTGAGCGCATCGGCAATGCGTTCGGCCGCCTCCGCATCCTCGGAGGCATAGCTCAGGAACACCGCGCGGGAGGGCTCTGTCATCTCTTCCCCATCTTCTTGTGCGTTGTCGTGCGGATCGGAAAAAACGACTCAGCGCTAAGGACACCCCTGACCGAGCATATTACCGGATGAACCGGACTGACTGCCAATGCGTCACTGCTTCGCAGACCAGTAACCGCTGCCACCACTCGTTGCGCATGTCGCAGAGTCGTTGCTCGTTCTGTCCTCAGGGAAGCAGCCTGCGAAGTGCCGGGGTGGAGATTTCGTCAATATGCCGAAAGGCTGGCTCGATCTTTTCGATCTGATCTGCAGGTACATTGTATTGTTCGAAGTGCACTTTCCATTCGCGCACGATCTGCCAGATTCTCGCTATGCTCCGGCTGGCCGATTCCGTCGATAGCGTAAATATCTCGCGCCCGGCGAAAGCGTTGTCTAAGGTGGCGTTCCTGCCCTCTGGTCCGACGCCCAGATGCAGGCGGCGTTCGGACGCCAGGGTCGCGCGCGGCATAACATCGTAAAGCGGGCTCAGTCTCCATCCGGGGAGACGGGGATCCCAGATAAAGCCGTGGTTACGGAGGTGATCGTCATCGTTAGTGACGAAGATATTGAAGATCAGCCGCTCGAACAACTCTCGGTTGTCTTGCCGAATCACGCTTGGGTGACAGTACCTTCTGATGGCCTGCGCCAGGTCGCCATAAGACTTGTCCGGTGATTCCATGGCCGCACATGCGATGAGCGTTAGGCCGCTGACGAATCCTAAGCGTTTCTCGACGAGCCCGTCGGCAGGTGCTGGACTCAGGAGATCCTCAGCCAGCTGAGCGTCGCGACCCGGCTTGGCCCAATATCGGTCGAATCGGCGGATCAGCATTACGGTTCGGGAGCCGAGGTCAATCAACTTGACTGGCGGAACCGTGAGGCCTGCGGTTGCGGCCAAGCGCAGCGTTGCGGTTTCTACCACGGGAACGCTCATGGCATCCTTTTGACTGGGAAACTTGGCGAGCCACAACACCTGTTCGGCATCTCGAACGGTCGCCTTGGGGCGGGCGCCGCCCAAAGGGGTGCCTTCCGCGAAGATTTCTTCCAGGTGTGCGGGGATAGGCAAGCCTTCGTCGATACGCTGGGCAGCATCCATCAGGTACTGCAAATTGTCCCAAGTGCCATATCCCGATGTGGGTTCGGTTTCTCGCGAGGGTCGAATGTCAAGTGCACCCACGCGTTGGCTGCCCGCGTGCAGCAGATAAGTCGACTCTGGCAGGCTGTTTGCGGGTACTTTGAGACGAGACTCAATTACCCGCCGTCCCCAAGCATCTGGTGCGGCATCGCGAATTCCACCGAAGAATGGAAGATTGTTCGGTGGGAAGAGAGCCTTGCCTCGCACGCCACTCTTGTCTCCGATGCTCAAGCTCACCGGGTCCACTTCCAGAGCGCCCGGGCGGTCCAGGTACTTCAATCCATAGGCAAATGTCGAGGCAAGTAACTCTGCTCCGTCCTCGGTCAGAGTGAGTTGCCCACAGGGCACCCACTCGGCATCGAGGTGCGCGAAGACAAACAGCTTCTCTTCCTTTGCCGCCATTTGCTAAAAGTCGATTTCGTCGAGTTCGCGCTTCGAGAGCTCCCTGGCGCGCCGACGTTGTTCTTGAGCGCCGAGTGCGGCCAGAGCGGGATCGGTTTCAGACAACAGCTCGAATAAAGTCTTATCCGGCACAATGGCATCGAGATAGCGCAGGATCTGGCCAATCGCAATCCCGGGATCGCCTTTCTCGAGGCGATATGCCGTATTTCGTGAGAGGCCGGCTCGCAGTGCTGCTTGGTCCTGCTTTATTCCTCGGGCGATGCGCAAGCGCGCGAGGGCCGCTCCGAGCTTTTTGGCCTCAGAAGCCAGGCTTGGGGCAAGGGCCGCTGATTGGGTGATTTTCATGCTCGTTTAACCAATCGTTAAGAGCATAGCGCTCGATTAACCGAGCATTGATTCTGAGGGTTAACGCAAGCCAGGTCAAGTCGGTGTATCTTTAATCGATCTTTATAGGGATAACCATCGATTAATCGATCCCAGATCGGGGCGGCACCGCTGGCTAGGTGCATCTCGGTGCATGCCCTCGTGATGCAATGGCCCTGTCCCAAGGCCACGGAGTCCATGGGCCGCTCGGAATCTGCTACCACTTTGCTACCGGACGCCGCCGAACTCAGCCGAACTGGGTGGACAGCGTCACAATAACGACCAGGAAACTTGCGCAATTACGTCCGGCGCTTTCGTTTGGGTTCGTGCAAAAACTGGCTCTTAATCTCTTGGTCGTAGGTTCGATCCCTACACGGCCCACCAATTCAGCTTAAATATCAGTGTCTTGCGAGCGCGCCAGGCTCGTGAGCTTCACTGTATGCGTTATTTGGTGCAGACTCCGTGCAGCGACTTACTCACCGCTGCACGCAGTGCACCGAGGCGCCCATGGCTTCAATCCAGCGCATCGTCTCGCCGCTCACGAAGGATGTCTCCTATCGTGCGCAGGTACGAGTAAAGGGCCGCTCGTCCGAGTCGGCGACATTCCCGAACCGGAAGGAAGCAGAGGCGTGGGCGGCCTCAATCGAAACGGCGATCCGCGAAGGGCGGCACTTTCCGCACGCCGCCGCTAAGCGCACCAGTTTCGACGCGCTCGCCAAGGACTACGCGGAGACGGTCCTGGTGGAGTTCGACGAGGTGCAGCGCGCCGCCCGCACGCTTCAGCTCACTTGGTGGTCCAAGCAGTTCGCCGGCAAGAGCGTCGCCGAGATAACAGCCGATGCCGTCTCGAAAGCGCGCGACGCCTGCGGGGCGGAAACCTTCACCCGAGGCAAGCCGCGGAAGGACAAGAAGACCGGCGAGATCATCCCGCCCAAGGAATATCGGCGCAGCGGCGCGACCGTCAACCGCTACATCGCGACTCTGTCGCACCTGTTCTCCTTTGCGGTCAAAGAGCGGCGGCTGATCGACCGCAATCCGGTCGGCGACATCCGCCGCAAGAAGGAGCCGAGGGGC
>DATEGX010000127.1:0-2207 GCA_035279875.1 Binataceae bacterium (SeqCode)
GGGTGGGTGAAGGCGCTCACTTATTATCAGTTGCGGCTAAACGACGGAATAACTGGAACCACATGGGACAATATGGACCCTGGTACTTTGGATATGTATATATTTCACGAACTCACTCATCAATTTGGAACGATTGATGAGGGTGCGATCTCTCTGGTGCGCGTGATTGGCCGAGTTTGAGCCGTGGCGGGTGACGAGGATGAAGTGGACTTGGAGAAAACGGCGCCTTTCCGCGAAAACATGCGTTGTTGTTGATCCGCACATCTCTCGGAAAGGACGCCATGAGCTACTTTACTTGGATCGTCGCCCTTGCGGCAAGGGTGGTGTTGGGAATCGAGGACGAAGTGCTGCGACGGCTGGAGCGTAACCGTTCACGCCCCGGCGTAGCGGGGACGGCAAAATTGGTCTTCGCGCAGCCGGCAAAATCAGCGACATCATGGGCATGTCGCTGGGACCGCCGATTACTCCTGAACAGATCGCCGCTTTGCCGCCGGACTTTCGGGCATTGCTGCAGGCGGTGATTGATTATTATGAGAAACGCATCTCGGCTCTTGAAGCCGAGGTCGCCGCAGTGAAGAAAACTCCCCGCAATTCGTCGCTGCCGCCGAGCGTCGAACATCCTCATGCCAAGCCGGCCCCGCAAAGAGAGAAGAGCGGCAAAAAGGCAGGCGGTCAAGCCGGCCATTCCAAACACGAGCGGAGGTTGATTCCCGCCGAGCACTGTCAGGCCGTCGTCCCTGTCAGGCCCCTGGCGTGCCGGCGTTGCAGCGAACCGCTGGCCGGCAGCGACTCGGACCCGCTGCGCCACCAGGTCTGGGAAATTCCCGAAATCAAACCGTTGGTCACCGAATATCAACTGCACCGACTGACTTGTCCCAGGTGCTCCGCAAGGACTTGCGCCCCCCTTCCGCCTGGCGTGCCGCACAGTCAGGGCGGACCGCGGCTGGTGGCGCTGACCGCGTTGCTCATGGGTTGCTTCAAGCAGAGCAAGCGGCGCGTGGCTTTGTTCCTGGAGCAGGTGCTCCATCAACCCTGCTCCGCGGGTTGGGTCGTCAAGCTGCAAAATCAGGCGACGGACGCGCTCAGGCCAGCCTACGAGGAGTTGGCGGCGCAATTGCCGACCGAACCGGTGCTGGGCATCGACGAATCGCCGACCAAGGAAGCCCAGGCCAAATCCTGGTTGTGGACCTTCGTCGCCGGCGCCTACACCGTCTTTGCGCAACGGACCACGCGGGCCGCTACGGTGCTTCACGAACTGCTCGGCGACGCCTTCGACGGCGTGGTCAACTGCGACCGGGCGAAAATGTACTGGAACGTGGGAAGGCCCCAGTGGTGCTGGGCGCATCTGAAGCGGGATTTTCAGGCGCTGATCGACCACCCGGACCACCAAGTGAAACGTCTTGGGCGCGACTTGATGCGTCCGACGCGCGAGTTGTTTCGGCATGGGGCGCGCTGCCGCGACGGGACGATCACCCGCGCGGGAATGTTGCGTCTGATGCGGCCGATCCGTCAGGAGATCGACAGCTTGCTGCTGCGCGGGGCGTTCAGCGATCATCCGAAGCTGGCCGGGATGTGCGGGCCGTTGTACGACCATCGCGACTGGCTCTGGACGTTTCTGGACGTCGAGGGAATCGAGCCGACCAACAACGTCAGCGAGCGCGCCTTGCGTCCGGCGGTGATCTGGCGCAAGCTCTCCTTCGGAACGCAAAGCGCCCGCGGAAGCCATTTCGTCGAAACGATTCTGACAGTCGTTGAAACCTGCCATCGACAGTCTCGCAACAGCTTCGAATACCTCGCCGCCGCCGTGCAGGCCCACTTCGCCGGCCTGCCGGCTCCCTCACTGCTCGCCGGGGCGTGAACGGTTACGCTCCTTGACTGACCAGCGGCGCGGCAAGCACTTGAATGTCGGTCAGGCGCACTTTGCCCGGTCCTTCGAAAACTAGGTTCAGCTTCAATAAGTCGGCGAATTGCCTCTGTTGCAAGAACATGGGGATTTCGACGGTCGTCCAATCGCCCTTGCCGTGAACCTTTTGGTCGAGGCCGCGAGAGAAGGCTTCGCCGAGGCCCGCCGCGCGGCACCACATCTCGGCATAGGCGCTCGTCTCGAGATCGTCGGCTCTGATTCGAAAACGGTAAAGAATGGCCGATTGATCGATCGGCGCCAGCGGCAGCTCGAACAAACGCACCGGGCCGGCTTGGGCGGCCTC
>DATEGX010000128.1:0-7155 GCA_035279875.1 Binataceae bacterium (SeqCode)
GGGGAATTTTTCGAGAAAAGCGCCGAAAAATGCGATTCCTCTCAAGCGCGAGAATGCCGCGCGAAACTATTTCATTGTGAGATGGGGAATCTGTGAGATCATTTTCTTATGAACCTGATCCTACTAATCATTGTCCTCATCCTAGCGTTCGGAGCGCTTCCCGCATGGCCCTATAGCGCGGGCTGGGGTTATTATCCCAGCGGCGGCCTGGGACTGGTGTTCGTAATACTCCTGATTCTGCTTCTACTGGGACGAGTATAGACGCGCGCGTCTGACTTCGTTTCCAGCTCACCCAATCAATTCGAGGCCGCGCTCGAACATTCGCGGCGCCGACAACGCGATATCCTCCCAATGCGGGTCGTCGCGCTTGCCGCGCCGATGGAGCATCAGGTTGAAGCATGTGATCACGCCGAAGCGATAACCGGCGAACGCGCGGAACCATCGCACTTCGCCGGCCGAGACCGGAAAGGCGGCCGCCCGCGCGTAGGTCTCGAAAATCTCCTCCGGTGAGAGCGGTCGGACCCGGGTCTCGGCGGTTTCCACCCAACTGTCGGCATCGGCGAAGAACGAAAGCCATCCAAGGTCGATCAGGGTGGGGCCGATCGAGGCAATTTCCCAATCGATGAGGGCGATCGGCCGCTCGCTGTCGAACAGCACGTTGGACCATTGAAAATCGCCATGCACGCACCCCAAGCGTGCATCGGTTGGTAGCGTGGCGCGCAGCCGTTCGCGCAATTCGGGGGCGCGCGCGACCACCGCCGGATCGAGCGTCGGCCGGTCGAGCAGGTAGTCCAGGCGCTTCATCTCTTCGGCGAGCGGGAACGGATCGCCGAAAGCGTCGCGCCGCGGTTGCCATGGCAAGGCATGCAGCGCGGCCAGGGTTTCCACTCCCTTGCGCGCGAGCCGCCCCATATGATCGGCAGGGAACGGCGCGTCGGCGAGCTTAACACCTTCCAGAAAACCGACCACGAAATATGGCCGGGCGAAGAATTGCGGCTCGTCGCCGTACCAGTAGATGGGCGGCACCGGCACCACCGTACCGGCGAAGGAAGCCATGATTTTCGCCTGGCGTACGATATCCGCCGGCCCGGCGATCTTCACGTTGGGGGGCGCTAGTCTGAGCACCAGCTTGCCAGATGGCGCGAGCGGGCTCGAACGTTCGAGCACGAAGCTATAACTGAAGCCGGCATGGCCGGGCAGAGTCTCCAGCGAATGCGCCCTGGCCGCCTGGTCGCCGGTTTTGGCCTGCACCAGGCGATTGAGTTGCTGTAAGGTCTCCTCAGAGTCGGTTGCCATCGAGGTTCACCCCGTTCAAGCTGTTTTTCACGTCTTCACTCGCCATTGTATAAACAGTCGCGGTCTCGCCGCGACGCTTTTGCGCCGTTGCAAGCTGCGACTTTTCGTGGAGGAAGGAAACCATGAGCTGGGATTTTGAGACAGATCCGGAATTTCAAAAAGATCTCGATTGGATAGAAAAATTCGTCCGCGAGGAAGTCGAACCGCTCGATTACCTGCTCGACTCGCCCTACGAAGTCAACAATCCCAAGCGCAACAAGCTGGTCCGGCCGCTGCAGGACCAGGTGCGCAAGCGCAAGTTGTGGGGATGTCATCTCGAGCCCGAGATCGGCGGCCAGGGCTACGGCCAATTGAAGCTCGCCCTGATGAACGAGATCCTGGGACGCTCGCGTTTCGCGCCGACCGTTTTCGGATGCCAGGCGCCGGACACCGGCAATAGCGAAATTCTGGCGAAATACGGAACGCCGGAACAGAAGAAACGCTACCTCGAACCGCTGCTCGCCAACGAAATTGTCTCGTGCTTCTCGATGACCGAGCCTCAGGGCGGCGCCGATCCGAAGGTCTTTCAGACCCGCGCGGAGTTGCGCGGCGACAACTGGGTAATCAACGGCGAGAAATGGTTCTCGTCGAACGCGCGCTACGCGTCGTTCCTGATTACGATGGCGGTGACCGACCCGGACGCGCCGCCCTACAAGCGCCTTTCGACCTTTATCGTGCCGACCGACGCGACCGGCCTTAACATCGTGCGCAACGTCGGCGTAGGCCAGGAGGCGGAAGGTACTCACGGCTATCTCCGCTACCAGGATGTGCAGATTCCCAAGGACCACCTGCTCGGACCGCGCGGCGGCGGCTTCGTGGTCGCACAGACCCGCCTCGGCGGCGGCCGTATTCATCATGCGATGCGCACGGTGGGGCAGGTCCGTAAAGCGTTCGACATGATGTGCGAGCGCGCGCTGTCGCGCACCACCCAGGGTTCGCTGCTGGCCGACAAGCAGATGGTGCAGGAGAAGATCGCCGACTCGTGGATCGATATCGAATCCTTCCGCCTGCTGGTACTGCGCACCGCGTGGCGGATCGATCGCTACAAGGATTATCTCAAAGTGCGCAAGGATATCGCGGCGGTCAAAGCGCAGATGCCCAAGGTCTTCCATGACGTTGCGGTGAGGGCGCTGCAGGTTCATGGTTCGCTCGGGGTCACGCCCGAAATGCCGTTCGTCGACCAGGTGCTCGAGAGCTTCGTGATGGGCCTGGCCGACGGTCCGACCGAGGTTCACAAGGTCACCCTCGCCCGCCAGATCCTGCGGGATTACAAGGCCACCGGCGGGCTCTTTCCGAGCGGGCATATTCCCGCCTTGCGCGAAGCCGCGATCAAGAAGTACGGGGAGATGATCGAGCTGGAGGTTGGCGCCCAATGAAGCCAATCAAGAACCCTTATGATTTTACCGGCAAGGTCGTGGTGATCACCGGCGGCAGCCGCGGTATCGGGCACGGGATGGCGCTGGCTTTCGCCTCGCTGGGCGCCACCGTGGCGGTGGCGAGCCGCAAGATCGAATCGTGCGAGGCGACGGTCAAGGAAATCCGCGCACTCGGCAGCGACGGTTCGGCGCACGGAATCCATGTCGGTAAATGGGCCGATTGCGACCGCCTGGCCGAGGAGGTCTTTGCGCGCTGGGGACACGCCGACGTCCTGATCAACAATGCCGGCTTGTCGCCGATTGCCCCGTCGTCGCTCGAGACCAGCGAGGACCTGTTCGACAAGGTCATTGCGGTGAATCTCAAGGGGCCGTTCCGGCTGACCGCGCTGTTTGCTTCTCAGATGGTCAAGGGGGACGGCGGCGCGATTATCAATATCTCGTCGACTTCGTCGCTGCGGCCAGACCCCGATACTGCGCCCTACGGATCGGCCAAAGCCGGACTCAACCTGCTGACGGTCGCCTCGGCCAAGGAATTCGGGCCGAAGGTCAGAGTCAATTGCATCATCTGCGGCCCTTTTCATACCGATATCAGCAAGGGATGGTCGCGCACCGATGATTTCACCAAACGCGCCAAGGAGACCTTTCCGATGCAGCGCGCGGGTGAGCCTGAGGAAGTCGCGGGCGCCGCCGTTTACCTCGCCAGCCCGGCAGCGAGCTTCACCACCGGCGCTACACTGGTGATCGACGGCGGTTCGTCAAATCCGCTCGCCAATCGGGTGTACGAACCGCGCTAACGGTCGAATCGAGTCAGGCAGATTTCGCCCGAGTGAGAATCCTGCAGGAGCGACCTGAAATGAGCAGCACAATGAAGTTCGGATATATGCTGGATTTCCGCAACCCGGCTTCCGGCGGAATGGATTTCGGGACGTTTTACGCCGAGATGTTCCGGCAGGTCGAGTTCGTCGATCAAGTTGGCTTCGATTCGATCTGGCTGACCGAGCATCATTTTACCGACGACGGTTACCTGGCGGCGCAGATGCCGACGCTGGCGGCAATCGCGGCTCGCACCCGGCGCGTTACGCTCGGCACCTACGTGCTGCTGGCACCTTTCTACCATCCGCTGCGCCTGGCCGAGGACAGCGCGACAATCGACGTAATCTCGGGTGGCCGCCTTCGACTCGGCATCGGACTCGGCTATCGCGCCGAGGAATTCGAAGGCTTTCAAGTTGCGCGCGGCGAGCGGCTCGGGCGCACACTCGAGACCATCGAAATTCTCAGACGCGCGTGGACCGGCGAGCGCTTCAGCTTCACCGGAAAATACTTCAACTTCACCGACGCGCGGGTCTTGCCGCGCCCCGTGAGCCAGCCGTATCCGGAGCTGCTATGGGGCGGGATGGCGCGCAAGGCGATCGAGCGAGGCGCGCGGATGGGGCTTTCGTTCGCCTGCAATCTCGGCCGGCGCGAAGTACAACTCTACCGCGAGACGCTGGTCAAATGCGGCAAAGACCCAGCCGCCTTCAGCATCGTCGGCAATCGCCTGGTCTACGTCGCCGACAGTTTTGAGCAGGCGTGGGCGGATATCGAAGGACCGGCGATATACCAGGCCGCGCTTTACGCGAAATGGCTCTCGGCCGCGGCCAGCCCGGATCAGAAATGGTTTTTGCCGGACCCCGAACGACTCAAGCAAGGGGCAGTTATCGGCTCGCCGGAAAACGTGCGGCAGCGACTCGCCGAATTGTTCGACGCCGGGGAGACCACCGAGATCATCCTCGCGATGCAGTTACCCGGATTGGCGCCGGCCAAGACGATGCGCTCGCTGGAGCGTTTCGCGAGCGAGGTGCTGCCCCGCTTGCGCCGATGAGCACGGGAAATTGTCATGAAACGAACAACGCCGCCTTTTCGCGCCGACCACGTAGGCAGCCTGCTCCGTCCGCGTGAATTGCTCGAGGCCCGCGAGAAGCATCAGCAGGGCCGGATTTCCGCATCCGAATTGCATGAGGTGGAAGACCGGGCGATTCGCACGGCCGTGCGTATGCAGGAGGAAGCGGGCCTCAGCGGAATTACCGACGGCGAATTCCGACGCGCCACCTGGCACATGGATTTCCTCTACCAGGTCGGCGGGGTCAGCAAATCTGCCGAGCCCCTCAAAATCCATTTTCGCAACGAGCGTGGCGACCTCGAGTTCACCGCCGCGTCGATGCGCGTGGGCGCCAAGCTTGGGCTTGACCACTGCATCTTCGGCGACCACTTCCAATTCCTGAAGTCGCTAACCAGTGCAACGCCGAAACTGACGATCCCATCGCCCAGCATGATGCACTACCGGGGCGGACGCGCGGCGATCGACCCGGCGGTTTATCCCGACATCGAGGAGTTCT
The DNA here is from genome assembly GCA_035279875.1 of Binataceae bacterium (SeqCode). Taxonomy (GTDB): domain Bacteria; phylum Desulfobacterota; class Binatia; order Binatales; family Binataceae; genus JAMXLL01. Next base: position 5,087 of record DATEGX010000128.1, read on the forward strand.
GGCGCGACCTGGGCGAGGTCTACGCGGCTGAGCTGGCCAAACTTGGAGAGCTGGGCTGCACCTATTTGCAACTCGATGATACCAGCCTCGCTTACCTCAACGACCCTGCGCAACGTGAGTACATTACCCGGCTCGGCGGCGACGGCGTAAGCCAGCATCTGACTTACATAAGGCTCATCAACGCGGCGGTCGCGCGGCGGCCGCCGGGGATGACGATTTGCACGCACATGTGCCGAGGCAACTACCGCTCGTCATGGGTTGCCTCCGGCGGCTACGATTACGTCGCCGAGGCGTTGTTCGGACAACTCAACGTTGACGGCTACTTCATGGAATACGACGACGCCCGCTCGGGCGGATTCGAACCTTTGCGCTTCGTCCCACCGGGTAAGATGGTCGTCCTGGGCCTGGTCAGCACGAAGCGCGGAACCCTCGAGCGCAAGGACGACCTCAAACGGCGAATCGATGAAGCGGCGAAGTACGTCGAACTCGATCAGCTCTGCCTGAGCCCGCAATGCGGTTTTTCCTCGACCGTGGAAGGCAACGCGATCACAATCGATGAGCAGATGGCCAAGCTGCGTTTAGTGGTCGAGACCGCAGACGAGGTCTGGGGCTAACCTTCCGACGGGCAACCAGCGGCAGTGCGCCTATTCGGCGGCGGGCCTGGCCTCTTCACTCACCGCAGAAGCGTCGCGCGTGTCCAGTGTTGGAGTCCGTTCGAACGCGGGAGCGCTCTGACTCCATTCTTCGTCGAAATTGTCTACCGCGGTGACGACGCCTTCGGCGTCTTTGAGCGCCACTTCGTGGTAGGCGACGCTGACCGGATTACCGCCCAGGTCGGTCAGTTCGAAGTCGGGTTCGGAAGGCGATACGAAATGGCAGCGCATGTCGCTGTAGTAGACCATCGTAGGCAGCGGCAGGCCGGCGAAATACAGTTCCCCACTGCCGCGGATCGCCGCGAGCGCATCGGCACGCATCGCCATCTCGTAACTCGGCATGCTCTGCCCGCGCTGAATGGCAAATCCCCCCTCGATTCGCCCCCAGTTGGGCATCTCGGTCAGCACCAGCAGCACCATCGCGATTATCGCGAGCGGCCGGCAGTAATCGCGCGCCGGACCGGCTTCGGCCAATGCCGCAGCCACCACCGACGCCGCAATCAGGGCAAAGGGAATCAACGCCGGCAGCACGTACCATCCGAGCTTGGTCTGAACCGCGCAGGCAGCCAGGAAGGCCAGCACGAACCATAGAATCCAGACCACGATCGGCGCCGGGATTCGCAGGATGCCTCGCAGGTTTCGGCGCTGCACAAATGCCGCTGAAATGCCGGCAAGAGGCAGGATCAGAGGCCATAGATGGCGCACTTCCGTCATGAAGGTCCGCACGGTAAAACTCGCCGCGTGCGGGTTATCCTCGAGATGCTTCGCGACCCGCATCAGCGTTTCCTGCTTGACGTAGGTCGACCAGAACAGCGTCCCGTTGTGCGCGGCCTGGTAAACGAACCATGGCGCCGCAACCGCGGCAGTCACCGCCAGAACACCCGCCAGGCCGGCGAGGCCGACGGCCGAAAAAGCCGGGAGCGCGATAATCGAGATGCAGGCCACCGCCAACGGAATCAAGCCTGCCAGCCCCTTGCTCAAGATGCCCAGGCCGCAGGCGAGGCCGATAAGCGGCACCCATCGCGGATTCTTTCGGGCTCGACCCAAAGCGAAGATCGCCAGCGTGCTGAAGAAAATCAGCGGCGCGTCGGTGGCGCACTCACGGCCTCCACGCGCGACGAAAAAGTAGAAGCCGAGCGGCACTATTCCAGCGAAAAATCCGCCGAACCGGCCAAGGACCTCCGCCGCCATCGCATACAGCAGCAACAGCGTGCCGAGACCCATTATGACCGAGGGCAGGCGCGCGGCGAATTCACTTTCACCAAAGGTCTTGAACGACGCCGCCACCGACCAGAACAGCAACGGCGGCTTCTTGAGATATGGCTGGCCGTTCCAGGTGAAATCCAGATAGGAGTGGCTGGCTACCGCTTCGTGAGCAACCTCGGCGTAAGTCGCCTCGTCCCAATCGATTAGGGG
>DATEGX010000129.1:0-5101 GCA_035279875.1 Binataceae bacterium (SeqCode)
GTTTATGACCACCATACGCTGGAACCAATTCTGAGCCGTACGCTGGGGGTGCCGCTGTTCCAGGAGCAGTTGTTGCGGATGGCGATGGCGGTCGCAGGATTCAGCGGCGGCGAGGCCGAGGAGTTGCGCCGTGCGATGGGCTTCAAGCGCTCGGTGGCGCGGATGGGCAAAATCGAGCAGCGCCTGCGTGACGGAATGGCGCGCAACGGAATCCATGGCGCAGTAGCAGACCGCATCGTCCGTTCGATCACGTCGTTCGCCCTGTACGGCTTCCCCGAATCGCACGCCGCGAGCTTCGCGCTTATTGCGTATGCGTCGGCATATCTGAAATGCCATCACCCGGCGCCGTTCCTGGCCGCGATGCTGAATTGCTACCCGCTCGGCTTCTACCATCCGGCCACGCTGGTCAAAGACACGCATCGCCACGGCGTCGCTGTGATGCCGATTGACGTGGCCTGTTCGGACTGGAAATGCACGGTTGAAACGGCCCCTGCCGGCTCGGCGACGAGCCAGTCGCTCGGGGTTCGGATGGGCCTCAAGTACGTCGGCGGGCTGCGCGAGGAGACCGGGCTCCGCACAGAGCGCGAGCGGGCCGCCGCGCCGTTTCGATCGATCGCCGATTTTTCGGCGCGGGTCGCACCGAACAAGCGCGAACTCGCCGCACTCGCCTACGCCGGTGCGTTTGCCAGATTCGGGATGACCCGGCGAGAGGCCCTATGGCAGGCGGCCGCGGTCGAACGAGATCCCGACAGCCTGTTGGCCGGCGCTGAACCCTCCGCCGATCGCCCGGGAGCCGGCGAACCCGCGAAAGCGCCGGAGTTGCCCGGCATGACACCGCTGGAGGAAACGCTGGCCGACTATTCAGCCACAGGCTTCACGGCGGGTCCGCACGTCATGTCGCATCTGCGCCAACGTCTCGCCGCCGAAGGCATCCTCAGCGCTGCCGAACTCGCCCACGCGCGCAACGGTTCGTGGACCAAGGCCGCGGGTGTGGTGATCGTGCGTCAGCGCCCTGGAACCGCCAAGGGATTGCTGTTTCTCACCCTCGAGGACGAAACCGGTATCGCCAATGCGATCGTCACTCCGGAGCACTTTCACGCCAACCGCGCCCTGCTGCATCGAGCACAAATCCTGATCGTCGAAGGGCCGCTGCAGAAGCAGGACGGGGTAATCCACGTGCTTGGCCGCCGTTTCACCGAACTGAAGCTCTCCGGACCGGTTCCGAGATCGCACGACTTTCATTAGCGAAACCGCGCCTGCAAGCCTCGTGCGCCGGGCCGCGGCCGAAAACTCGTCTATCGCTATTTCGACATCGACGCGGATCAGTTTCGTTCACAACAGCGGTCAGCGGCCAGCCTGACTCGCCGAGTGCGGCTTCGGGAAATGCATGGGATTGAATCGAGCCGCGCCGCCGGTTAGGCCATTCAGTGAGGCATTTATGAATATCAACCTCCAAAGAGACAAGGCGCAGGCGTTTCGACAGATGCATGACCGCCGCCAAATCCTGGTGCTTCCCAACGCCTGGGATTCGGCCAGCGCGCGAATCTTCGAGGATGCCGGGTTCCGGGCGGTCGCGACCACCAGCGCTGGAGTCTCGCACACCGCGGGATATCCGGATGGCGAGGCAATGCCCAGGGAAGATATGTTGACGATCCTCCGCTGGATTGCTCATAGCGTCGCCGTGCCCGTTACGGCCGATATCGAATCGGGGTTCGGGAATGACGCACGCGAAGTTGCCGAAACCGTCCGCCTGGCGATCGAAGCGGGTGCGGTCGGAATCAATCTCGAAGACACGGTGCATGGCGCTGAGCGACAACTCTACGATCCGCCGGTTGCCGTCGAGCGGATCCGCGCCGCGCGCTCGGCTGCCGATGCGGCTGGTGTTCCGATCGTAATCAACGCCCGCAGCGACGTTTACCTGCGCGGCGTTGGCGAGAAAACGTCGCGTTTCGAGCATGTGGTTAGCCGACTCAAGGCTTATCAGGCGGCCGGGGCGGATTGCCTCTATCCCATGGGCTTTTTGCCTGCGGCGACGATCGCCGACTTGGCCAGGGCGCTTGACGCGCCGATCAACATTGTGGGAGTGCCGGGAGTGCCGTCCGCGGCGGAGTTGCAAAGACTCGGCGTCGCTCGCGTCAGCACCGCTTCGGGGCCGGCGCGGGTCGCGATGGCCGCGACGCAGCGGATTGCGACTGAACTGGCGCGTAGCGGCTCGTTCGACATTTTCGGCGGTGACACGATGACCCCCCAGGTGGCGAATGCGCTGATGGCTAAGCGCGCGGCCGGTTGATCCGGAGAATGAAGACGCGGCGCCCAGGTCCCCTGGAATTCGAAGTAACCCTGCCGGGACCAATCGATTTCGCGGCGTCGCTGGAGATTTTCCGGCGCTCGGGCGATGACCTGCTCGACCGCTGGGACGGACGCTGGCTCGTACGCCTCGCCGCCGACCACGGCCGCGCGATTCCGTACGCATGTGAAATCCGCCGCCCGCTGGAAAAGCCATTCTTGCGGGTGCTCGTTGGGGATCCGGCGGATCGTGAGGCGGCCGAAACCGCGCTCAATGCGGCGTTTCTGCCGCTGCTCGAAGATTTCGAGCAACTGTGCCGCACTGATCCGTTGATCGGGCACCTGGCGCGGATCCATCGCGGTTTTCGTCCGGTCCTTCAGGCGGACCTGCTCACGGCCCTCATCCGATGTATCAGCGCTCAGCAGGTCAATCTGAAATGGGCATCGACGGTGCGCGCGCGCCTGGCGAAAACCTTCGGCAGGGAGCACCGGTTAGGCGAGCATTTTGTCTACGGCTTCGACCCCGCTTATCTTGCTTCGCTCCAGATCGCCGATATCCGCGCGCTCCAATTCACCACGCGCAAGGCGGAATACGTGATCAACGCCGCGCGCGCCGTCGCCGACGGCACGCTCGATATTGCGGCGCTTGCACTGCTGCCGGACGACGAGGTTATCGCGAAAATCACTTCGGTCCGCGGCCTGGGGCTGTGGACCGCGGAATGGGTGCTCGCGCGCACATTAGGTCGCGCACGCGTGTCCGCGGGCGATCTCGGCGTAAGAAAGGCGGTGGGCGTAGCTTACATGGGCGGCCGGATGCCGACGCCGGATGAGGTCCGCGAGGCGACAGCGCATTGGGGGCGCGCCGCCGCTCTCGCGCAGGGCCTGCTCCTTCACGCGCAGCACGAGAGATCGCTACACGCTTACGCGGCGGCGCAGCCTGGCACGGTTCCATCGCCAGGCTTCAAGACGCGTCCGTCAGCGCGGCGGACTCAGCCGCATCAGGAGGCGAAGCGGGGACGCTCCACCTCCTGACAGGAACGTAACTATCTCAAACCGGCGCCCTCCAGAGACTCAAGCAACCGCGGATAACTCGCGGCAACTTTAATCCTGCGCCTTGACGAAATTCGGTTTGCGTTTTTCGACGAAGGCCTTGACCGCTTCCTCGTGATCCTTGGTCTTGAACGTCATCATTTCGTAGGCCAGTCCGGTGTCCATGATCAGGTTGGCCTGTTCCTTGAGCCACTTGTTGACCGCCAACTTGCTCCAGCGGATTGCCCAAGTCGGGCCGTCGGCCAATTCCTGCGCCAGTTCACGCGCCTTGCCAGCCACCTGCTCGAGCGGAACAGCGTAGTTCACCATACCGATGCGGCCGGCCTCGGCACCGTTGATGAAGTTCCCGCGCATCAGGAATTCCTTGGCGCGATGCGGTCCGATGAGCAGAGGCCAAATGACCGCGCCGCCGTCACCGGCGACCACGCCGACCTTGACGTGTGTATCGGCGAAGCGGGCCTTTTCCGAAACCACCGTGATGTCGCAGAGCAGCGCGATCGTGGCGCCTAGTCCAACCGCATCGCCGTTGATCGCGCCGATGACCGGCTGCTCGACGTCAAGCATGTTCTCGACGAGACGGCGGCCGTTCGCTGCCGCGATCGGCCCGCGTCCGCGGCCCTTGCCCCTTTTCCCGGAGGGTTGCACCAGAGCGCCGGAGGCCATCCCCTTGACGTCGCCACCGGCACAAAAGGCCCGGCCGGCGCCGGTCAGAATAATCGCGTTGACATCCTGGTCAGCCCCCAGATCGATCCAGATCTGTTCGAGTTCATGATGCAACGGCGCGTTGACGGCGTTGAGCGAATCGGGCCGATTTATCGTCACGGTCGCGACCCGGTCCGCCACTTCGACCTTCAAAAACTCGTATTCGCTGTAATCCATGGCCATTGGCAGTGACCTCCTGTTTGCTGCGACACCTTACAACGCAGCCGCCGCGCATGGCTAACCCTGCGCGGGCCGAATGCGCTAATGTGGCGGGCGGATTATCGATTCGCATCAACCGCGAAGACTGGAGATTTTGAATGAAACTTGCCAACAAGGTGGCGCTGATCACCGGCGCAGGCTCTGGAATGGGCCGCGTGGCGTCGGTGCTGTTCGCCAGTGAGGGTGCCCGTATCGCTTGTATCGACGTCGACGAAAAGGGCGCGCAGGAAACCGTCAAAACGATCGAGCGTGACGGCGGAAAAGCCTTCGCTTGCAAGGCGGACGTTTCCCGCAGCGCCGACGTCGCGGCAATGGTCGCGGCCACGGCCGAGAAACTCGGCCCACCGAACATTCTCTACAACAACGCCGGTATCGAGGGCTCGAGCAGCTTCCTCGCCAACATGCCGGACGAAGACTTCGATCGCGTGATTGCCATCAATTTGCGCGGCGTATGGCTTGGCATGAAGCATACGCTGCCCCATATGATCAAAAATGGCGGCGGCTCGATCATTAATACGGCTTCGATAGCGGGTCTGGTCGGGCTCAAGGGCGCAGCCGCCTACTGCGCTGCGAAGGCCGGCGTAATCGCCTTGACCCGCGTCGCCGCACTCGAATATGGCCGCTACAACATCCGGGTCAATGCGATCTGCCCCGGTGCAATCGACACCCCGATGGTGCAGCGGGTGCAGGGCGACGGCGGCCTACGCGAGGGCGCTCTCAACCGTATTTCAGTGCTCGGGCGGATTGGCAAGCCCGAAGAGATCGCCAGGACCGCGCTGTTCCTCGCCAGCGACGATGCGTCATTCGCCACCGGCGCTCCATTCATCATAGACGGCGGCTGGAC
>DATEGX010000130.1:0-31702 GCA_035279875.1 Binataceae bacterium (SeqCode)
TAGATCAGGAATTTTGGGATGGACGTAAACGCCAATCTCGTCAGGGAGCTGCGCGACAAGACCGGCGCCGGCGTGATGGATTGCAAAAAGGCGCTGGCGGAAAGCAAGGGCGACCTCGAAAAGGCCGCCGTCTGGCTGCGCGAGAAAGGGATTGCGCAGGCCGCCAAGCGGGCGGGCCGCGTCGCCTCGGAAGGCTCGGTGGGTTCGTATATTCATGCCGGCGGCAAGCTTGGGGTGCTGGTCGAGGTGAATTGCGAGAGCGACTTTGTCGCCAAAACCCCTGAGTTCCAGACCTTGGTCAAGGAAATTGCGATGCAGATAGCGGCGCAAAGCCCGCGTTGCGTCAGGCGCGAGGAGCTGGCGCCCGAGGTTATCGAGCAGGAGCGCCAGATCTATGCCTCGCAGTCGGCCGGCAAACCCGAACAGGTCATAAGCAAGATCGTCGAGGGCAAGGTCGAGAAGTTCTATCGCGACGTGGTGCTGGACGAACAGGCCTGGGTACGCGACCCCAACCGCACGATCAAGGACTTGATCGGCGAATATACCGGCAAGCTCGGTGAAAAGATCGAGATTCGCCGCTTCGTGCGCTTCCAGTTGGGCGAAAACCTCGACGGCAAGGCCGCCAATTGAGGACCATTCCCCCAATCCGATTCTGAAACGGGAGTAAACGCGGGCGATGGCCACGGTGCAGAGCGCGTCGGAGGGCGAGCCCCGGTTTCACCGGGTGCTGCTCAAGCTTTCCGGTGAAGCGTTGGCGCCGTCCCAGGGTCCGGGTATCGACCTGGACGTGCTGGCGGAAATCTCCCGGGAAATCAAAGAGGTCGCCTCGCTCGGAATCGAGCTTGCGCTGGTAATCGGCGGCGGCAATATCCTGCGCGGGAGCGAGTATGAGGCGCGCGGGATGGATCGCGCGGCGGCCGACCAGATGGGCATGCTGGCGACCGTGATCAACGCGCTGGCCTTGCAGAATGCGCTCGAGCAGGCCGGAGTGGCCACGCGAGTGCTTTCGGCTATCGAGATGCAGGCGGTGTGCGAAAGCTATATCCGCCGCCGCGCCGTGCGCCATCTGCAGAAGGGACGGGTGGTGATCTTCGCCGCGGGCACCGGTAATCCGTACTTCACGACCGACACCGCGGCGAGCCTGCGGGCGCTGGAGATCGGCGCCGAGGTTATTCTCAAGGCGACCCACCGGGTCGACGGCGTCTACGACCGCGATCCGCTGCGCGAGCCGGGCGCCACCCGCTTCGACCGCCTGACCTACCTGGAGGTGCTGCAGCGCAAGCTCAAGGTGATGGACTCGACGGCGATTTCGATGTGCATGGACAATCGGCTGCCGATTGTCGTGTTTAATCTGCGCCAGCCGGGTAATATAAAAAGGGCAGTGATGGGGGAGACTATCGGAACCTTGGTCGAAAGCGAGCGCCAGGAAGCCCATGGCTGACGATATAACCGCCGACATATTGGAGACCGCGGAACTGGAAATGGCGGAATCGCTTGACGCGTTTCGCCACGAATTGACCCGGCTTCGCACCGGGCGTGCCTCGACGGCGCTACTTGAAGGCCTGCAAGTCAACTATTACGGCACTAAAACGCCGCTCAGGCAGATCGCCGGGCTGGCGGCGCCGGAACCGCGCCTGCTGGTGATCACGCCCTATGACAAGGGCGCGATGCACGAAATCGAGAAAGCGATCCAGACCGCGGAACTTGGCCTCAATCCGATGAACGATGGCAAGATCATCCGGGTGCCGATTCCCGAGCTGAACGAGGAGCGCCGCCGGGAGTTGGTACGGCAAGTGCATAAGAAGGCCGAAGAATTTCGCGTCTCGATTCGAAACCATCGGCGCGAAGCGAACGAAAAGCTCAAGCATCTGAACAAAGAGAAGAAGGTCACGGACGATCAATTGCGAGCCGCTGAAGCTAAAACCCAGCACCATACTACTGAAAACATCGAAAAGCTCGATAAGATCCTGGCCGCCAAGGAAGCAGAGATAATGGAGGTCTGAGCGGACGCCCCAGGCGCCGCCGGGATTCTGAAGAGCAAAGTGCAATCGTCACTGCCACTTAGCGAATTTCCAAATCTATCTCTCGACCCGGCGCGTCTTCCCCGCCATGTTGCTGTCGTTATGGACGGCAACGGGCGCTGGGCGCTCAGGCGCGGCCTCAACCGCTGCGAAGGCCATCGGCGCGGCAAGGATTCGGTGCGTGCGGTGGTCGAGGCGGCGCGCGAAATCGGTATCCAGTTTCTTACGCTGTTCGTCTTTTCGAACGAAAACTGGCATCGGCCGACCGCCGAAGTGCGCTTCCTGATGCAACTGTTCCATCGCTACCTGATGACCGAGATGAAGCGCCTGATGAAGCGGGGTATTCGGGTGGTGGCGATTGGCGAGATGGCGAGGCTGCCGGGCCAGGTGCGGCGGGCGCTGGCCGAAGCGATCAAGTTGACCGCCGGCAATCGCGCCATGACCGTGGCACTGGCACTGTCATATGGTGGTCGCCAGGATATGGTCGCCGCGGCAAAACGAATCGCCGAAGCGGTGGCCGCCGGACGTATCAGGCCGGATCAAGTCGACGAATGCGCGGTCCGGCGCGAGTTGATGACCGGCGAGATCCCCGACCCTGACCTGCTCATCCGGACCTCGGGTGAACTGCGGATCTCGAATTTCTTCTTGTTCCAGCTTGCCTATACCGAGCTTTACTTTACCGAGACCCTGTGGCCGGATTTCCGCGAGCGCGACCTGCTGCGTGCGCTGGCCGCCTATCAAGCGCGCGATCGGCGTTTCGGGATGGTTGAAAACGGCTCCGCTCTCCGCCTGAGTGCTGCGAACCAGGCTTAAGACCGCATTCGTCGCATTGCCGGCGGTTATTGCGCTGATCGTGTTCGCGCCGGCCCAGCTATTCAGTGCCGCGATGGTGCTGCTGGCGCTTTGGGGACTCTTCGAGATTGGCGCGATGCTGAAGGCCGACCGCTGGCAATGGCTATTAATCGCGATTGCCGGCGGAATACCTGCGATTGCGCCGCTTTTCTACCGTGGCGCAGTGGCCACCGGATGGCTCCCGTGCCTAATCGTGTTTGCTCTTATGATGGTACTGGTTGCGCAGGTCGGCGCCAGTGGTGCCGATAGCGCCCCGGCCGGTCCATTGCTGGCGGTGCTGGGTGCGGTTTGGGTCGGTGTGCTCTTTCCATATTTCGCGCTGTTGCGAAACCTTGGCGACGGTATCCGCCTGACTATCCTGATGCTCCTGCTGGTAGTCGCGTGCGACACCGGCGCTTACCTGGTCGGCCGCTCGCTAGGCAAAATCAGACTGTTGCCCCGGGTGAGTCCCAACAAAACCGTCGAGGGGGCAGCCGGCGGGCTCGCCGGAGCCGTAATCGCCGCGATCGTCCTGCGCCCGTTTTTGGCCTCCGGATGGCCGCTAGCTTCCGCCGCGCTGCTGGCGATCGGAGTGGGAATCCTGGCGCAAGCCGGCGACCTGGCGAATTCCGCTTTCAAGCGCGTCGCCGGAGTCAAGGATTCCGGATGGATTTTCCCGGGCCATGGGGGGCTGCTGGATCGTACTTGTAGCCTAGTCTTTCCGGCGGTATTGACCTACTATTACTTGCATTGACCAGGCCGGAAAGGGCGGCCTTCGAGGTCGCTTAAGATGATCACATCAATCGCCGCCGCCGTCGGGATTTTCGCGCTGCTGATTGTAGTTCACGAGGCCGGCCACTTCTTTGTCGCCAAACGGCTGGGCGTCAGGGTTTTGCGGTTTTCAATTGGCTATCCGCCGCGGATCTTTGGAATTCGCCGCGGCGAGACCGACTACGCTATCGGGGCAACCCCCTTCGGCGGTTACGTCCGAATGCTCGGCGATGAAGTCGCCGAACAGCCCAGCAGCGACACCATCAAGTCGTATCTCAAGGAAATCGAACTGGATCTGGTGGGCGCTGCCAAAGCCACCGGATGGCTCGCGCAGGCCGCCTCGTCGCGCGGTGAGTTAACGACCACCGCCGGCGGGTTGAGCCCCGCGACGGTGGATCCGAAGTCAGCCGACGACGCCGACGATCGGGCGCTCAGCGAGATTGCCGTCGAACTCGCTGAACGCGATCCCGACCCTTCCGACGATCGCGCTGTTGCGATTATTGGACGGCCACTCAAGACCGACGAGCGGCTGCTGGTCCGCGAAGTATCTCGCTGCGGATCGTCCAGGCGCGCGATTGAGGCTTTGGCGGAGGCTCAGCCGTCGGCATTGCTGGAGGCCTTTCATTTTCGCGCGTTTCCGAGCCAGCGGCTGGCGAAACGCTTCGCCATCGTTCTGGCAGGGCCATTCTCGAACATCATATTCGCGCCAATCCTGATGATAATCGTCCTGATGGTCGGCATTCCGACGCTTTTGCCGGTGGTCGGGACTGCGACCCGTGATTTGCCCGCCTTCGCCGCGGGGCTTCACAACGGCGACCGGATCGTCGCAGTCGACGGCAAGAAAATTGGTACCTGGGATGAACTCTCGGACGCGGTGCGGGCCAGCAATGGTGCGCCGCTGCAGTTGTCGGTTAGTGCGGGTAATGGCTCCGTCGCGACTCGAACCGTGACGCCCAAGCGGCTTCCCGAACAGACCATGTACGGCAAAATGCCGACCTGGGTAATCGGGGTGACGCCGCGCGGCGACAAGATCTCGCGGCGCTACGCGCCGCTGGACGCGATAAAGGCGGGCAGCGTACAGACCGTCCAGATGATGATCGCGCTATGCGTCGGAATCGCCAGGATTTTCGACGGCGCAACCCCTGTACGCCAGGCCTTGGGCGGGCCGATCATGATCGCCCAGATAGCGGGCCGCGAGGCGCATCAGGGCTTCGCCGACCTCGCTTTGTTCACGGTAATGCTGAGTCTTGAACTGGGGATTATCAACCTGCTGCCGGTGCCGCTGCTCGACGGCGGGCATCTGCTGTTCTTTGCGATCGAAGGGCTGCGCGGAAAGCCCCTGCAGCTACGCCATCGCGAGATCGCGATGCAGGTCGGGCTTTTCCTCCTGGTGGTGCTGATGGCCTTCGTAATTCTTAACGATATCTCACGGATTGTCGGATGATCCGCTTGCTAGGGGTCAGGCCAGGTCGCTGTTTCACCCTCGTCAGAATAGCCATTGCGGCAGGCTGAGCGCCGGCTAACCTCGCATAAGGCGATGGATTTATCAGCACGCCGCCTGCTCGAAGAGGGCGCGGTGGCCGGTCCGGTGTTGGGTATCGACACCGGCGGCCCGGTCGCAAGCCTGGGCGTCGTGGCAGACGGCCGGATTCGCGCCGCCTTCGTCCGCTCGACCATTTCGCATTGCGCCGGCCTGCCTGAGGCGGTTGCAGAAGTGATGGATGCGGCAGGAGTGGCGCTGAGCGAACTTTCGGCCATTGCCATCGCTGTCGGACCCGGCTCGTTCACCGGGCTTCGCGTCGGGTTGAGCTATGCCAAGGGACTCGCGGTAGCGCGCAATATCGCTATAGCAGGCGTTTCATCGCTTGACGCATTGGCACTGTGCGCCGGCTCGGCGCTACGCGAGGGCGCTTCGGTCTATCCAATCATCGACGCTCGCAGGGGCGAAGTTTATACTGGGCTTTACCGCTTCGTTGCGGATGCGCTAAAAAGGGCGTCGGGTGATCTGGTCGTTCCCCTTACACGCCTCGCCGCCGAAATCGGCGGTGAGGTCACTCTCGTCGGAGACACTGTGGCTGAGCGAGCCCGTTCGTTGCTGGCAGCGAATGGGTGTCAGGCGGTCGTCTTCGGGGGCGCCGAATTACACCTGAGAGGAAGTTTCGTTGCCGCAATCGGTGCAGCAAAGGTGGCCCGAAAGGAGGCCGATGTCGCCGCGACATTGGAACCGCTTTACGTCCGCCCGCCCGATGCGGCGTCAAGTTCCACCGCCTTGAAATCAGGAGAAGATATCAATGGAACGCCGAGAGGAAGAACTCATCCAGCAATACCTCGGGCATGACGAAGAACTCAGAACACTTTACCTCGAACACCAGGAACTAAAGCACCAGCTGGAAGCCTTTCGGAACAAGGTCTATCTGACTCCTGAAGAGGAACTGGAGAAACGGCGGATTCAAAAGCTGAAGCTCGCATCGAAGGATCGGATGATGGAGGTGTTGCACCGCCATAGCCACGAATCGGCGCACTGATACGCGCTGAACTGGCTGCGTGGGGGTGTTTTCTTAGCGATGCGGACGTGTAACCTCGGAGAATGCCTAGTCATACCATATCAGTGCTGGTCGAGAACGAATTCGGCGTATTGGCGCGGGTTGCCGGGCTTTTTTCCAGCCGCGGGTTCAATATCGAATCGCTGACCGTCAACGAAGACCCGACCGACCCGACAATGTCACGGATCGTCCTGGTCAGCTCGGGCGACGATCAGATTCTCGAGCAGATCAACAAGCAATTGAATAAGCTGGTGTCGGTGATCAAGGTCACCGACTTCAAGGATGTCGACACGGTCGAGCGTGAACTTATCATGGTCAAAGTGTCGGTCGAGGAGCGAACGCGCGGCGAGCTGGATTCGATCGTGCAGGCTTTTCGTGCCCATGTCGTGGATATCGGACCGCGTTCGCAGACTATCGAGATGACCGGCGATGCGGGCAAAATCAATGCTTTTCTCGGCCTGGTGCGGCCGCTCGGGATCAAGGAAATCGTCCGCACCGGGAAAATCGCGATGGCGCGCGCGGTGCAACTCAACGCAGTCGCCCTCAATCAGCGTCAAACCCGCGAAGCGAGCTAGCCAGGGGAGGATTCCAGATGAAAGTCTTTTATGATCGCGACGCCGATCTGAGCGTGCTGCGGCCGCACAAGATTGCGATCCTCGGCTTCGGCAGCCAGGGCCACGCACATGCGCTGAATCTTCGCGACAGCGGGATGGACGTGCGGGTTGGACTGCGCAAGGGAAGCCCGTCGTGGGAAAAGGCCGAAAAGCAGGGCTTGCGGGTGCTGGAAACCGCAGCCGCGGCCGAGGAAGCCGAGATCGTCATGGTCTTGGTGCCGGACGAGATGGCGTCCGATATTTACAAGGACGAGGTCGCTCCCCACATGACCAAGGGCAAATACCTGGCCTTCGGTCATGGTTTCAATATCCATTTCAAATTCATCCAGCCCGCCGCTGACGTGAACGTCTTCATGATTGCACCCAAGGGACCAGGCCATCTGGTCCGGTCCGAATACGTCAAGGGGCGCGGAGTGCCGTGCCTGCTGGCTGTGGAACAGGATCCCTCCGGCGACACCGAGAGAGTCGGCCTGGCTTATGGCTGCGCGATTGGTGGCGGACGCGCCGCCATAATCGGCACCAGCTTCCGCGAAGAGACCGAAACCGACCTGTTCGGCGAACAATCGGTGCTGTGTGGCGGCCTCACCGAGCTTATCCGCGCCGGCTATGAAACTCTAATCGAAGCGGGTTACGCGCCCGAGATGGCGTATTTCGAATGCCTGCACGAGGTAAAGCTCATCGTTGACCTGATCTACGAAGGCGGCATCTCGACGATGCGGTATTCGATCAGCAATACCGCCGAATATGGCGATATGACGCGCGGCAATCGAATAATTGGCGAAGGTACGCGCAAGGCGATGAAGCAGATTCTCGCCGATATCCAGTCGGGCAAATTCGCCAACGAATGGATCGACGAGTATCGGCAAGGACTGCCGAATTTCAAGCGCCTGCGCAAGGAAGCCGAGCAGCATCCAGTGGAAGAGGTCGGCCGTAAGCTGAGGTCATTCATGCCCTGGCTGGGCAGCGATCGCTTGGTCGATCGGGCGCGCAACTGAATCGGTCCGTCCTTACCGATCCAGCCGCCCCGACAGGTACGGCGCCGAGCTCACTTTGGACGAGGCTTGCGGCGAGGATCGGCATCGCCAGAGAGGGATTGCCGATGGCCGCGCCGGTCGTGGCAATCGGATTAGTTCTTATCCTGGCGCGTATGCCCGCGGCCGGCCTCGTCGTGACCGCGATTGGCGTGGCGGTCGGGGCCTTCTTTCGCGATCCCGAGCGAAAACCCCCGGCGCAAGCGATGCGCGGCGCTGTGATATCCGGAGCGGACGGCCGCGTCAGCGGTATAGACGACGCTCCCCTGCCGAATAGTTCATCCGAAAGGCTCTATAAGCGCATTTCCGTCTTCATGTCGCCGCTCGACGTGCACGTCAACCGCGCGCCGATTTCCGGCGAAGTTGTCGACGTCAGGCATACAAAAGGCGAATTTCGAGCCGCCTTTCGCGATTCTGCGAGCGAGCACAACGAGCGAAATTTGATTAGAATCGAGGATGAGACGCGCAATGAGTGCGTCATGGTCCAGGTGGCCGGTTATTTCGCCCGCCGCATCATATGCCGCGTACGTCCGCATCAGCGGCTCGAGCGCGGACAGCGGGTCGGCTTGATAATGTTCGGCAGCCGCGTCGACCATTTTCTTCCTCGCGAATACCGGGTTGCCGTCAAGCCTGGCGACCGGGTGAGGGCGGGTGAAACGATTATCGGAGAGCCACAATCTTGATCCGCGACAAATCCAGGGAAAATATCCGGGCGCGTTCCGCCATGCGGCTGATTACGGGAAGCTTCAGCGAGCAGCGGCATAAAGTTACGGGGCCGCTCCGCCGCGGCGTTTTCGTAATGCCCGCGACTATCACCTCGTTGGGATTGCTGGCGGGGTTCTATTCGCTCATCTCGTCGATCAACGCCCACTTCGAAGTCGCCGCAGTGATGATCCTGATCGCGTTCATTTGCGACGGTCTCGACGGCCGGGTCGCGCGCGTATCTCGCACGTCCAGCCAATTCGGCATCGAGTACGACAGCCTTTCCGACGTGGTCGCGTTCGGCTGCGCTCCGGCCGCGCTGACCTACACCTGGGCGCTCAAGCCGCTGGGCGCGATTGCGATCGCAATCAGCGGGCTTTACGTGGTTTGCGCGGCGCTCCGCCTGGCGCGGTTTAATGTCCAGACCGGCTCGGTCGACAAGCGCCGCTTCGTCGGATTGCCGGTGCCGGGGGCGGCCGCGATGATCGCCGGCACGGTGCTGGCCTACAGTTATTTCGAACTCAACTCTCCGCTTACCTTGTGTACCTTCGCCGCGCCGGCAACGCTCGCGCTGGCGGGTCTGATGGTTTCGCGGGTGCCGTACCCCAGTTTCAAGGGAATCGATCTGCAGAAGCACAGCCGCGTCGAGCTTTTGCTCGGGGGTTTGCTCGTAATTGCCGCGATGCTGCTGGCCATGCCGCAATTCACCACCTTCGCCCTGGCCACTTCGTATGTATTATCGGGACCGTTCCTGATGGCTCGTGGCGAGCGTATCGCCCGCGTGGCTCCCCCCGGGACGCGTCGCGCTTCGAATGGTGCTGAAGGCGGCGAGCAGCCCGGCAATCGGCTTGAACCGCCGGCCAAAGCGCAATAGCTGGCTTTCGGGCTTGACGATCGCCGCGCCACAGGCTTAAATGCAACCCTAATGTCGCGTAACCTGCATCTCGGACTGCTGCTTAGCCTGGCCCTAATTAGGGCCCACGGCCGGTGCGTCGAGGTGCAGATTTAAGCGACTTCCGAAACTGCAACAAGACGCCCCAGGCGGTGGGTCGAGCGAAGCCGCCTGGGGCGTTTCTTTTTTTCGGCGGTTCGCCGGCCCATTTCCGAGGAGCCAAGAGGAGCCAATGGAACAATCGAAGCACGCCGACTCTGACAACCACGTCCGGATCTTCGACACGACGCTGCGCGACGGCGAACAGTCGCCCGGCTGCACGATGAATGTCGACGAGAAGATCGCCATCGCGCGCCAACTCGAACGTCTGAACGTCGATATTATCGAGGCGGGCTTCGCGGCTTCCTCGCCGGGCGACTTCGAGGCGGTGCAGCGGGTCGCCGACGCGGTCAGCAGCCCGATCGTGCTGAGCCTGTCGCGCACCCGCGAAGAGGACGTCGACCAGGCGCTGCGCGCGGTCGAAAAGGCCAGCCATCCG
Source organism: Binataceae bacterium (SeqCode) (assembly GCA_035279875.1). Lineage (GTDB taxonomy): Bacteria > Desulfobacterota > Binatia > Binatales > Binataceae > JAMXLL01. Next base: position 9,944 of record DATEGX010000130.1, read on the forward strand.
GGAATTCACATCTTTATCGCGACCTCCGACATCCATCTGAAGTACAAGCTCGCGATGACGCGCGAGGACGTGCTCAACGCGGCTACCTGGGCGGTTACGCGGGCCAGGCAGCACCTCGATTACATCGAATTTTCTTGCGAGGACGCGTCGCGCAGCGACTGGGATTTCATGGCTAAAATCTGCAGCGAGGTGATCCATGCCGGCGCGCGCATCATCAATCTGCCGGACACCACCGGCCACGCTATACCGGCGGAATTCGGCGAGATGTTCGCCTATATGCGGCGCAACGTCGAGGGCGGCGACAAGGTTATCTGGAGCGCCCACTGCCACAATGACCTCGGCCTCGCGGTGGCGAATTCGCTCGCCGCGATCGGCAACGGCGCCCGCCAGGTCGAATGCACCATCAATGGAATTGGAGAACGCGCCGGCAATACTTCGATGGAAGAGGTGGTGATGGCGCTGAAGACCCGCCACGACCTGATGAACGTCCATTGCGGCGTCGAAACCCGCCAGATCTACCCGGCTTCGCGTCTGCTTTCGCAGATCATCGGTCAGCCGGTGCCGCCCAATAAGCCGATCGTCGGCGACAACGCCTTTGCCCATGAGGCCGGAATTCATCAGGACGGCGTGCTCAAGAACAAGCTTACCTATGAAATCATGAAGCCCGAGGATATCGGGATACCGTCGAACAAGCTGGTCCTGGGCAAGCATTCAGGCCGCCATGCCTTCATCAATCGGCTGACCGAACTTGGGGTCGATCCCGCGACGATTGATGTGCAGAAGGCCTTTGCCGCCTTCAAGGCGCTTTGCGACAAGAAAAAGATCGTCTACGACGATGATATTCTCGCGCTCGCCAACGAAGAGAGCCGCCAGGCGGCCGAGACCTTCGAACTGGTGGACGTCGCCGTGCGATCATCGAAGCGCACCGAGCCTCACGCCGAAGTAACTCTCCGCGTCAACGGCGAAGAGCATGTCGCCGACTCGACGGGCGATGGGATGGTCGACGCCTGCTACAAGGCGATTTACCGAATCGCGGGAATCAATCCGACGCTCGAGCGCTATTCGGTCAAGGCGATCACCGGTGGTACCGACGCGCTGGGCGAAGTCTCGTGCCTGCTGCGCGAGAATGGCATGACGGTCGCGGGCCAGGGCGCCCATAGCGACATCGTCATGGCCAGTGCGCTGGCCCTCGTAAACGCACTTAATCGTCTGACGGCGCGCGGCACCTCCGCCGCAGAGCGCCGGATCGAGGGACCATAACGCGTCGAGCGCGAGCAGGGATTCCATTGAAGGCGGCGGCCCTCCGCGGCGTGCGAAATTTTTAGGAGTACGTTGCCTTGAGCCGCGGGCATAAAATGGAATAACTGTTTTTGAGAGGGCTAGCTGCATGAACGACGAAGAGCGGCGAGAATTCGCGATGCTCGCGACGCGCGAGCCGATTCCCCTGGCGCGCGGCGCCCTGCTGATCGCCAAGGACGAATACCCCGAGCTTGACGTCGACAAGTACCTCGAGCAGCTTGCCGCCCTGGCGCGCGAAGCCGAGCCGGCGGTGCGCGCGGGCGCCGGCACTGTCGAGAAGGTTCAGTTGCTGTCGGAGTTCCTGTTCACCCGCAAGGGCTTCGAGGGGAATCGCGAGCAGTACGCCGATCCGCGCAACTCATTTCTCAACGACGTACTGGAGCGCCGCCTGGGAATCCCAATAACGCTCTCGGTAGTTTATCTGGAAGTCGGGCGGCGGCTCGGCTTGAATCTCTTCGGGGTTTCTTTCCCGACCCATTTCCTGGTCAAAGCGGTGGACGATCGCGGAGAACTGATTATCGATCCGTTCAACGACGGCGCGATTCTCGATCTCGACGAGATTCGCGCGCGCCTTACGCAGATTTACCGCCAGCCGGTCGAAGTCCATCCGGATATGCTCAAGCCGGTCGGCGCGCGCCACATCCTGGTGCGGATGCTGCGCAACTTGAAGAACGTTTATGCCACTGCCTCCAATTGGCAGCGAGCCCTGGGCGCACTCGATCGGGTCCTGATGCTCGATCCGCGCGCGCTCGAAGAGTTGCTCGAACGCGGCATTTTGTACGAACGCCTGGAGTGCTTTAGTGCCGCACTCGAGGATCTTCAGAGTTTCCTCAGCCAGGCGCCTGAGCATCCCGCCGCCGATAACGCGCGTGAGGCCGTGGTGCGCCTGATGCATCAGGTTGCGCGTATCAACTGAAGGCCGCCGGGCGGCAAGCGATGGCGGCGGAAAACGGTTCGAGCGGCGGTTTCATTGAGGCGACCCGCAAGGGTGTGGCCGACCACGAGTTGCGCCGCAAGCTCGAAAACGCCACCGGCCGCCATCTCGAACATGTCGCCGAAGTCCGCGCCGACTTTCCCTCCTACGACGCCGAGCGCAATATCGCCCGCCGCATCAAGGAGGACGCGATCGGACGCCTCGATCAATTGCTGGTTGAGTTAAAAGATCGCCTCGAAGCCAACGGCTTCAAGGTATTCGTCGCCGCCGACGCGGCGCAGGCGCGCGACTATATCCTCGACCTCGCCGAAGCGCGCGGGGTCAAACGCGTGGTCAAAGGCAAATCGATGACCACCGAGGAGATCGGTCTCAACGAGGCGCTCGAGCACGCCGGGATCGAACCGGTCGAGACCGACCTCGGCGAATATATCGTGCAACTGCGCGGCGAGAAGCCTTCCCACATCATCACTCCGGCGATCCATCTGTCGAAGGAGGACATCGGCAAGACTTTCAGCGATCGGCTGGAAATAGCCTATACCCCGCAACCCGAGAGGCTCACCGCCGTCGCGCGCGAACGTCTGCGCTCGATGTTTCTGAGTGCCGAGATGGGCATTACCGGCGTCAATTTCGCGATCGCCGAGACCGGTACGCTGGTGCTGGTCGAGAACGAAGGCAATGGGCGAATGTCGAGCACCATGCCCGAGACCCTGGTGACGCTGATGGGGATCGAGAAGGTTATTCCGAAACTGGAAGACCTGCCGCACTTTCTCGAAATCCTGGCGCGCACTTCCACCGGCCAGAAGCTCACCTGCTATACCAATTTCATCAACGGGCCGCGCCGCGAAGGCGACGTCGACGGCCCACGCGAAATCCACGTGGTGATGCTCGATAACGGCCGCAGCACGATGCTGGCCGATCCGGTGTTGCGCGAAGCGCTCTATTGCCTGCGCTGCGGTGCCTGCCTCAACGTCTGTCCGGTTTACCGCCGTATCGGCGGCCACGCTTACGGAGCGGTCTATTCGGGTCCGATTGGCGCGATCGTCAGTCCGAACCTGTTCGGCCCGGCGGCGGCGCAATTGCCCTTCGCGTCGACCTTGTGCGGCGCATGCCGTGATATCTGCCCGGTCAGAATCGACATCCCGCGGATGTTGCTCCATCTGCGATGGAAGGAGAACCGGGGCAACGGCGCTCCGCGGGTCGAGTTCCCGCGTGAAATCGAGCGCGCGCGGCGCGGCATGCGCAGATTTGGGCGCATCGCGCGATGGCCTCGCACGATGCGCCTGCTGTTGAGGCTGGGCGGAGTCGCCTCGCGGCCTCTTGCACGCGACGGCTATTTGCGATGGATTCCGGGCTCTTTCAGGAGCTGGACCCGCGGACGTGATTTTCCGGCTCCGCGTGGCCGTCGCAGCTAGCCAGACTGCTTAGAAAGCAGTTGCGATGAGCGATTTAGGGCGCGATTCGCAGAATGCGATACTGCTCGCATAAATCGAGCGATTCGAGCACTTCGGAGGTGTATCGATGGCTGCGACACTCTATCGTGCGGAAGTTATCGGTTCACTGCTGCGGCCTGAGTATCTGAAAGAGGCGCGTGCTGAATGGACCGCCGGACGGCTCGCGACGCCCGATTTCAAGCGTATTGAAGACCGCGCGGTCGGCGAAGCGCTCGCCCTTCAGGACGAAGCCGGGGTCGATGTCGCGACCGACGGTGAGATGCGCCGGACTCACTTCATCGCGCCATTGACCGACGTTATCTCGGGAGTAAAGCCAATTCCCGCCTTTGCCCGCATCTGGAAGCGGCCGCACGAGCAGAATCAAAGCGCCGAGCAGACGGAAATTCAGGTCCAATACGCCGTAGTCGACAAGATCCGCCGGATTCGCTCTCTTACCAATGAAGAATTTACCTACGCGCGCGGACGCGCCGGTAAACCGCTCAAAGTTACCTTGCCCAGCCCCTTGATGATGACGCTCCGATGGTCCCCCCAATACTCTCGCGATGCTTACCCTGACCCCTTCGACCTGTTCGCCGACGCGGCGGAAATCGTCAAGCAGGAAGCTCAGGAATTGGCGGCGCTGGGTTGCGAATACATACAGATCGACGCACCGGAGTTGGGGATGCTGTGCGATCCCGAGAGGCGGCGGGCGGATTTCGCCGAAGTCGGAATCGATCCCGCCCGCCTGCTCACCGACGGTATCGACCTGCTCAATTCAGTGGCAGATGTGCCGGGTCTGACGTTCGGCTTGCATCTCTGCCGCGGCAATAACCGCGGATATTATGTCGGGGAAGGCGGTTACGACTCAGTCGCGCGGGAAGTTTTCGGCCGCGTGCCCAATTTCGCTTTACTTTTGCTCGAGTACGACGATTGGCGTTCTGGCTCGTTCGCGCCGTTGAGCGACGTGCCCAAGGACAAAGGTGTAATCCTGGGCCTTATCTCAACCAAGCGGAGCGAACTCGAACCGCCGGAGTCGATCATCGCACGTATCGACGAAGCGGCGCGTTACTTCTCGCGGGATCGAATGGGTCTATCGACACAATGCGGCTTCGGCACCGTATGGGAAGGCAACCCGATTACCGAGGCTACGGAAAGGGCCAAGCTCAACCTCGTCGCCGATGTGGCGCGGCGAGTATGGCCACGAGGCCCTGTTCCGCTGTGAACCGCTAGCCGGAGGACAATCTCCGGCGTCCCGCCAGCGTTTCGTGCGGCCGCCGAATCAGTTGCTGCGCGGGCGACCCCGTCTACGACCCTTCTGAGGCGGCTCTTCGAGGTCCTCCGGTTCGGTATCGAACGCTGACTGGATCACCGCCGAATCGTCATCGTCCGAGGCTTCGCGGGGCGGGCGCTCGCTGGCGTCGGGATCGGTCATCTCGGGCGGCGGCGTCCATCGGCGGCTGCTTTCGGCAATCCGGGACCCAGCAGCGGTACGACCACGTTTTGATTCGCAATCGACGCAGCGTAGAGCAAATGGAAGCGCCTTGAGGCGTTCCAAGCCGATTTCATCGCCACATTCGGCGCAAACCCCGTAGGTACCGCTGGCAACTCGCGCCAAAGCCTCGTCAATCAGGCGCAAACGTCCCTCGGCCCGATCAATCAGGTTGGCATGAGCGTCGACGGCGGCCGAGGCGCGCGCGACGTCCATTTCGTCGCCGGGGCTAGACTCCCTTTCTTCGCTCTGGTCCTGCCGGTACCGGGCAATTCCTTCGTAGGTTTCATCGCGAAGACGGGTTAACAGGGTTTGAAGGCCGTTTCGTCGCTTATCGTCAGACATTTGTGCTACGGTATCCATTCTTTTGCTCTTTCTCGCTATCTTGTCGCTGTCGAGAGGGAAATTGACCACCTTTCCTCCTACTCGACGGTTAGTTCTCGCCTTACCCGGCAAAAGTTTCGCCATAGTATATCAAGATGCGTGCCGTTCTCAGACCAATCGGCACCTCCCGAAAAGCTAACCATCGTACAGCTTTTGCGCCCGTAAGCGAATACATAACCTGCGGCTATGGCGAAAAGTCTCGAAATCGTCTTATTCTGCACATGACCAAGGCCAAAAACGCTCTTAATGGAGGGTAAATCCATGTCGATCCGCCTTCGCCAGATATGCCTGGTGGCCAATAAGCTCGCTCCTGTAATCGACGATTTCAAAGATATCCTGGGCCTCGAGGTCTGCTTCATCGACAAGGGTGTCGGGGTTTTCGGCCTCGAAAACTCATTGATGCCGGTCGCCAACAACTTTATCGAGGTAGTAGCCCCGATTAAGGAAAACACCGCTGCCGGCCGTTATCTAAAACGTCGAAACGGCGACGGCGGTTACATGGTTATTTGCCAATGCGATTCTCATGCGACCCAACTTGCGCGGAAGGCGCGCGCCGCCGCGATGAACGTCCGGGTAGCCTGGGAACACGAATCGAAGACCTTCCACGGCATGCAGCTTCATCCGGCGGACACCGGCGGAGCTTTCTTCGAAATCGATTGGGACGCCAAGGGCGAGCCCGAAGGTCACTGGGAGCCCGCGGGTGGCGCCGGATGGCCTGGTGCGCGGCGTTCCGAGGTGATCGGAGCCTATAAGGCGGTCGAGATGCAGTCGGCCGACCCGCGTGGACTGGCGGAGCGCTGGAGCAGTATCGCCGAAATTCCGCTTCGCAAGGATTCCCAGGGCCGTTCCGAGTTGCCGCTTGACAATGCCAGTGTGCGCTTCGTCGAAGCCTCGGACGGCCGTGGCGAGGGGTTGGGCGGGATCGATATCGTCGTCAACGATCGCAAGCGCCTTCTCGAGGCGGCCGAACGGCGCGGGTGCAAGGTCTCCGACCAGCAGGTCATGATCTGCGGGACGCGCTTCCATCTGGTTTGATTATGAAGGCATTGGTGGTCGGGGGAACCGGTCCGACGGGGCCGTTTCTGGTGAGCGGACTGCAAGAGCGTGGCTATGACGTAACGATCTTCCATCGCGGGACTCACGAGATTCCGGAGATACCCGCCAACGTCGAGCACATTCATGGCGACCCGCATTTTCGCGAGACCATCGAAACGGCGATCGGACGGCGAACTTACGATCTCGTGGTTGCCACGTACGGGCGATTGCGGGCGGTCGCGGAAGCCCTTGTGGGCAAGACCCCACGCTTTATCGGTGTCGGCGGATTCGCCCTGTATAGGGGATTCTTCAATCCCAAGGTGCTTTATCCCGCTGGAATGCTCACTCCCATCGCCGAGGACGACCCGGTTACCGCCAGCGAAGAGGAGCAACGCTTTTCCTACCTGATCGCTAGTACGGAGCGCGAGGTTCTCCGATACCATCCGAGCGGTACGATGTTTCGCTATCCTTACGTCTACGGGCCGTATCAGCTCGTTCCGCGCGAATGGTGCGTGATCAGGCGCATCCTCGATGGACGCCGGGCAATTATCATCGGCGACGGCGGTCTGACCCTGATGACCCACGGATATGCGGCCAACCTCGCCCATGCCGTTCTGCTGGCGGTCGACAAGCCCGAAGCGTCCGCCGGGCAGGCCTACAATTGCGGTGATGAGCGGCAGTTGTCGCTGCGCCAGGTGGTCGAAGTGATCGCGCACGAAATGAGCCACGAAATGGAGATTATCGACGTTCCGGGCCGGGTCGCGGCCGCCTCCAGCGCGCTTGCCTTGCAGGCGACGCCGCATCATCGCCTGGTCGATTTGTTCAAGCTGAAGACCGAACTGGGCTATCGCGATCCGGTTCCGGTCACCGAGGCTATCGCGCGGACCGTGCGATGGTACCTGGAGCACCGGCCCGAGCCGGGCGGAGAAATCGAGAAGCGCCTGCAAGACCCGTTCGACTACGACGCGGAGGACCGCTTCATCACGGTTTACCGCGAGAGCATCACGCGGATGTCGTCGGTCGCCTTCGCCAAGGTCGAGCGGACGCCGCACCCGTATCCGCATCCCAAGGTGCCCGGCCAGGCGCGCGACCATCGCCAGCGCTGACACCGGTGAATCGACGCTCAGGTGTTGTGAAATGGACTTAACCTACGCCCGCGAATACATCGACCGCGTCTGGAATGAATCGGCGGTGCCTGAACTGATCGAATACGTGCGCATCCCCAACAAATCACCGGCTTTCGATCGTGAATGGCAGGCCAACGGCCATATGGAGCAGGCGATTGCGCGGTTCTCGGCCTGGGCGACCGCTCGCGCGCCCGAGGACGGGACGGTCGAAATTCAGCGCATCGACAAGCGCACGCCGCTGCTGGTGATCGATATTCCAGGCCAGTCGGATGACTGCGTGCTGCTGTACGGACATCTGGACAAACAACCCGAGATGACCGGATGGCGCGAAGGGTTGGGGCCGTGGCAGCCGGTGATCGACGGCGAGCGGCTTTACGGGCGGGGTGCAGCCGACGACGGCTATGCGATGTTTGCCTGCCTCAGTGCGATTGGCGCGCTGCGCGCCGATTCGACCCCGCATGCACGATGCGTGGTTCTGATCGAAGCGTGCGAGGAGAGCGGCAGCTCGGACCTGCCGGCCCATATCGAGCGCCTCGGCGCACGCCTGGGACGGCCAAGCCTGGTAATCGGCCTCGATTCGGGATGCGGCAACTACGACCAGCTTTGGTGCACCACCTCGCTGCGCGGCCTAATCGGCGGCGTACTGAGGGTCGAGGTGCTGACCGAGGGGATCCATTCCGGCGCGAGCGGCATCGTGCCCGACAGCTTTCGTATCGCACGGCAATTGATGAGCCGGATCGAGGATGAAAAAACTGGGCGGATTCTCGCCCCTGAATTTTACCCCGAGATTCCGCCCGAGCGGCTCAAAGAGGCGGCGGCGGCAGCCGCTATACTCGGCGAGTCGATGCGCGGTGAATTTCCGCTGGTCGAGGGCGCCCGTCCGGTCAGCGAGGACCTGGCCGAGCTGATCCTGAATCGCGACTGGCGCCCGGCGCTCTCGACGCTCGGCGGCGACGGCCTGCCGCAGCTCGCCAACGCCGGCAACGTGTTGCGGCCGATGACCGCCCTGAAACTGTCATTGCGTATTCCGCCCAATTGCGATCCGAAGGCGGCGACCCAGGCGTTGCGAACGATTCTTGAAAGAGACCCGCCCTACGGCGCCAAGGTGAGCTTCAAGGGCGATTGGGGGGCAGCAGGATGGAACGCGCCGGCGCTCGCGCCATGGCTCGAGCAATCGCTCGACCGGGCGTCGCGCGAATGGTTCGGCAAGCCGCCGGCCTACATGGGGCTGGGCGGCACAATTCCCTTCATGAGCATGCTGGGCGAGCGCTTTCCCGAGGCCCAGTTTCTCATCACTGGCGTCCTCGGACCCCATTCGAACGCGCACGGCCCCAATGAATTCCTGCACCTGCCGACCGCGCGCAGAATAAGCGGCTGCGTTGCCCAGGTGATCGCCGATCATTTTCGGCGAAGCTAGCGCCCGCTTAAATTCCGGCGGCGAGCCGCGCCAGCGCCCGCACCGTGACCTGCAGCGGCGGCAATCCAACCGCTTGCAGCGCGCGCAGGTCGCCCATCAGCCGCTCGATTTCGGCCGCGCGCCGTTCGCGGCCTTGGGCGATTCGATCAGACAGCGCGCGCTGGTCGCCGCTCTGCCCGAGCAGCGAGCGGCAGAGCTGCATGCGCGCCCAGGTCAGCTCGGCGGCCATATCGCATGAGGCACGCCTTTCCCAGCGGTCGTCGGAACGGACTCCCTCGATGCTGGCCTCGAGCGTCGCGAATTCGATCCGTTCGCTGAGGCCGAAATAGCTTTCCGCGACCACCATCGGCTTGAGCTTCAGCTCGAAGCCGAGGCTCAGGACGTTGAGCAGGTGTTCGGCAAACGAAAGGCGCGCGAGTTCGTGCGCGAGCTGCTCCTGATGCACGGCGGTACGCATCTCGCGATAGGTCCGCTCGAAGCGCGCCGCCTCACCGCCCTTGAGCAGCGTTTCGAATTCGCGTGCGAGCTGGTCGAAAGCCGGTTTGAACTGCTCGACCAACGCGCCGATCGAGGGCTCGCTGGGCGCGTTGCCGATAGCCCAGGAGCAGGCGTGACGGGCGGCCCGCTCGAGCCCCAGGAAGGCGCCCAATTCCGCGTCCGAGGGCAGTTCCTGCGCACTCGCCTTGAGCTGTTGGCAGCGCCGATGGAGGTCGAGCACACCGTCCGCGGCCAGGAAGGCGCGCACCGCCTCTTCGGCCTGGATGCCACGGTCGCGAACGAGGTCGAAAACGAACACCGAGCCCATCAGGTCGACCAGCTCGTTCACGACCAGGGTCGCGATCAGTTCGCGCCGGAGCCCGTGGTGCGGAAGGTCGCTTGCGAAACCCTGCGAGATCTCGTCCGGGAAATAAGGCCGCAGGAAACGCTCGGCGAGGTAAGGGTCATCAATCAGCGGCGTGCTTTCGAGGCGCATCGTCAGGTCGATCTTGGTATAGGCCGACAGCACCGCCAGTTCCGGCCGGGTCAGACCGGCCTGGACCGCGCGCCGCTCGCGCAATTGCTCGTGCGCGGGCAGGGCGGTGTCGGCATCGCGCAGCAGGCCACGTTGTGAGAGAGCGGTGAGATGATCGCGAAAGGCGTAAACCGAATGACTGCTGCGGATCTGTTCGAGGCTAAGCGACAGCACCTGGTCGCGATTGTCCTCGAGCACGCTGGCCGCAACCTGCTGACCGACGGCGGCGAGCTGCCGGTTGCGCTGGTCGAAACTGAGTTCGCCGCGGGCCACGGCCAGTTGCAGCAGAATCTTCAGATTGACTTCATGGTCGGACATATCAACCCCGGCGGAATTATCGATCGCGTCGGTGTTGATGCGTCCGCCGCTGAGCGCATACTCGATGCGGGCCTTTTGCGTGAAGCCCAGGTTGCCGCCCTCGACCACCATTTTGCAGCGCAATTCTCCGGCTGAAATCCGGCACGCGTCATTGGCGTGATCGCCAACCTCGGCGTCGGTCTCGCCGGCGGCGCGCACGTAAGTGCCGATGCCGCCGTTGTAGAGCATGTCGACTTCGGCGCGCAGGATGATCCGCACCAGCGTTTCGGCATCGGCTTCCGCGGCGTCGGTGGCGAGAGCCGCGCGGGCTTCCGGGCTGAGCGCGATGCGCTTCTGCCCGCGGCGGAAGACGCCGCCGCCCTTGCTGATCAGCGCCGGGTCGTAGTCCGACCATTGCGAGCCCGGTTTTTCGTACAAGCGCTTGCGTTCCGCATAGCTGGTCTTCGGGTCCGGGGCGGGGTCGATGAAAATATGGCGATGGTCGAAGGCGGCGAGCAGCTTGAGGTTGTCGGACTGCAGCAAGCCGTTGCCGAAGACGTCGCCCGACATGTCGCCGATACCGACCATCGTGACCGGCGCGCCGTAACGGATATCGCGGCCCATCTCGCGCAGGTGGCGTTGGGCGGACTCCCAGGCGCCACGCGCCGTGATGCCCATTTTCTTGTGGTCGTAGCCGTGCTCACCGCCGGACGCGAACGCATCGCCGAGCCAGAAACGGCGCGCCTCGGCGATCGAATTGGCGATATCGGAATAGCTCGCCGTGCCCTTGTCCGCGGCGACGACCAGGTAGGGCCCGTCGCTGTCATAGACCCTGACCCGCGGCGGTCGCACTACCCGACGCTCGACCAGGTTGTCGGTCAGATCGAGCATCGCATTGATCAGCATCGTGTAAGCCTCGATCGCCGTCTCTCGATCGGCGGCGCGGCCGGGATTCCGCTTGACGACGAAACCGCCCTTCGAGCCGACCGGCACGATGATCGCGTTTTTGACGGTCTGGGTCTTCATCAAATCGAGGATCTCGGTGCGATAATCGTCGGGCCGATCGCTATGACGGATACCGCCGCGCGCGATTTTGCCTGCGCGCAGATGGCATCCCTCCATCAGCGGGCTGTTGACGTGAATTTCGTAGAGCGGGGCGGTATCGGGCAGGCTGGGGATGCGGCCACTCTCGAACTTGAGCGCGACATAAGGGGTCGGCGCGGGCAGGTCGCAGAAGTAATTGGTGCGCACGGTGGCGTCGAGCATGGCGAGCAGTGCCCGCGCCATCCGGTCGTCGCCGATATTGTCAACCGCGCCGAGTTCCTCGAGATACGCGCCGCGCAATTGCGCGACCTTTTCCTCGGCAACCTCGGCGTCTGGGTCGAAGCGGGTCTTGAAGATCTCGACCAGGCGTCGCGCGAGTTGCGGATAGAGCAGGAGCGGGCGGATCGCCGCGGATCGGGCGGCGGTTATTTTCATCTGGAAGGCGGCGGCAAGGTAGGCGCGCAACAGCGCCACCTCACGCCACGACAGACCCGCTGCCAGCGTCAGCGAGTTGAGGCGATCATCCTCGGCCTGGCCGGTGCGGACGGCAACCAGGGCATCGCCTATCAGGGCGGCGCCGGCGGACTGCTCGAGCGGTTTGCCGTCGAGGCTGCGGACGCGAAATACCTGCACGTTGGCCGATTGTGGATGGCCGTCGAGCATCATCCGAAACTCGTGGGCTTCCTCGGAAATCACCGCGATACCGAAATTCTGCAAAATCGGAATCAACTCGGAGAGCATCGGCGCGTCGCCGATTTCGTAAAGCCGCAACTCGCTGAAATCGCTTCCGGGCTCGGTTCCGGCGCCACCGATAAGGACGCTGAAGCGGCCGCGCTCGCTCAACAGCCGCTCGATTTGATCGATTTCGCCGAGCGCCATCTCGACGGTCGTGTTGCTTTTGTACCTGGCGGAGAAGGCGGGTGCCCAGCGAACTGCCAGCGCATGGCCACGGCCGTGCCCGTAGCGGGCGGCAAGACCGTCGCGCAGCAGGTCGTCCCACGAGCGCGCCAGCCGCGCCACCTCAAGGCGCATTAGTGGAATTGTTGCGGCCGGCGGCGGTGCCGCGGCAAAACAGAAGTGCAGCCGCGCGGTATAACTGGCGCCGAGCGCGAGAAAATAGTAGATGAGCTTGCCCCCCAGCCGCTCGCACAGCGCGTGCTGAATACGAAGCCGGACCTCGGCGGAAAATTGCTCGCGCGGCATGATCACCAACGCGATCACGTTGCCGCGCACGGTGTCGCTCTCGAGGCTGAAGCGGACGTCGCTCTCGGTCTTGACGTCGAGCACCATCCTGAGCTGGGAGCGCAATTCAGAAACCCTGGCGCGGAACAGTTCCTCCTTGGGGAAACTGTTGAAGGCCTCGACCAACGCCTTGTAGTCGTGCATCCCCGGCTGCAGGCCTTCGGCCTGAAGCAATTCGTTGAGCTTGCCACGCAGCAGCGGGATATGCTGGGCCTCCTCGCCGTAAGCCTTCGCGGTGAACAGGCCGATGAATCGATCGAAGCCGGTCGCTTCACCGCCCTTTTCGAACCGGCGAATCGTGATGTCGTCCATCGGGGCGCGCCGATGCACTTCCGATTCGGCATGAGTCTTGGCCACGATCAACTGCGGTCCTTCGAACAGCAGTTTACGATGGGCCTCCTCCAATTGATCGATCGGGACGGGCCGCACATAGCGCGAAGGTGAGTCCGCGCGCATGACGCCGAGGCTGGCGTTGGCGTCGAGCACGATTACCCGCTGACCGGCGTCGCGTTCGACCCGATAGCGGCGGTAGCCAAGAAACACGAAAGTGCCCTGCACCAGCCATCGAAGGAAATCGCGGATCTCGACGAGCTCGCGGTTACGGGCGGTTTCCTCACAGATCTGCAGCGCTCGCGCAGTCATCGCGTCGAAATCGGCGGTGGCGTCGCGCACCAGCGCTAAAATCCTGCTGAGGTCGGTTTCGATTCGTCGGAGCTGTGCCGGCTCCGCGCTGGATTCGATTTCAGCGTGAGTGAACGATTCGGGCTTTTCGGCCGAATTGGCTTGTTCAAACGAAATGATCTCACCGCCCGGCCCGCGCGCGACCTGGTATATCGGATGAAGCAGCAGCCGGACCGGCAGCTCAGTTTCGCGGAAGTATTCCATGATGCTGTCGACGATGAATTCGCAGTCCGGCATCACGGTTTCGACAATAGTTACCGCTTCGCCATCGGGCATGCAGCGGACCTTGACCGGCTCGTGCAGAGTGGAGAAGAACTCGAACGCGCTGGCTGCCGTGCGGGTCCGCCGGGCGGCGGGGAACATTTCGACCGAATCCGCTGCGAGCCGGGCGAAGAGCCGCTCGGTGAAAACCGCGAGAGCACGCGACGCTTCCGAGGAGGCCTCGCCGCCAAGTTCCTGGGTTGCTGTGTTATTTGCCAAGCGAAGTCACCATCGGATCGGCGGGTGGTAAAGTCCGTTCTGGACGGCCCCCATGGGTGAAGTGATCTGGTAGATTATATGTCTGGAGGGCGCGCGTGCGCCATCCAGGCCGACGGCCGCGGATACAGGCTAAAGTGAACGCCAGGTGAAGTCGTCCCCGGAAATCATTCAGCTCGAGGCGTCAGCGATGACCTTCGGGCGCTACGCGATCGCGCACGCCGGCGGCAAGGCTGTAATGATCCCTGGAGCGGCGCCGGGGGACCTGCTCGACCTCGAGCTCATCTCTCAGCATCGCGACTATGCCGTCGCGCGAGTCGTGCGGGTGGTGCGGAAGGGGCCCTGTCGCCGCGAAGCGCCGTGCGAGTACGCGGCCACCTGCGGTGGATGTGACTGGCAGCATATTGACTACGATGCGCAGGTGGCGTTGAAGGGGGAGCTGGTCGCGTCGGAATTTCGCCGCACACTCGGAATCGAGCTCGACCCGCGAACGCTGGTCGAACCGTCCCCAACTGAGTTCGGCTATCGCTCCCGAATCCGGCTCCAGACCGGACCAGGCGGAAAACTTGGATTCCATCGCGCCGGCAGCAATTCGCTGGTCGAAATCGAGCGCTGCCTGGTTTCAAACGTTGATATCGACCCGGCGGCTGAATTGGCGCGCACCATCGGGCGCAAGTGTCGCGAGATAGAAATAGTCGAAGGTCAGAAGGGCCGGATTTTGGTTGCGGAGCTGGCCGAGCCGCCGGGACCGGGAGAAATCAACACGGCCCGCAGCATTGTCCAGAACCGAGATGGGATCGCTGGTGTAATCCTTCGCGCGGGCGCGGCTCGCGCGATCGCAGGCGAAGTCCAGGTTGCGATCGAAGTCGAACCCGGATGCGTCCTCGAAGGCGACGCGGACCATTTCAGCCAGGTTAATCGCGCACAGAATCGGAGGCTGGTGGCGGCCGTGATCGAGCTCGCCAGTCTGTCGCCGGGGATGCGTATGCTCGACCTATTCTGCGGGGCGGGAAACTTCAGCCTGCCGGCCGCGCGGCGCGGTGCGGTCGTCACGGGCGTCGACGCCAACGCGTTCGCAATCGAAGCTGCGCGGGCCAATGCTGCGCGGATGGGCCTGGCGGGGATCCAATTCATTTCCATGCGGGCGGCCGAGACGGCGCGCTTCCTCGCGACGGCACGTTACCCGGCCGACATTGTTACGCTTGATCCACCGCGCTCGGGCGCTGCCGACCTGATGGAGCCAGTGGCCAAGCTAGGGCCGTCCGGTATCATCTACGTGTCATGCGATCCCTCCACCATGGTGCGTGATTTGCTTTCTCTCGCGCGCAGCGGATATATGGTCAGCGAGGTTCGCGCATTTGACTTTTTTCCTAACACTCATCACGTCGAAGTCGTGGCGAGGGTGCTATTGACTTAGGCTTAGGGGCGTCCTTAAGCTAGGTCAAGGGTGGTTCCGCCTTCCCGCCAGAGGTGTTAACCAAAGCGATGCCCAAGCAGGAAAAACTAGCTCGTCCTAAAATCACGATCATCCCTGGCCGCGGCGTTGCCCAGACCATAAATTATCTGCTTGAGGACCGGGATGATCTTGAATGGATCATCGCAGTCGGCCGCACCAAGAATGGGGAGTTGTTCTTTTACGATACCGGGGGCGATATTGTCGAAGACCTCGGCACTCTTGAATATCTGAAGGCGCGCATCGTTCGCGCCCATTTCGGCGACGAGTACGAATAATCTCCGGGCGCCAATCGTATTGGCCTCCTGACCGGCCCGTTCAGGGCCGAGACCCGTGCGAACAGCGATTGCAGGCATCGCTATCGTCGGAATCCTTTTCACGCTCTCGTTAAAGATCGCGAACGCACACGCGGGCATGATCCAGATCAACCCACGGCAGGGCAGCGACGGACAATACCATCCTTCCCCGCAATCCCCTGGGCAGGGAGAATCCTATCCTTCAATCCCGCGGCAAGGCAGCTTGAAGGAGATTCCGCTGCCAAAGGTGTTTCGTGGATGCTGGTATGGCTCGGTAGCAAGGCTGGATTCTGTGCGGCCGATCATGCCCGACGCGGTCAGACTGATATGGCTCACGAAGAATTACGCGATTTGCTATCAGCAGCTTGGATACAACGGCAAGTGGCAACTGACCTTCGCTGATGGTTCGGTGGCCGAGCGGAGCCGCGTTTCCGACGAACGTCAATCGGTAAAGGTCCTTTCCGCGGACGGCGCGAATCGCGCCGTGCTGAGCGGGTACCTGCATTTCAAGGCGCGCGTTATCGATTCCGTCAACCAAACGATCTCGATCAGGACCCTCGACGAGACATCGCTACTCCGCTGCAATGTATTCCCTGAGCGCAGCAATGTATTCCCTGAGCGCAACCTCATGAGCGTCAGCGCCGAGGTGCTAATTGAGACCGACGGCTCGCCGTTCGCGAATATAACCTGGCACACCTTCCTTTCGCGCGGCGGCTGAGTAGTGCCGTCGGCGAATGCTATCCGTGTCCTCAGCCGTCTTCGAATTCCGTTTCCGGCGGTCGTGCGTAAATTACTCGATCAACGATCTCGAGCGGCACGCGATAGAGAAACTTTCCACAGGTTCCAGGCGGTCCCGCCACGCATTCACCGCTGTCGGGCTCGAAGTAGGCGTTGTGAGTCTGGCATGTCAGATAGCGCCCTTGTTCGGCGAAGAATTGGTTATCAACCCAGTCCATCGCCATCGGCACGTGCCGGCAGCGATTGACGTAGGCGTGAAAATCGCCGTGGTAATTGATGAGGAAGCACTCCTCCTCGACGCCTCGGATAGGCATGAGAAATTTTCGCGACTGGCCCGCCTTAAGATCGTCGCAACGCCCGACCCGATAACGTATGCGATTGACGACTGGAGCGCCTTTTGCGCGTTTGGTCCCGGCCTTTGAGAGCGGAGCATTGTGTCGATATTTGCCCGGCATCCGCACAAGTTTTGACCGCGTGGAGTGTGCTTGTCCAGTGACTGCATCAGCGCACGGCCGGGCGCATCTAACGCTTGCCGTGTTTCGGGCAAGCTCATAGCATTTGCAAACGGCACCATTGTTTGGTGCCGCTCACCAGGTTTCTTGCAGGGGGCAGATCCGCAACCGATGGACAAGCCGAAGATAAGGCCGGTCGAAGCGTTCCCGGTCGAGCAGCAGGGCCAAACTTTCGTTCTGCTGCGGGATGCCAGCGGCATCGCGCCGGAACCGATCATGATCGGGATGGGTGCATACTTCCTGGTCACGCAGATGGACGGGAGCAACGCGCAGCTTGATCTGCAGGCGGCCTTCACCCGGCGCTTTGGCGATATCCTTCCGTCCGAGCAATTGCATCAGCTCATCGAGGCGCTGGATAAGGCCTATTTCCTGGAATCGCCGCGCTTTCTCGAACGTCTGCGCACCGTAGTCGAGGAATTCAGGGGCGCGCCCGAGCGCCCTGCCGCACTGGCAGGCCTGGCCTACGAGAAAGACCCGGTACAGCTTCGGCAGGAAATCGCAGGCTACTTCCGCCGTCCCGGAGCCCCGGGCGAGATCCCGTCGCCGCGCAGCGACGGAGCCGCGTTAAGCGGTCTGATTTCACCGCATATCGATCCGCGCCGCGGCGGCGCCGCTTATGCTCATGCCTATGGCGAGCTGCTGACGCGCGAACGGCCGGATCTGGTGGTGATTCTCGGCACTTCGCATTTCGGCATGGGCGCGCAATTTTTCACCGCCACCCGCAAGGACTACGCAACCCCGCTGGGCGTAGTGCGCACCGATCGCGAGTTCATCGAACGGGTCGCCGCACGATGCCCCGAGGGCGACCTTTTCGAGCAGGAATTGCTGCACCGCAACGAACATTCGATCGAGTTCCAGGCCCTTTTCCTGGCCTGGGCGCTGGGCACCAGCGGTTATCAAATCGTGCCGATCCTGGTCGGCTCGTTTCACGAGATGGTGCACAGCGGAGAAACCCCGGCCTTCCATCCGCGCGTCGGCGGCTTCATCGAAGCGCTGCGCGCCGAACTGGCCAACGAGACCCGCCGGGTGCTGATTATCGCCGGCGTTGACTTCGCTCATGTCGGCAGGAAATTCGGCGATACGTTCAGTGTGGACGATAAGATCGCCCAATGGGTCAAGAGTGAGGACCTGGCGCTAATCGAGAATATCAAGCGCGGCGATCCGCAGGGCTTTTTCGCCGATATCGTCAAGGATCGCGACGCACGCAAGATCTGCGGACTATCGCCGATGTACACGCAGCTCGAACTGCTGCGCGACCATCCGGCGCGCCTGCTGATGCATGATATCGCGATGGAGCCGCAAACCCATTCGGCGGTTTCCTTCGCCAGCCTCGCGATCGAGTGAAACGCGCGCGGCCTTAGCCGCTGTGCTTTTTCAGAAACGCGCGCACCCGCGCCCCTGCTGCCTTGGCAGCCTCGGGCGTCTTCCAGTCCGGTACGACCTCGATAGCCGGATTCAGGCTGGCGATCTGCGCGGAAATCTCCGCCGGATGATACATATCGCTGCCGTTGAGCAGGATCATCGGAGTCTTGCACGAGCGTACGAAATCCGGCGTCACGGTGAAGACGAAGTCGCCGCCGTACATGCTCTCGCGGAAATTTGCGAAGCCGCGGTCGTCAACTCCGGGATGAGCGTTTTTGAGTTCCTTCGCCCAGCCGTCGAACATCTCACGAAAGGCGTCGCGATTGTCTTTGAGTCCGATCGGATTCTGCAGCACGGCCGCACTGACCCGGGTCGGCGCGGCTTTGATCATGCTGAAACAGTAAGAGCCGCCGATGCATCCACCCATTATGTGGCATCGTTGAATCCCGAGGTGGTCGAGCAGGGCAAGATGATCACTGGTGTAAGTATGCCATCCGTCGGACGCGCTGACGGGCCCCCGCGAGCGGCCGGCGTTGCGCTGGTCCATCGCGATAACGCGGAAGTCCGAGGCAAATTCAACCGTTGGATCGATTGGGCTGCGATGCCAGAAGTCGATACTCGAGCGCATCCCGCCCGGCGCGAACAGCAGCAGCGGATGACCCGAACCGAACTCCTCGTAATAGAGCGAAACCCCGGCGCGTTCGAATGTCGGCATGACAGCCTCCCTGGTCGTGATTAAACGAGCTACACATAAGGCTGGTTAATGCGAATTTCGCCCGACTGCAAGCGCAGCGCCCGGGACCGCGACTACCAGTGCTTGAAGGCTATGTAGGCGAGCGCGCCTGCCGAGATCAGCAGCACTGGATTGATTCGTCGCCATGCGAGAATCCCGAAGGTCGCAATCGCGATCGTCAGGGCCGCGACGTTGACGATTGACAGCCGCGCGATCGCGTAGGTTCCTGACAGCATCAGGCCAATCGAAATCGGCGCCAGCCCCCGTTGCATCGCCAGCCGCCAGCGCGATTGTGACAAACGATCCCACAGGCGGTTGACAAAAAACGTCAGGATACAGTCAGGAAGAAAAAACGCGAGCCCGACTACGGCCGCCCCGATGGCCCCGGCGAGCCGATAGCCAATCACCAGCACCATCAGCATGTTGGGGCCGGGCGCGACCTGGCCAAGGCTGTAAATATCGCGAAATTGCTTGTCGGTTATCCAGTGAAATTGATGCACGGTCATGTGCTGCATCTCCGGCAGCACCGCCGTGCCGCCGCCGACCGCGAGGATCGAGAGCAGCGCGAACACCCATCCCAATGTCACCAGTTTGTGCATTGCTAGTGACGCCAATGCGCGTGGCGCGAGTGTAACCGTTCACGCAAATGCCTGAAGTAGTGGGCGGTTTCCTCGCGTCCGCCCCGCGGCAGGTAATACAGCGTTGCCAGGGGACCCAGCGTCAGCAACACCACCAGCAGCGAGAACTTGAACAAGCTGACCGCTGCGAATGTCGCAACGATGAACAGCAGGTCAGGAAATCGGATAAATTGCTTGTGTCCCAACTGCAGCGTGACAATCGTCAGCAGGCCGACCGCAGCTGCGGCAACTCCCACCAGTGCTGCGTTGACGTCGGTGTTATGGCGCTGCTGGTTCCATGCCACTCCCAGCGTCATAACCACGATCACGCCCGGTATAACCAGCCCTGCCACCGCGGCAGCGGCTCCGGCCACGCCTCGCAGGCGGTCGCCGATTATCACACTCATATTGACGGAATTGAGGCCCGGCAGCGTTTCGCTCAGCTCGAGGGCGTCGAGGAAGCCGTCGTCGTCGAGCCATTTCTGATCGCGCACGACGTATTCGCGCAAGTAGGCGACCACGCCACCGCCGAAACTGATTGCGCCGGCGGTGAGAAACAGTTTGAAGATCGCGCCGATGCTGACCGGAGGAGCCGGGGTCTCACTCGTGATTGGTGACGGCTGTTTTGCCGAGTCCATAAACCATCGCAGTCTTGGTCGTGCCCATGTGAAGCCAATGCTCGCCGTCTTCCTGGAGCTTGAGGAAAAACGCGTCGGACAACTCGCGGGCTTTGCCCTGGAAGCCGGCCGCATTGGAGAATTTGAGTTGATAGGAATATTCGCCGACCAGATGTTCCTGGGTCATGCGGTTGCGCCAGATGGCGAGCGTGGCCTTGGCGGTGGCCTTACCGGCGAAATCGATTTCGCCGAAATTTACCAGTATCTCCTCGATCGCGACTCCGTTGACGACGCTCAGCAGGGTCTTGGCCTTCGCGCCGGTGCGGAGCATCGCAGGGAACACCTGGGTGATACTCTCGAAGCTCTGCGTCAGGATCACGTTGGGGGTGTCGAGTTCGCAGGCATGGGAATAAACCGTGCGCATCGAGCCGTGCTCGCCCGGCTTCATCAGCACCTCTTCCTTGAACTTTATCGTGTGGATGCAAGGCAGAAGCGGTCGGACGTCGACCAAGGCGGCGGTGTCGTGGTCGGGATGGCGGAATTTCAGCGTCAATTCATGGTTGGGCTGGGGCAGCCCCTTCTTGTAAAACATCCGCCGACGCAGCATGAAGCCGTTGTTGTAGAGGCGAAACTTCGGCGTATCGAAAAACAGCACTTCCCGCAGATGGGTTTCCATCGGCTTGCCGCGCTTGCGGATTTCGATTCCGACCGCCTTCGCTACCCGCCGGGTAAGCTTCCAGAACTTATGATAGTCACCCGGCGCGACGAAATGGTCGCTGCGCAGCAGCAATTTGTATTCGCGGTAGGTGACCGGGTCGGGCACCAAAACCGGCACCGCGGCTCTGACAGTCTGAGTCAACTCGCTCATACGCGATTCGTTCGATTCACCCGTTTCAGATCAAGCCGGCCGTTGGCCCCCGGAAGCCAATTTCCAGACTAGCGGCCCTTGTTGGCGGCCGCAGGTCTCATAGCCATTCCGGCCAATTTAGCGGAATGGCGCGTCGATGTCTTGCGCAATGACGGACATATTGTGCGCCGCATTCGGCGCTTCGGGCTTGGCGCTGGCGATACTTAAGCCGGAGCGACGAAGCATCCCTCTAATGCGGGCGAGTGGCAAATAAGCTGCGTATTCTTTGAGGCTCCTGCCTTATCTGTGAGGCTTCGGCTTCTTCACCTTGCCATTGGAGACCAAATCGGTGGGTGGATTAACTGGCAGAATCAGCGGCGGGCGCGGTGATTGGCTGAAATCGAAATCGTTCGCCAAATCCCCCAGGATTGGTGAATTCTCGCGGATATCCGGGCGCGGGTCAGGACGCCCATCGTTTGCAGGATCGAGGCGTTCTCCGCTCAGGAAGTCGTCTTCTATAAATTTCACGTAGGCGTCGAAGCTGAGCGTTTGATGGTCGATAAAGCCGGACTTCGCGTAGGGCGAAATTACGATCCCGGGTACGCGTAGCCCGTATCCGTTCTGGTCGACCGTCGGCGGCACGACGTGGTCGTACCATCCGCCGGAGTCGTCGTAGGTGAGCAGCAGCGCCGTGTGCGACCAGGACGAGCTCTGCA
>DATEGX010000131.1:0-3808 GCA_035279875.1 Binataceae bacterium (SeqCode)
CGGTCGTAACTTTGGAGCGCAAAAGCCCCAATACAAAGCGTGACGGGCGTTTGACGTCGCGTCGAATAGGCATGCTACGGTGTGTTTGAGGTAGCATTAGCTGGAATAGACAGATCGTAAAGCCACTTACCGTAAAAGACGGCAAAAATTTGCCCGGGAGGACTACTTATGCGGGGGAAACGTGCGCTGCGGTGTGCGAAGAGACTGTTGTCCGGAATCGCAATTGGAATGGCCGTAAGCGTCGCCAGCGCCTGGGCCGCGCCTCCGTTCATCACCGGCTTTACGGTGAGCCTCATTGGATCGACCGTGCCCGGCAATGGAGACGTGAATCCCTATGGTGTAGCGGTCGCGCCCACCACCACGGGCAGGCTGATCAAGGGCCAGGTGCTGGTTAGCAATTTCAACGCGTCCACGAATCTCCAGGGGACCGGGACAACGATTGTCGAGATGGATCCCAGCAACGGCAATTTGACCGTTTTCGCGCAATTAGACCCTCATAGGCTGCACGGAGCATGCCCAGGCGGGGTAGGTCTGACTACCGCGCTCGTAGCGCTGCGCCAGGGATGGGTCATCGTTGGCAGTCTGCCGACCAGCGACGGAACGTCCAATACCGCGAAAAACGGCTGCCTGATCGTGCTCGACGCGAACGGCAGGCCGGTCGAGACCATAGCCGGGGGACCGATTCGCGGGCCTTGGGACATGACCGCGCAAGACAATGGCGCTAATGCGGTCCTATTCGTCACGACCGTGCTTAATGGGCATGTCACTCAAACACCAAATGTCGTCAATCGCGGAAGCGTGGTCCGTATTGGGCTGGGCGTGCCGCCTCAAAATAGGGTCGGTCTGAAGCCGTTTATCCTGGGCGAGAACACTATAGCCTCCGCGTTTCCCGAAAAGACCGACCCGGTCGCTCTTATAATCGGACCGACTGGCGTCGGCCTCGGACACGACGGTACGCTTTACGTGGCGGACACCTTCGGCAACCGGATCGCTGCCATTCCGAATGCGCTCACCCGGTTCAATGACGCGGGCGCGGGGGTTACCGTCAGCACGGACGACAACCTGTCCGGCCCGCTGGGCCTCGCAGTCGCGCCCAACCGCGACATCCTGACTGTCAACGCCGGCGACGACAATATCGTCGAGACCACGCCGTCGGGTAGTCAGGTGGCCGTCGCACCAATCACTTCGGGAGGGGGCGGGTCGCTGTTCGGGCTGGCGGTTACCCCAACCGAAAATGGCATTTATTTCGTTGACGATTCCGCTAACACCCTGAACCTCTTCAACTGATTCGCAAAAGCGGCCGCATCGGTGTGGGAAGCGAACCCACGCCGATGCGGCCGTCAAAATCCTTTCCTCAACGGATAGTCGGTGACATCAGCCGGCCTTGGATATGATACGGACCGGCGGCCGGCGGATGAGGCAGCATACGCAGAAACAGGCCGAAGTTATCCCGTCCTACGGAAGTCGGCTTCAGCGCAACCGTCATGTCTATCGTGCTGTCGCGAACGTCGCGAGCAAGCTGAATCTCTCCATTGGCTGCTATATCTGCGTCGAGACCCCGGGCCTTAACGTTGGCAAAGCTGACCGTGGCATCAGACAGCGCGACATCGGCGCTGACCGTGCCAAAATGGATTGGCGGAAAACCGCTTACGATGGCAAAGGTGATGCTAGTGCCGTTGAGATGAGCGTGCGCAGTGTTATCGGTGATATCAGGGCCTTTCACCTCGGCTGACCCCTTCATCGAGACTTCGCCCTTGAGGATCGCTCCCAGTTGTTGCAGTGGATCGCTTTGCGCGAGATTCAAGGAATCCAGGTCGAATTCAATCTCGGTTATCGCGGCGCGCTCTCGTACGGTTGCGCGGGCCACGCCGCCGAAGATCTGTGCGCTGATTCGGAGCCCGGGCCGCCCCAGCAGAAGTAAGGCGAGGGTGGGCGCCACGGTGACGTCGGGGCTTTGAAGCAGCACCTGGTCGGGTTCGGCCGCGGTCGAGATGATCTGGACACTTTCCAGCCGCGCGCCGATCGGGAGACTGATCCCCTGCGCGCGGTAAACCACCTTGAGCTTCATCGGGGCCGCAATCGACGAGATCGTGTCCGCATAGGGAAAGCTCGCTACCAGAAAGGCCACGAACAGAATCACGGCGAAGAGCGCATAGGCGGCGAGCATCCAGCGACGCCGTGCCCAGGACGCTGGGGCCACGTCGTTCCCGGCCAGGCTTTGAAGCTCGCGCGGCACGAAAGGCAAGCGAGGGGGTGGCCGCGTCAGCCGCTCTTGCCGAGGGCCGAGCAGGTCAGGTCAACGTCGTAAGTTCGCGAGTTTTGCGCATGCTCGCGGATCTGGAGGTTCGCGATCGTCACCGGCACGTTGAGATGCTGCACATCGAACAGGGTGTCGACGACCTGTTTAAGGTTGAGGTCGTTGAGCTTAACGTCAACGGTATATTGCTTGTAACCACCCGGCACCGGCCGGTCACCGGGAGTTATCGATCCAATCTTCGAACGTCCGACGCTATTGGTAAGCGTCGACTCGACGACCGAGAATAGCGAGAAATCCTTGCCCCCGGGTACGGTGCGCTTCTGGGTCGAGGCGAGTTCGAGGCGCAGCCGCTGATAGGTTCGCATCATGCCGCGGACCTCGGCGATTTGCTCACGCCGCGTGACAATCCGGGCGCTCAGACCTTCGCGCAGGTCGATCGCGGGTACATAGATAAGGTTGTAGACGAACAACGCCAGGACGATTACGCCAAGCACGCGCAGCAATACCTTCTCGCGCGGTTCCCGCTTGTCGTACCACTCCGCGGCGTGCTCCCAATACGGCGCGGTCACGCGACGGACACGTTCGAGTTGGACCTCGGACGCCGAACGAAAGCGGATCCAGGCCGCCGGAACGCGTGGCTGCGGCAGCAGATTGCGCAGCTTGTCGAGTATCAGCGATACGCGTTCCGTCATTGGACTTAATCCGCGAGTGTCGCGGTCAGATGGAAGTCGACCTTGCTCGCGTCCGAACCCGCTGCCGCATGGTCGACCTGGATCGCGGTGAAATCGCCGCTGCGTTCCAGCGCGCGCTTGACCTGGTCGACGGTGGTGAAGGAGTCGGCCTCGCCCTCGAGCTTCATCCCCGCGTCGTCGATTTGCAGCGTGTCGACCTGCATCGGCAGTCCGCCGGGAATCGCGCGCGAAAGCGCGAGCAGCACGTCGAGCGGCGAGCCATGGCCGAGACCTCCGCCCATCAGGCGCAGTTGCTTACCCATGTCGGCGATCTTCACCTGCAGTGCATCTTTGGCTGTCGCGGGGTCATGGACGCCAAGCGCCGGCGCGGTAATCACCGCGACTTGTTGATTGAGCAGATGCAACTCGCGTTCACCGGAGGCGACCCCCAGCACGAATTGGACGATCGCGATCGCAACCGCAGCCAGGGCGAGCATCATCGTCACGCGCAAGGGCGCGATCGCGCCGCTGCGGCCGCGGAAAGCGAATTCTCCCCGGCGGAAATTGATCAGCTCGAGCGGTTCGACCGGCGCCTCACCCACCAGCATCGCGATACATCCGGCGAACCGCTTAGGCGTCGCGCGGTCGCCGTGGATCATCGGCGAATAATCGAAATCCCCGATATCGAGCACCGGGGTTTGGAGCGCCCTCGCGACCTGGTCGCGCATGCCCGGCGCGTCAGCGGCGCTACCGGCAAGGATCAGTTCGGGCCGCTTTTGATCGCCATGCGCCAGGATAGTCTGGCGCGCCGCCGCCAGGATGGCGTTGGTCGCCGGCGCGGGCGGAGTGCCGTTGGCGTGAAGGTCAAGGCCCTGGCCGA
>DATEGX010000132.1:0-3775 GCA_035279875.1 Binataceae bacterium (SeqCode)
CGCCGGCGAGGCGGTCAACTTTCCCGCGGTACACAGTATAGCGGCACGCTGGACGATCACCTCGGAGCGGGCGCGCGCGATTTCGCTGCATTTCAGCGGCGCCACGCTCGGCACCGTGGTCGCGCTGCTGGTTAGCCCGGCACTCGTGATCCGGTTCGGGTGGCCCTCGGTTTTCTATACTTCCGGCGCGCTTGGCCTGGTATGGCTGGCATTATGGTGGAACAAAGCGGCCGACGGACCGGAGCTATGCGACGGCGTCAGCGCCCGCGAACTCGCCACCATCAAGGCGGGCCAACCGGTCGAAGTCGCGCTCGCGCCGCGAATCCCGTGGAGTCCGATTTTCCGCGAAAAAGCCGTCTGGGCGATTGTAATAGCCCATTTCTGCAACAATTTCGGCTTCTATATCCTGCTGCTATGGCTGCCCAGTTATCTGAGCCATAGCTTCGCGGTGCCGATGGAGCGGCTGGGCACCTACTCGGTAATTCCATATATCGTCGCGTTCGCGATGCAGAACTTGAGCGGCTGGACCGCCGACGCGATGCATCGGCGCGGCATTCCGCTTGGCACCGTGCGCAAGACCCTGCAGTCCTTGGCCTTTGCGATCGGCGGGCTGCCTCTGCTGGCCCTGCCGGGGATACATTCAGCGGTTGCCGCGGTCGCCCTGGTGACGATTTCGCTCGGTGGTACTGCGCTCGGCGCCGGCGGCTTCGCCGTCAACCATTTGGACGTAGCGCCGCGCTACGCCGGCATCCTGATGGGGATGTCGAACACCGCGGCCACTATCCCCGGGATTATCGGGGTCGCGGCGACCGGCGCGATCCTGCAAGCGACCGGATCTTTCGCCGCGGCCTTCTACATGACCGCGGCGGTCTATGCGCTCGGAATCGTCTGCTACATCAAGCTCGGCAGCGGCGATCAGAAGATCTAGCCGCGGCCAAAGGGAGGCGACCGTGGCCAATTCAAGTGAGAGTCATTCGACGGCCTATCGCTGGGTGATCGAGGCGCTGGTCTTCATCATGCTGATCGTCCAGGTGATGGCCTGGCTGGCGCCCGCGCCGATCCTGGCGCCGATGGTCGTCTCGCTGCATATCGGGATGGGCCAGTTTGGCCTGATAATCTCGATTATCGCCCTGTGTATCGCGATCTTTTCTTTCCTCGGGGCGGTTATTGCCGAACGGCTGGGCACCCTGAGGACCCTCCTGCTGGGCCTCTGGCTGCTGGCTCTCGGCGAGGTCGCCAGCGGCCTGACCTCAGGCTATGGCACGCTGCTGCTCTGCCGGGTGGTCGAAGGAGTCGGCTATGGCCTGATAATCGGTCCGCCGGCGGCGCTGGTGATGGAATGGTTCAGCGAGCGCGAATGGCCGTACATCAACATGGTCAACGCGATGGTCGCGTACGTCGGAATCACGCTGGTTTTCGCTGTAACCCCGCCCGTTTACCACGCTTTGGGCTCGTCGTGGCATCGCACCCTGACCGCCTTTGGTCTGAGCGCGGTCGTGGTCGCGATTATCTGGACGGTGCTCGGGCGCGAGCGCACCGTCGCTGCCCCGGCCGCTGCGGGGCGGGCGCATGAACCCTCGAATATCCCCGAAGTGCTGCGGATGCGCGGGGTTATCCTTATGTCGATTGCGCTGTTCGGCGGGATGTGGGTCTTTCAGATCTATACTTCGTTCCTGCCCGAGTTTTTCCGCTCCTACCGCGGCCTCAGCCTCGCCGAAGCTTCGAACCTGACCGGGGTGCTGCCGCTGACCGGCATTTTCGCCGCCGGTATCGGCGGTTTTGCCAACGGCGTCGTCGGCCTGCGCAAGCCCTTCCTCTGGCCCCTCGCGGTCGTGACGCTAATCGGCTGCATGCTGACGGTGCTTATGCCGGATATCAGGGGAATTTCGCTGGGCCTGGTGCTGGTCGGGATCGGCGCCTCGGGCGGGCTGGCGGCGACTGGCACCCTGATGATGGAGCTGCCCGGGATGACGCCGGCGAAAATGAGCTCGGCGTTCGCGACGATCTGGGCGGTCGGCTACGCCGGCGCGTTTATCTCGCCATTTCTGGGCGGGATGCTGGTGCCATCGCTCGGTCTGCGCAATGTGCTGCTGCTTTCGCTGATCCTGCAGCTATTGCCGGTGGTCAGCATGTATATGCTGCCGGAAACCGGCCCGGGCCGCCGCCCGATCGCGCTGGCGGCTTCCCCCGCCGCCCGGTGACAGTGATGCTGTACGTTGGAGCTTGACAGGTTAAGGGACAGGGGAGCTTTCAGGTCGCCCTCTACCTCCTGGGCAACCTTTGCGCAAAAGTGCGTTGGCGTCAGGGCCGCCGAGACCGACAGAACATTTGCTAATTCAAAGGGGTGTCAGCGTCTCCTTATTCCATCTGCGTAGCCCAAATCATAAGCGGTGTGAACGTCCTTGTGCCTACCCACGCCAGCTTGGCTTTCGTCTAACGATTCAGGATCGAAACTCTTCCCTCGCCCTTCAAACGCATCATTGTAACCTCGTTCATAAGCGCAGCCAGCACATTTATGCCTACCTTGTCCCGCTTGACTGGGCGGCAACTGGTCAAGATCCGGTGAGTAGCGGTGTACCTTTTCGCAGATACCCATAGAATGCGTGTTCCCCATGTGATGGTTATTGCCCGAGAGGCATTCAGAGCTTCCCCTCATTGGCTAGAGCAGCAAAGGCTTCAAGTGAAAGAACCTTTACCGCCTCAGTTCCGACGAGATGTCTCTGGATCTTCTCGACGTAATAATCCCTCAGCGTCCACCCCGTCCCGCCGAGGACCACGTACCCGCGCTTGTAGTCGGGAGCTTCCCGGATTGCTTCAGCCAGACAGATGATCTCGAATGGCACCTTCTGTTCAGCCGTACCCGAAGTTTGCTGCCACTTCATCGAGATCAAAAACTTTTCGCCCCCCCGTTCCGCCAGCACATCTACTTTGTGTGCTCGACCGCCGGGGCGCAAACCTATTCTAACTTGCTTTTGGTAGGAGTAGCCGCCGCGCGTCAGCGCTGGCAGCACCATGCTTTCGAGAACGGCTCCTGTATTTGTATTTCGGCCCAAGCCTTATCTAGTCGATGCCTTTGATCGCAAGCACCTCCGTCGCGGGTGACCTATCGCCAGTGCAATTGATCATCCGAGGTGCTTGAATGAGCCGCATCTTAAATCCGAGCTTTTCGTACAAGCGCACGATTCGATCCGTTGCTTGATTCGACAAGACGGTGGGACCTCGGTGCTTCGAAAGCCATTCCCCTAAGCGAACCTGATCTTCCCAGCTGAAGCCCTCTTTTGAGTAGGAACGGAACTCGACGTCGTACGGCGGATCGGCATAAAGAAAGTCGTCCTCGGCGACTTCTAACCGCTCGAAATCCCCCGTAGATAACTCCCAATCGCGGAAAACATCTCGATACTCGTTGAAATCGCGAGTGTAGTTAATACGTTTGTATCGTCCGAATGGAACGTTGAAGAGACCTCTCGAATTGAAGCGGCAAAGTCCGTTGTAGCAGGTGCGGTTCATATAGTAGAAAAGCGCGGCGGCTTCTGCTGATTCCGCGCCGTTGTCGGAAATAAGTTCGTTGAAGCGCTCGCGATTCTGGTAATAAAGACGCTCGTCGTTCTCAAACTTGAGCAGGTTATCGACCCTCAACCCGCGTTTGAGCCAAGAATAGAAATGCATCGCCTGGGCATTGATGTCGTTCAGCAGCGCACGATTCGGCCTCAAGCTGAGAGTGACCGCGAGCCCGCCGCAGAATGGCTCGACCAAACGCCGATCATGGTGCGCTTCC
>DATEGX010000133.1:0-7996 GCA_035279875.1 Binataceae bacterium (SeqCode)
TTTTTGGTTCAATACGTTCTAATTGTTTGTCCAAAAGTTTTTGAGCTTTTACTTTTTCATTAATAGTTAGGCTTTCTATATTTTGTTTTAATTCATCTTCAGCCTCTGTCCCCCGCCCTACCCGCAACGTCGCCGCGCTCAACTCCCCGTCTGGCGCTGCTTCGACCGCCTCCGACAGCATCCGCGCGAGACCCTCCGCCAACTCGCGCGCCGCCAGTCGAATCACCTCGCCACCACCTTCCGGATAACTCACCTGGAGCCGATCCATTCTCGCTCACCCGGCCTTCGCCTCAGTCGCAGCGCCTCATTTTGCAGCCTGCCATGGGATGATAACATTCTTGAATTGACCGGCGGAGCATGAGTTGAGCGCGCCGGCGGTACCTGGCAGCAGATGGCTACGCCGCAGGAAATACTCGTCGAGCTGAAGAAGATCCGTTACCCGGGCTTTACCCGCGACATCGTCTCGTTCGGAGTTATCAAGGATGTCGAGGTCGCCAGCACCGGCGTAACGGTAATCGTAAACGCCACTCCAAATACCAAAGCGGAGATTCTCACGCAGATCTCGGCCGAGATCCAACGCGTGGTCTCCGCGATCGCCGGCATCCCCGCCGTGCGAGTTCAGATCGATCAATCTGCCCCGCCGCGGGCGGCGGCGATGGTGTCGCGCCGCTCCATTCCCGGCGTGCAGCACGTGGTCGCGGTAGCCAGCGGCAAGGGCGGGGTCGGCAAATCGACGGTTGCGGTCAACCTGGCGCTCGCGATGAGCGCGCTCGGGATGCGGGTCGGTCTGATGGACGCCGACGTGTACGGCCCCAGCGTCGCTATCATGGTCGGAGCGGGCTCACAGGTCCGCGTCACGACCGGGCGCCGCATCGTTCCACTCGAACGCTTCGGCCTGCGATACATCTCGATGGCGCATTTCGTCAACGATGAAACCGCGGTCATCTGGCGCGGTCCGATGGTGGCCAAGCTCGAAAGCGAATTCCTGTTCAATGTCGAATGGGGCGAACTCGACTATCTTATCCTCGATCTGCCGCCGGGAACCGGCGACGCACAGCTAACCATAACTCAACGCGTCGTGCTCGACGGCGGAGTAATCGTAACCACCCCGCAAGAGATCGCCTTGCTCGACGTAAAGCGCGGGGTTGCGATGTTCGAAGAGGTGAACGTGGCGGTGCTCGGCGTGGTCGAGAACATGAGCTACTACCTTTGCGGCAAATGCGGCCACCGTCACGAAATCTTCGCGCATGGCGGCGGCGCGCGTTTGGCCGAATCGCTGCACGTGCCCTTTCTGGGGGAAATCCCGATCGCACGTCAGCTTTGCGAAGGTGGCGATACAGCGACGCCGCTGGTGGTGGCCGAACCCGGCCACCCGGTCAGCACGGTTTTCAAATCAATTGCCGCGAATATCATCAGTAGATTAGACCGGCCGCCGGCCGAATCGCGGGCCTGAGCGATGGCCTTTGTCGTCTTCGATATCGAAACCCGCGTCAACAAGGAGCTTCTGAACCAGGTTTTCTTCGCGGATGCCGGAATCGACGACGAAGAGGCATATCAACGGTTCCGTGAGGACCTGCGCAGCCGCGGCAGCGATTTCTTTCCACTCACCTTGCACGTCCCAATCTCGATCGCGGTCGGCGACGTGGGCGAGGATCATGTGCTCCACGCGGTCAGGAATCTTGCGCTTGACGACGACTACTCCGAAGAGCGCCTTGCGCGGGAATTCTGGGACCGGTTGGAGTCTTTTTCCGGATGCCTGGTCAGCTTTAACGGACGCACGTTCGATCTTCCGGTGCTGGAGCTGGCTGCGATGCGCTGGGGAATCTCGGCGCCGGGCTACTTCGCCGGCGACGACTCAGCGCGCTCGCGCCATTGCCCCGAACGCCATCTCGACCTTTACGACTATCTGACCAACTATGGCGCGGCCGGCCTGCGCGGGGGGCTCGATCTTCTGCTCAAGTTGATTGGTCTGCCGGGGAAGGTCGAGATGAACGGCGCGATGGTGCAGGAGTATTTTGATGTCGGCCGGCTCGACGAGATTCATCGCTATTGCCGCGGCGACGTGGTGCAAACCTATTTCCTCTTTTTGCGGACCGAACTGATGCGCGGCCGGATCGATGAGCAAACTTATCGAGCCGCGTTCGCGGCCTCCGAGCACTTCCTCAATGACTTGCATCCGTATCGCGCCAGCGCCGCGCTGCTTCGATGAACGCCGATACCGGCGCACGCCCCCCGGTTTCGCTCATCGTGATCACGCGCGACGAGGAAGTGCTTATCGGCCAATGCCTGGCCAGCGCGAGCGGCTTCTGCCGCGAAATGATCGTGGTGGACTCGCATTCGACCGATCGTACGGCCGAAATCGCCCGGGCCATGGGCGCTGTCGTAATCGAGCAGGATTTCACCAACTACGTCCAGCAGAAGCAGATCGCGCTCGATCATGCGACCTCGCCTTGGGTCCTGCTGCTCGACGCCGACGAACAGGCGACCTACGAGCTTGCCCGCGAAATTGAGCGGGTGATTGCCTCGCGCGAGCCGGCTGACGGCTATCGCATCCGCCGCGTCCTGCATCATTTGCGGCACTATTACGTGCGTCAGATCTACCACGATAGGCCGGTGCGCCTGTTTCGGCGCGATCGCGGTCATATCGGCGGCGTCGATCCTCATGACAAGGTAGTCGTCGACGGCCGTATCGAGCGCTTGCGCGCGCCGATTCTCCATTTCAGCTATCGCGACGTCGCCGACCATGTTGCCACGATGAATCGCTTCAGCACTCGCGGCGCGGCCGAGCTCGAGCCTTCGGCGATGGCCGCCGTCAAAATGCTGACCCATCCAATGTGGCGGTTTTTCAATTTCTACATCCTGCGCGGCGGTTTTCTCGATGGCGGGCGGGGCCTCTACGCGGCGATGACCGCGGCCTTCTACGTTTTTCTGAAATACGCGAAGGTCTACGAGCGCCATCTCAAGACTGTGCGCCCGCGATGATTCCAACACCGGCCAAATTAGTCCTTCGAGTGAAGCTCCGCGTTTTTATCGCGCTGCATAACTGATAACCTAGCCGTGGCTCCATGAAACGCCTGTGGGTTTACATGTCCCGCTATCGGGCCTGGTATGCGCTCGGGACGTTCTGCACGCTCAGCTTCGCAGTCCTGCAGATGGTATTGCCGGTCCTGATGCGTGACGCGGTCAACGCAGTCCAGAACGGCCATCCGCAGCGCCTGGTGCATTACGCCGAACTCATGGTCGGCCTGGCGGCGCTGATGGGAGTGGCGCGGGCCTGCTCGCGCGCGATAATTTTTAATACCGGCCGCGATCTCGAGTTTGACCTGCGCAACGATCTGTTTGCTCATCTGACTACGCTCGGGCCGAATTTCTACGAGCGGATAAAGACCGGCGACTTGATGTCGCGCATGATCAACGACCTCACTGCCGTCCGGATGATGGTCGGGATGGGCGTGCTGAGCTTCACCAACACGCCGGTGACTTACATACTCGCGCTGGCCTTCATGCTGTCGCTGAGCGTCCGCCTGACGCTCGCGACGATCACGCCCTACATCTTCCTGTTCATCGCAATTCGCTTTATCACCCGCACGCTGATGGAACGCAGCCTCAGGGTGCAGGAAGGCCTCGGCCTGATCGGCGCGAAAGTGCAGGAAAGCCTTTCGGGCATCCACGTGGTCAAGGCGTATACGCTCGAAGAGCGCGAGGCGGAGCGCTTCCGCGCGATCAACGATACGTACAATGAGCAAGGCCTGGCGCTTGCGAAGGTGCGCGGCGCGATGATGCCGCTAATTCGCGCCACCATCGCAAGCTCGATGATGGTCCTGCTGACATACGGCGGTGCGCTGATCGAGCAGCACAAAATCTCGATCGGCGACCTCACGGCCTTCATTTTGTACCTGCAGCAACTCGGCTGGCCGACCGTTTCGATCGGCTGGATGATCTCGATTTACCAGCGCGCCAAGGCCTCGATGAAGCGCCTCGAAGAGATCTTCCAAGCGGTCCCGCCCGTAAGCATCGAGGGCAACGGAGCGCGCCTCGAGATCAACGGTGCGATCGAATGGGATAAAGTCTCGTTCAGCTACATGGCGGACGATCCGACCGTTTCTGACGGGGTACCGCGTACCCTGGCGCTCAAGGACATCAGCGTGAAAGTGCCGGCCGGGGGCAAGCTCGCAATCGTCGGCCGCACCGGAGCGGGCAAGTCCACGATGGTCAAGTTGCTGGTCCGCCTGATCGAGCCCACCAGCGGCCGTATCACGCTCGACGGGCAGGACGTCCGCGAGGTGCCGTTGGGGGCGTTGCGCAGGACGGTCGGCCTGGTTCCCCAGGAGGCGATGCTGTTCTCCGATACGATCGCCCGCAATATCGCGTTCGGCCGTCCCGGCGCGTCATCGGCCGAAATCGAGGCGGCCGCCCGGGTCGCTGGTCTGGAGGGCGATATCAGCGTTATGCCTCGGGGCTTGCAGACGGTCGTTGGCGAGCACGGGATGTCGCTCTCTGGCGGCCAGAAGCAGCGGGTCACGGTCGCGCGCCTGCTCACCTACAATCCGGGGGTGGTGGTACTCGACGACGCTCTCTCCAGCGTCGATACCGAAACGGAGCGCTCCGTGCTTCATAGCCTGGAAGAAACCGTCAAGGGGCGCACCTCGATCGTCGTTGCCCATCGCGCTTCAACCGTGCGCGACGCCGACGAGATCGTGGTTCTCGACAACGGCATGATCGCCGAGCGCGGCACGCACGAGCAATTGATGGCCCGGCGCGGGATCTACGCCGAGCTGTTCCGCCGCCAGTTGCTGGAGGAGGAGTTGGCCCGCTACTGAACCGCGATGGCATTTTTTACCGAACCGGAATTTGGCCGCGCCTACGATTGGCGGCTAATCAAATGGGTGTGGGGCTACGTGCGTCCCTACCGGCGCCTGTTCTGGCTGTCGGTTATCCTGATGCCGCTCAACTCCGGCTTCGCGCTGGCGCAGCCGTATATTTTCAAGCTCACGGTCGATATTTTCCTCGCCCGCGCCAAGATCCTGCCGCCGCATTGGCTCCGCCCGCTTCTCGCCATCGCTCACGGTCACAGTCTGATCGCGATGGGCGTGCTCTATCTGTTGCTGCTGCTGGGCGAAGTCACCACCTTCTATGGCCAGTTTTACCTGACGATGATGGTCGCGCAGTACAGCCTCTCCGACCTCCGACTTGATCTATTCCGTCACGTCCAACGTCTGCCGATGGCCTTCTACGACCGGACCCCGGTGGGGCGGCTGGTCAGCCGGATGACCACCGATATCGACGCGATCAACGAGATGTTCAGCGCCGGCTCGCTCACCTTGTTCATCGATTTCCTGACCCTCACCGGCATCGTCGTGATCATGTTCGTCTTTAACCCGCGCCTGGCGGCATGGTCGCTCTGCGCGGTGCCGCCGCTGCTGATCGTGATCAACTTCTTCCGGGTCCGGATGCGCAATGTGTTCCGCGAGATCCGCGAACGGCTGGCTGCCCTTAACGCCTACTTGTCGGAGGCTCTGAGCGGCATGTCGGTGGTCCAGATCTTCGCTCACGAGCAGGAGAGCCGGCGCGAGTTCAATCAGCTTAACCAGGACAACCGGGAGGTGCAGCGCACTTCCAATAACTATGACGCATGCCTCTATTCGACGGTCGAGGCGCTCAGCTCGATCACTATCGCGATAGTGCTATGGATCGGCGGTGGCGAGGTAATCCAGCGCGAAATGAGCCTCGGCACGCTGGTCGCATTCATCTTCTACGCTCAGCTCTTCTTCAATCCGCTGCGCGACGTCTCTTCGAAATACACTACTTTGCAATCAGCCCTGGCCGCCGTCGAGCGGATTGAGGCGCTGATGGCGACGCCGGCATCGATTGCCAGCCCGCCGCAGCCCAAGCGCACCACCGGCGGACTCGGCGCAATCGTCTTTGAACATGTTTCCTTCGAATACCGCCGGGGAGAGCCGGTATTGCGCGACTTGAGCTTCAAGGTCTCCCATGGCGAAAAAATAGCGATCGTCGGCCCCACCGGCTCTGGTAAAACGACGATTATCAAGTTGCTCAATCGCTTCTACGACGTCACCAGCGGGCGCATCGTGGTCGACGGGGTCGACGTCCGCGAATGGGACCTGAGCGAACTGCGCCGCGCGATCGGCCTGGTCCAGCAGGACGTCTTCCTGTTTGCCGAGGACGTGTTCGAAAACGTCCGTCTGGCCCGTACCGAACTTGCCGAGCGCGAGATTCGCGAGGCGCTCTCACGCGCGCAGGCCTTGCGCTTTGTCGAGCGTTTGCCGCAGGGCCTGCGCGAGCAAATCCATGAGCGCGGCGCCAACCTGTCGGCCGGCCAGCGTCAGCTGCTGTCGTTCGCCCGCGCGCTGGCCTACGATCCGCGGATCCTGGTGATGGACGAGGCCACCTCCAGCGTCGACAGCGAAACCGAGCGTTTGATCCAGCTCGCGCTCAACGAATTGCTCTCGGACCGCACCGCCCTCATCATTGCCCATCGCCTTTCGACTATCGAACGCGCCGACCGGATCCTGGTGCTGAGCAACGGCGTGCTGCGCGAGAGCGGCACTCATGAGGAGTTGTTGCGCCGCCCGGGACTCTATCGCCGGCTGTTCGAGTTGCAGTATGCGGGGGCGGAATCTGCGCGCGAGGCCGTCGACTGACGGCGAGCCAGCGGGTGGCCGGGTTGACGGGGAAGCCGCGGCTGATGGCGCTGGCGGCGCCGCTCGCGATCATACTCATCGCCGTGGTGATGCTCGGCGGATGCGACTCCGGCTATTTCGTCCATGCCGCGTACGAGGAAGCGCATCTGCTATGGACGCGCAGACCAATTACGCAGGTGCTCGAAAAGCCTGATCTTTCGCCCGAACTTCGCCAACGCCTGAAAACTGTCCTAGCGGTCCGCAAGTTCGCGTCCGACCAGTTGGGCCTGCGTGTCGGCGGCGCTTACGAGACTGTCACCAAGGTGGACCACAATGCGGTTGTATGGGTGGTGATAGCCGCGCCCCGGGACTCACTGAAACCCTACGTCTGGTGGTTCCCGATTGTTGGCTATGTGCCCTATCGCGGCTACTTCCACAAAGAGGCCGCCGACGCCGAGGCTGCCGCGATGGAAGCGCGGGGCTATGATACCTACGTCCGCTCGGCCATCGCCTTCTCCAGCCTAGGCTTCTTTAATGATCCCTTGCTGTCCAACTTGCTCGAGCTCAACCGGGTCGAACTCGCCGGGGTACTGATTCACGAACTTTTCCACCGCACCTACTTTCTCAAGAGCGACGCCATGTTCGACGAATCCGCGGCGACCTGGGTCGGCAATCGCGGGGCGGTCGATTTCTTCATCGCGAGCGAGGGGGCAAGCTCGCCTGACGCCGCCGCGGCTCGGGGAATCTACGAAAGTGATATGAAATTCAGCGCATTTCTGCTTCAGGAAGAGGCGCGCCTGCTCAGACTATACGACAGCGGATTACCGCATGAGGAAATTCTCAAACGCCGGGTCGAGCTCTTCTCCGCTATCAATAGCGACTACGCCCGCCTGAAGCCGACTCTCTCGGGGCTCGAACGCTTCGATCTGGATCGGCAGAAGCTCAACAACGCCGTCCTGCTTAACTACCTGATCTATTTTCACGAGCTCGACAACTTCGCCGCGCTCGAGCGGATTCATCACGGCGACACCCGCGCGACTATTCAGGCGATTATCGAACTCGCGCGCAGCGAACCCGAAGATCCATTCCATGCCATCTGGAAGGCTACCCTGAACGCGCCGCCGGCCGGCAGAGACTTCACGATAGCCCCGGAAAGTCGCTAAACGCTCTTCAGCATCGATTCGAGGGCGTCGGCCAGTTCCTCTTCGTAGCCGCCAAAGAAATGGTCTGCTCCCTCGATGATTCTCAACTGCGCACGTCCTGCCGAATCTTCATGTATCGCTTGAAGTTGAGGCGCTGGACAGTAGTCGTCGTGATCGCCGGCGGCGAGGATCAGCGGACCGCTGAATCGCCTT
>DATEGX010000134.1:0-2442 GCA_035279875.1 Binataceae bacterium (SeqCode)
TAGAGAATATCAAAGGTAATTATACCTTCGTTCGCGGGATCGGCCCGTTCTCAGCGGGAGTGGTGGGCCAGCCTGGCTTCGAGATCGTTCACGCGCGATTCTGCCCCCTGATACCCCTGAATGCCGGTTATGCGGGTCTCGAGCGCCATTTGACGGACCTGCCCCGGCCAATCGAAGCGCTTTGCGGGATGGAACTGCGGATTCCGCGCCCGCTTTCGCGCGAGGCCTTCGACCAGTTCAACGCTCCGTATATCGCCCGCCTCAAGGGCTGGGGACTCGAGGTCCAGGGCGCCAATCCTGTTACCCGCACTAACGTTGCGTACGAAGCAGTTCCAGTCGCCGAGCCGATGCTCGCCGGCTTTTACTATACGGTCGCGTCGGACGGTCAGGGGCCGACCTTTGTACTCTCGGGCGTCCCGGAAATCGCCTCACGCGATGGCGGGGTGCAGATCGTCGCGCGAGGCGATATCTCGGCCGAGGGACTGCGCCTCAAGACCGAATGCATCATGGAGGTTTTGGCGGGACATCTGGCTGAGATGCGGCTCGGCTGGAGCATGGCGACCTCGGTCAATCTCTATACAGCCCACGACCTTCATCCCCTTCTCGCCGCCACTTTGATGCCGGCGCTGGGCTCCGCCGCACATGCCGGGATTACCTGGTATTACTCACGCCCGCCGGTCATCGGCCTGGAAGTCGAAATCGACGCACACGCGGTACGCAGAGAGTTGGTCCTGATGGGATAAGCCGCCGGGCGGCGCGGGGGCGAAGCTTCCTGCGCTGCCATATCCCAGTTGGACTATTCCCCAGCCGCGTTCTCCGATCCCCCGATAAGTCAAATCGCGCCGATCGGTCTCGATCAATAAAAGGCTGCTTTTAGGCCTCGGCGAAGCGCTTGACAGATGTGTAACCGTAGGGTTACATATCGGTCGTGAAACTGGACCTGACGATCGCCGCGCTTGCAGACCCGACTCGCCGCAAATTGTTGAGCCGCCTGGCCGACCGTCCGTGCCGCGCCGGCGATCTGGCAAAAGGCTTCGCCATCAGCCGTCCAGCCATTTGCAAACATACGCGGATGCTGTCGCGGGCCGGCCTTATCAAGGTGCAGCGCAACGGGCGCGAAAGGATCTACGAGCTGGCGCCGCAGGGTGGCGCCGCCGTTAGGGAGTTAATCGTGCAACTCGAAGAAGTGAGCCGCTTCTGGGATGTCGCGCTTGAGGCATTCAAGCGTTATCTGGAGGAAAAACATGACGATCCGCAAGTCGATTAGGCTGGAGCGCACGCCCGAGGTCTCGTTCAAAGTATTCTGCGAGGAAATCGCACAATGGTGGCCCGGCGGCTTCGGCGGCAAGGATGCCAAAATCTTCATCGAAAACCACAAAGGCGGACGCTTCTATGAGCGCCGCGCCGACGGCAGTGAATATGAAATCGGGCGAGTTACCGCCTATCAGCCTCCGGCGATCGTGGCGTTTACCTGGCGCGCGCCAAGTTGGGAGACCGCGACGCTGGTCCAGGTTCGCTTTACCGCCGAAGACACCGGAACCCGGGTCGAGCTCGAGCATAGCGGATGGGAAGAGAACGCCAAGGCTGGAGAAACACGCGGCAGCTACAACAGCGGATGGGAATTTGTGCTCGGCCACTATCAGCGGCATCTTGCCGCCGCCACCTCACAGCCCGCGGCGAATTCATGAAGCTCTACGTTTTGCCGCCCTCGCCACGTGCGTTCAAGGTAATTGCGCTTAACAATCATCTCGGACTCGGATGCGATATGCAGGTGGTGGACCTTGGAAAGGACCAGCACCTCACGCCCGAATTCGCCGCCCTCAATCCCAACCGCAAAATGCCGGTGCTCGATGACGACGGCTTCCGGCTATGGGAGTCGAATGCCATCTTGTTCTACCTGGCGGCAAAAAAGCCTGAGAGCGGACTCTGGCCAGCCGCCCTACGGGACCAGGCGGACGTGCTCCGATGGCTTTCGTGGGAAAGCGCGCATTGGGACGCACAGGCCTGCGGGGCTATCGGGTTTGAGCGCGGTTCGAAGATGGTGCTGCGCCTTGGCCCGCCGGATCCAGCTCAGATCGAGCGCGGCGAACGCGAGTTCCATCGCTACGCCAAGGTTCTCAACGGTCATCTGAACGGGCGCAAGTGGCTGGTCGGCGAGACCGTGACGATCGCGGATTTCTCGATCGGCGCGTGGCTTACGGTTGCCAAGCCGCTCAAGCTTCCTATCACCGAGTACACTGAGATCCTTCGCTGGTACGGCCGGCTCGCCGCGCTCCCGGCGTGGGAGGCGTCAATCAGCCGCCCAGGCGCATGAGCATCCCGGCTCAGGATGATGCGGGCCAAACTTCATCCGCGCGCAATTGTGCAACTGCGGCGAGCCGAAGAAAGGTGGGATTCGAGCGTTGCCCGGATTGGTGTTCAAACTACTGCCCTAGCCAAGGA
>DATEGX010000135.1:0-7575 GCA_035279875.1 Binataceae bacterium (SeqCode)
TCGCGCTCGGTCAGCTCCTCGAGCGGCTTGCGGTAGAACACGGAGGCTGAGTTTACCAGCACATCGAGGTGCCCATAGGCTTCGAGCACACTCCCGATCATCTGCTCGATCTCCGCGACACTCTCGAGCTCCGCGCGGAAAATCTGCGCGCGGCCGCCACGCTCTACGATGCGGGCGGCGGCCTCCTCCGCTCCGGACCGCGAACTTCGATAGTGAATCGCGAGCGCGGTGCCGCGCTCCGCCAGCGCCATCGCGATCGCCTGCCCAACGCGCTTTCCAGCCCCGGTCACAAGCGCGACTTTGCCTTCGAGATTCATGCGATTTGTGCGCGAGACTACGCCGAACAGAGTCTACAGCGAAGCGGCCACGGCGCGCAGCATCGCCAGATTATCGGAATGGCCGGTCCTTGAAGCGGTAACGTGACCGACGACCGGACGGCCCAGGAGATAGAGGTCGCCGATCAGATCAAGAACCTTGTGGCGTGCGAATTCATCGACAAAGCGCAGCGTCGTGTTCACGATCTTCTCGTCATCAACCAGGATCAGGTTGTCCAGGCGGCCGCCGCTCGCGAGTCCCATCTCGGCCAGCTTGCGAAATTCGCGGACTGAGCCGAAGGTCCTGGCCGGCGCTATTTCACGGACGTAATCGTCGGCTGAACCGAGTTCGAAATGGACCTTCTGGGCACCTATTGGAGGCGGATAGTCGAGCGCGTAATCGACGATCAGGCGCTCGGCCGGCTCGATTCGCATAAACTCCGCGCCTTCACCGATCTGGACCGGTTTCTTCACCTTCACCGGTTCGAGCCAGGCGTCCTGCTCGCGGATTCCCGCCTCCCGCAACTGCTGGCAGAATTCGAGCGCTGAACCATCCAGCGCCGGTACTTCGTCGTCGGTCTGGACGCGCAGGTTGGTGATGCCCAAACCGTGCAGCGCAGACATCAGATGTTCGATCGTGCGCACCGAGTGGCCGTTGCTGCTGAGAGTGGTGTTGTAACGGGTTTCGCTGACATTTTCGAGCCGCGCCGCGATCGCCGACTGGTCGGCCAGCGAGGAGAACACGATTCCGGTACCTGGCGCCGCGGGATGCAAAATAACGCCGGTCTTGAGCCCCGAATGAAGACCCTGACCCGCAATGACCAGCGAACGGGCGACGGTCCGCTGGGTTACCGCCTTGTCCGACGCGAGTCGCGCGCGGCGATGCGCCCGGTCGTTGCGAACATGAGATTCCGCGGCATCGCGAATGCCGCCGGTCTCGGCACCAAGGACGCGTTCCAACGAGGCGAGCAGGCCGCCGGCCGAAAACGGCTTTTCGAGGAAATCCGCGGCACCGAGCCGGGTCGCCGCGACCGCGTTCTGGATATTGGCGTGTCCCGAAATCATGATCACGGGAGTTGCGGGCTGCTCCTTCTTGATCCGCCTCAGCAACTCGATTCCGTCGAGCTCGGGCATCCAGACGTCGAGTAAGACCACGGCAGGCTTCTCCCGCGCGATCATATCCATTACGCGCGGGCCGTCTCCGGTCGCCACCACGCGAAATCCTTCGTCGCTCAGAATGCCCCGCAATGACGCCCGAATCCGCTCCTCATCATCCACCACCAGTACGGTCGCGTTCACTCTGATATCACCTGTCAGCTAGTCAGAAGTTTATTCCGGAAGCCGGTCGAGTTGCGCGCGGATCTCCTCTTTTCGCGAGCTCGGCGGTCATGCGGAGATTTTCACGAATTGCTGTTCTTTTATAGGAAATTCCAGCACAAATCTACTTCCCCTAGGCGGGTTATCGCGCACTCTGACGAAGCCGTGATGGTCGGTCACAATGCTCGAAACGATCGGCAATCCGAGACCTGTACCGCCCTTGCGCGTCGAAAAATACGGCTCGAAGATCCTTGTACGGAAGCGCGGATCGATACCGGCGCCGTTGTCCGCGACTTCGAGCGTGGCCGCCCCGGCGCTCGCCTCGAGGTTGGTGCTTACCGTTATCAAGGGGCCGAATCCGTTGAGGGCGCCGGTCGTGACGGCCGCCACCGCATTATCGAGCAGGTTGACCAGCGCGCGCTTGAGGGCCTCGCGATCGATTGCAATCAAAGGCAATGCCGGGTCGAGCGTCAGGCGGAATTCGACCTCAGGATGCGCCTCGCGAAAATTGCCGACCGTTTCTTCGGCCAACGCGTTCAAATTGCCGGGTACCGGGTTGAGCTGCGGCATCCGCGCAAAAGCGGAAAATTCATTGACCAGCCGCTTGAGATCCTCGACCTCGCCGATAATCGTGCGGGTGCATTCTTCAACCAGCTCTGCGTCATTGCCGGCGACCAGCCCTGATAGCTGACGGCGCAGGCGATCCGCGGAAAGCTGGATCGGGGTGAGCGGATTTTTGATTTCGTGCGCGATGCGGCGCGCGACCTCGCGCCAAGCCTCCATCCGCTCGACTTTGGCGATCTGGCTGACGTCCTCGAGAAACAGAACGGTGCCAAGGTCGCGCGCACCATCGGTGTCGTCGCCTTCGACCCCAAGCCGGCTCGCCGTCAGCATCAGCTCGGTCTCGATGCCGCCGATTTCGAGCTTGAGCGAGCAGCGCGCCTCCCGCGGGCGCAGCACGCCAGCGACGGTGTCCTCGAACGCCTGCCGGAGCCGCGGATCGAAGCAATCACCGTAGCGTTCGCCCAGCACCTCCGCGGCGCGCAAGCCGAGCATCCGCTCGGCGCAGGGATTGATCGCCGTGACACGCCCGTCCGGGTCGAGCCCGATAACGCCCGCCGAGACGTTACGCAGGAGCGTCTCAGTGTAACGCCGGCGCCGTTCCAGCTCGGCACGCGAGGAGCGCAGGTCGGAGGTCATCCGATTGAACGAGCCCACCAGGTGGGCAATCTCGTCGTCGCCGACCGGCGGGATCTCATAATTGAGATTGCCGGAAGCCAGCGCCTGGGTGCCTTCGGCCAAAAGCTTAATCGGTCCAGTAAGCTCGCGGGCGAGATAGATTCCGAACCAGCTCGCGAGCAGCACAACTGCCAGCCCGATCAGCACCAGCGCCAGGATATAGCTGTGCATGATCGGCTGGTGCAGGATGCGGAGCTGGAAGTACCCTTGCACCGCGTGCGAAATTCCCGCCGCGCGCTCGGCCAGGCTCTTGGGCAGATAGTCATCGACCACGATCGCGCCGATCACCTTGTCGGAATCATTCGACGAGTAGATCGGCGCACTGCCTCGAATCACGTCGGATTTGCCAAAGCGATCGGCCCGCGTCACCGCGTGACCCTTGAGCGTATTGCGCACCAACTCGGAATCCGGCGACACCCCGATACCGGTCGGCGTGCTGGGGCTCAGCTCGAACATCAGGAGCTTGCGGTCGGCCGAGAACACCTCGATAGTGCCGAGGCTGTATTCCTGCTGCGCCTGCTCGATGAACGCGCGAAGCTTCGGATCATTTCCCGGGATAAGCAGGTTGCCGCGGGTTATCTTGCCCGACAGGATACGCGCGAAATGGGCCGCATCGTTGGCCGAATTGAGATAGTAAACCTTGGCGATATCGAACGAATCGTCGAGCACCCGCTCGTACTGCGGATTGAACCAGCTATCGACGTCCGCGTTCAGGAACGCGCCGGCCACGTAAAGCAGGAAGACGCTCGGCACGATCGCGACCGCGATAAAGCCGAATACCAGCCGGACCTGCAGTTTCGATCCGATCAGGCCGCTGCGCCGCTCGAAGATCGCCTTGGCCAGATTGCGCCCGACCAGTAAGAGCATCAGGCCCAGCAGCAGGAAGCTCAAGTCGAACAGCAGAATTACGACCAGGTTTGAGACCAGCGAGGTATGCGAACTGAGCGGCGGCAGTTCGGTCTGCGCCAGCACAAAAGCGATAAGCGTGGCCGCGGCGACCCCCACCGCGATCAGTTCGCGACGCCGGCGCTTGCTCTCCGGAGTGCGTGATAGAGCTTCGCCTGAGGCTTCCACTAGCGCCTCAACAGCGCGATCAGCAGCGAGAGGAAGGTGCTGACCACTATCGCGGTAGTGAGCGGAAAGTAAAACGTGAAGTTCCCGCGGCGGAGATAAAGGTCACCGGGCAGGCGCCCGAAGCGATTCAACAGTGGCAGCGAACCCGCGCTCCAAATCAGAAGCCCGAGCAACGCCAATATCAGCCCGATCGCTATAAGCGCCTTTCCCAGTGGTGCCATCACGGCCGGCCGCTATCGCATCCAGCCCCTGCGGTCCGGAGCGTTCCAGCCAAGGATAACAGGACAAACAGGGCGGTACGACTAGCGCCACCGCCCCCTGCTGTGCGGCAAGGCTCAGGCGTGAGCGTGCTGTCCCGCCGCCTCCCGGGCGCGTTTCGATTCGGCAATCACCTTTTCGGCAATCGGTGCCGGAACCTCGTCATAATGCGAGAAGCGGGCCTCGAACGAGCCGCGTCCCGAGGTAATCGAACGCAAATCGGGAGCGTACTTCAGGGTTTCCGCCATCGGCACGAGCGCTTTGACCACCTGCCCGTTGCCCTTTGCGTCCATTCCCAGGACGCGGCCGCGGCGCGAGTTAAGGTCGCCGATAACGTCGCCCATGCATTCGTCTGGACAGCTGACCTCGACCTGCATTACCGGTTCGAGCAGGATCGGCCTGGCCTTCTCGAAGGCGTTCTTCAAGCCCATCGAGGCGGCGATCTGGAAGGCCATGTCCGACGAATCGACTTCGTGGTAACTGCCCTCGAAGACCGCGACCTTGACGTCGACCATCGGATAGCCGGCGAGGTAGCCTTCGACCAGCGTGTTGCGCACGCCCTTTTCGACGGAGGGGATAAATTGCCGCGGGATAGATCCGCCGACGATTTCGTCGACGAATTCGAAGCCCCCGCCACGCGCCAGCGGTTCGACCTTGAGCCAGCAATCGCCGTATTGGCCGCGGCCGCCGGATTGACGCTTGTACTTGCCCTGGGCCTCGGCGCGGCCCTTGATAGTTTCCTTGTAGGGTACTTTGGGCGCGGTCAATTCGACGTCGACGTTGAACTTGCGCTTGAGCTTCTCGACCGTGACCTCGA
The DNA here is from genome assembly GCA_035279875.1 of Binataceae bacterium (SeqCode). GTDB lineage: Bacteria > Desulfobacterota > Binatia > Binatales > Binataceae > JAMXLL01. The sequence goes on from DATEGX010000135.1 coordinate 5,020, forward strand.
TATGCATCTGCCCGGTGCCGGCCAGAATAATCTCATGAGTCTGAGGGTCGCGATGGGTCTCGAGGGCGATATCCTCTTCGACCAGACGGGCCAGCGCCTGCGAGGCTTTCTCTTCGTCGCCGCGGGTCTTGGGGCGAATCGCGAAAGAGATTACCGGCATCGGGCGCTCGGGCGCGGGGAATTTGATCGACGCCTTTTCATCCGACAAAGTGTCGCCGGTGGTGGTGTCCTTGAGCTTGGCGACCGCAACGATCTCGCCCGGCAGCGCGGTCGAGAGCGGCGACTGCTTCTTGCCTTCAAGGCGCAGCAGCTGGCCGAACCGCTCCTTTGACCCGTGAGTCGAATTCAGCACCGTGGCGTCGCTGACGGCATGGCCCGATACCACGCGAAAAATCGAGAGCTTGCCGGCAAACGGATCAATCACGGTCTTGAATACAAAGGCGCTGAAGGGCGCGTTCGGATCGGGCGCGCGTTCGATTGGGGTGCCGTTGGAAGGGCCGTCACCGCGGAGCGCAGGCCGATCGCTGGGCGCCGGCAGCAGCGCGGTAACCGCGTCGAGCAACTGATCGACGCCGATATTCTTCAGCCCGGAGCCGCATAGCACCGGCGTCAGTTTGCCTTCCAGGACGGCTGCGCGCAGCGCTGTCCGCAGTTCACCGTCCTCGAGTTCGCCCTGGTCAAGATATTTCTCGAGCAAGGCGTCGTCGGTTTCGGCAACCGCCTCGCAGAGTTTCGTGCGGGCCTCAGCCGCGCGCGGCTGCAGGTCTGCGCTGATTTCCTCTTCTTTGGGCTTGCCCGACGCGTCGCCGTATTTAAACGCCTTCATTGCAATCACGTCGATCACGCCATTGAACGCCGCCTCGGTTCCAATCGGCAGCGTCAGCACGACCGGCTTGGCGGCGAGCGCTTTTTCGAGATCGGCGACCGCCCGGTCGAAGTCCATCCGCTCGCGATCGAGGCGCGAAACGAAGGCGATGCGCGGAAGGCCCAGCCGGTTGATTTGCTCGAAGATTTTTTCGGATTCAACTTTGAGGTCGCCGCCGGCGCTGGCGACGAACACCACCCCGTCGACCGCCCGCATCGTGCCGAAGCTGTCGGGTAAAAACGCGGTGTAGCCCGGGGTGTTTCCAAGAATCACCTCGGTCCTTTTCCAGTTAAGATGGTGAAACGAGGAACTGATCGAAATATTGCGCGCGAGTTCCTCGGGCTCGAAGTCCATCAGCGCGCTGCCGTCATCGGGACGGCCGAGTCGGGTTGTCGCTCCGGCGGTAAAGAGCATCGCCTCGGCCAACTGGGTCTTGCCGGTGCCGCCCTGGCCGACAATCGCGATGGTTCTCAGCCGCCCGATTTCCTCCACTGCCATATCGATTCACCTCTGTGAAACGTTTTCGTAACATGACGGCGGACGCTTCTCCACCCTCCGCGGCCGCGAGCCCCGGCCCGCCTGCTACCTTCTAATCGTAGGCTCCTTCGACGCTAACGTCACCCGTAAGGATGCGGCTCACGCCAGCGGCCGTTTCGAGCATCAGGGCGCCGTCGTGGTCGATACCGCGAACCACGCCCGCGAGCCGCGAGCCGCGGTCGATTATCGTCACGCTGCGGCCGTTTAGAGCGAAGTATCGCTCGTAAGCCGGACGTATCGCGGCGAAGCCTCCCACCTGGGCTTCCATATAACGAGTGTTGAGCCGATTAAAAAGCGCCGCGGCGATTTGCACGCGATCGCACTGGCGGCCGGTAGCGATCAGCACGGAAGTCGCCTTGTCTCTGAGCTCGGGCGAAAGATCGTCGGCCGCCAGGTTGAGGTTGAGCCCTATCCCGAGAAGCACACAGATCAGGCCGTCGGCGGAATCGGTCGACGCCTCCGCGATAATGCCGCCGGCTTTGCGGCCGTTGAGCCAGATATCATTGGGCCATTTGAGTGCGACGATCCCCGGTGCGACCGGTTCGAGACTTTCGGCCGCCGCGACCCCGGCGACCAGGCTGAGCCGCGGAACCTCGGCCACCGGCATTGCTGGCCGCAGGATGATGGTCGTGTAGAGGTTGACGCCAGCAGGCGAATGCCAGGAACGGCCCAACCGCCCGCGACCGGCGCTTTGACGTTCAGCCACCACCACGGTTCCATGCGCGGCGCCATTCTCCGCCATTTCGGCGGCGGTCCGCTGGGTCGAGTCGACTTCCTCGAAATAATGGATTCGCCAACCGATGCGCCCCGGGTTTCCCGCTTCAATCGTATGGTAGGGGTTGGATGGCATACCGGGCTGAGATCCTGTCTTCAGTAGGCCTCGATCCGCATACTGAGGTCGACCGCGCGCACCGAATGGGTCAAGGCGCCGATCGAAATCAGGTCGACGCCGGTTTCGGCAACGGCGCGGACCGATTCGAAGGTGACCCCGCCCGAGGCTTCGAGAATTGCGCGATCACCCGCCATCCGGCGCGCGTCCCGCATCTCGTCGAGAGTCATATTGTCGAGCAAAATCGAATCGGCGCCCGCGGCCAGCGCTTCCTCGACCTGAGACCTGCGTTCGCATTCTATTTCCACGCGCAGGGTATGCGGTG
>DATEGX010000136.1:0-2123 GCA_035279875.1 Binataceae bacterium (SeqCode)
AACCACACACCGGCCTTCAAGCGCAGCTTGCCGAGCAGTTCGATGTCCATCCCAATCAGATCACCGCGTGGAAAGCGCAGCTTGAGAGCGGCGCTGTCGATGTGTTCGGTCCTGGTGGCGGCCAGGCCGTGGTGCCGGCGATCGACGTAAAGTCGCTGCACGCCAAGATCGGTGAGCTGACGCTGGAGAACGATTCCTAAGAAACAGCAGGACTCTCTTTTCCTTTTGGCTCCAACGGCTGGAGAGCAAAACCGAATGCCTTGGCACGTCGATGCAGATTGTTCAGTACCCGGGTGCGGTACCGCGTCTCGTAGGCCGACGCCCCGGGGTCGACGTACTCCATTCCGTAACGTACGGCGTTGTAGAATAGGACCGCCACTTTGCGTGCGGTGGCGGTGACCGCCTTGGCCTTGCCGATGCGCGCCGAAAGCCGCCTATAGAAAGCGCCGAGGGCGGTGTCACCACGACCGACGGTCACGGCAGCGAGCCGCAAAAGTGCCGCAGCGCGCCCACCAGAACGGCGCGTTCGCGACGAGAGCACTTTGCCGCCGGAGATTTTGTTGCTTGGCGCCAGGCCCAGCCAGGAGGTAAAATGCTTCGCGCTCGGCCAGGAGGAAAGATCATCACCACATTCCGCGATCAGCTTCAGAGACAGGTAAGGACCGAGGCCATCGATCATGGTGATGTCCTTTCCAAGTAGCCGAAACAGCGCGACGCGAGCATCGAAAGTTAGAGCGTTCGCTTGATCGGCTCTGCGTCGACGTCGCGGCGGTGGCACGGGCTCTGATCCGGAACGGCCGCGATCGAGTGTAAGAAGCCTCAACACGGCTTCGATCCTAACGTCGCAGGCTGATGCCTTCTCGTGGTAAACCTCGTACAGGGCGAGTGCCTGCTCCAGCGCGAACAAATGCTCGGGGCGGTAGTTTCCGGTGAGTGCCTTCGCGATTGTCTCAGCGCCGGATTGGCAACTGTAATGGCGCAAGCCCGCCAGCACCTCGGGGTCGCGCTCGCCGGCAATGATCGCGCGAATGATCCGCAGACCGGTCGCGCCGGTGATGTCGGCGACAACGTGGTGCAGCTGCAGATTCATCTCGGTCAGCGCCTTCTGCATATGCTGGATATGCGAGGCCGCGTACTCGAGCAGGCGCTCGCGTTGACGCACGTAGGTACGAAGCTCGGCGATCTGGCCTCTGGGCCGAAAGCTGGCGCGCAGTAATCCGTGCGAATGCAGCCTCTGCAGCCACTGCGCGTCGCTGACATCGGTCTTGCGCCCCGGCACGTGCTTGGCATCGCGCGCATTGACGAGACACACAGTGAACCCACGGGCATCGAGAAGCTCGAAGATCGGAATCCAATAGACGCTGGTCGATTCCATGACGATGGTCTCTACGCCACACTGCGTGAACCAGTCCGCCAGCCGATGGAGATCGGCCGTAAAAGTGCCAAAGCTGCGTACCGCCTCAGGAAAACGATCTGTTCTGACCGCAGCCATGTGCATGGTTGCCCCGATGTCGATGGCGGCTGCGTTCGGGTGGACCATCGGCATTGTGCGGTCGAGCTTGGACTTCGATTGCTTGCGGCTCATTCTCATCCTCCTGCTGACATAGCGGAAGGGCTGAGCTGCGCCATTTATCAAATTCCTAAACGGGATCGCCGTAACGGCGTCACCACTCTCAAGTGCGCAACAGCTCATGGACCAGGTTTTTTGACGGGGTTGTATGCCACCAAAATCATATCGGCCGCTCCCTTCCGGAACGCAGTCTAGTCCGTCCGTTTCTATCCCACAGGAAGCGCGGGTAGCGCCCTGCTCAGTTTTTTAGAGGGCGCGCTCACCAAGGCGGGGTTGCTGAGCGCAAAGCGATGATCGACCGCGGACACGACCTGCCGATCAGCAAGCAGGCCGAGGTTCTGCGCATCAGCCGCGGCAGCGTCTACTACCTGCCGCGGCCAGTGCCGGAGGCCGACCTTGCGATCATGCGGCGGCTCGACCGTTTGCATCTGGAGTTTCCCTTCGCCGGTTCGCGGATGCTGCGCGGCCTGCTGGTGGCCGAGGGGTGCAAGATCGGGCGCCGTCACGTCAAGACGCTGATGCAGCGGATGGGGATAGAGGCGCTTTATCGCCG
>DATEGX010000137.1:0-7707 GCA_035279875.1 Binataceae bacterium (SeqCode)
AAACGACCTCGCTCGCGAAACTCGCTCGCTTCCTGAAAAGCGAGCGCAAACGCTATCCGCTGATGGTCTCGACCGACGTGCGAAGACCGGCGGCGATGGAACAATTGCGGGTCCTAGGCCAGCAAACCGGTATCCCGGTCGCCGACAGCCGCGAAGATCAGGACCCGGTCGAGATCGCAAGTAGGGCAATCACCAAGGCTGATCTTGGTGGGAACGACGTTCTACTCATCGATACGTCCGGCCGTCTGCAGATTGACGAAGATCTGATGGACGAGCTGACGCGGCTCAAGGCCGCGACCCAGCCTCACCATATAGTGCTGGTCGTCGACGCGATGACCGGGCAAGACGCGGTCAACGTAGCCCAAGGCTTCCATGAGCGTCTGCAAATTTCTGGCGTTATCCTGACCAAGCTCGATAGCGACGCCCGCGGTGGCGCGGCGCTCTCGGTGCGGGCAGTGACCGGCGCCCCGATATTGTTCGCCGGGACCGGCGAGAAGCTGGACGCGCTCGAAGTATTCCATCCCGATCGCCTGGCGTCACGGATTCTCGGCATGGGCGACATGCTGAGCCTGATCGAAAAGGCCCAGCAGAACTATGATCAAACCAAGGCCAAGGAGCTCGAACGCAAGCTAAAGAAGGCCGAATTTACTATTGAAGACTTTGCCGACCAGCTCAAAACGATTCGTAAAATGGGCTCGCTGGGCGATTTGCTCGGCATGATTCCGGGGCTGAAGAAACTGGCCGGCGCGGCCGATTCTGACGAAGCTAAGCGCGAGATGGCGCGTATTCAGGCGATAATCAATTCGATGACGCGTCAGGAGCGCAATAATCACCTGATTCTCAATGGCCGGCGACGGATTCGGATTGCCACCGGCAGCGGAACCTCGGTTCAGGATGTGAACCGTTTCATCAAACAATTCGATCAGACGCGCAAAATGATGAAAAAGATCACCAAAATGGGCGGGGGCCATCCGATGATGCGCGGTCTGGGACTTGGCGGATAAAAACGTACTCAACATGCGCGGGTCGAAGATTTAGGCCTAGCGCTGACGCATTCGTGATACAAATAAGGAGAACCCAGCAGACTAATGGCACTTGTCATCCGGTTGCGACGTCATGGTAGCCGCAAAAAGCCTTTTTTCCGGATCGTGGTTGCGGATTCGCGCTCACCACGGGACGGTCGCTTTGTCGACCAGATCGGCACCTACGATCCGTTGAGCAATCCGCCCAGGATCAACCTGAAGAAAGATCAGGCGGAGCATTGGCTCAAGTCGGGCGCCGCACCGAGCGACACCGTGCGCAAATTGCTGGAGGTAGCGTCAACCGCCACCTAGATGACCTGAAACCAGCTACAACGGAGGCCAGCCATGAAGGAGCTAGTCCAGTTTCTGGCCCGACAATTGGTGAACAATCCCGATGCGGTGGAAGTCAAGGAAACTCAAGGTGATACCGCATCGGTCCTTGAACTGCGCGTCGCCAAGGAAGACCTCGGCCGCGTCATCGGCAAGCAGGGTCGCACCGCCAAGTCGATTCGGACAATCCTCAACGCGGTAGCCTCGCGCACCAACCGTAAGGTGGTCCTCGAAATCATCGAGGACAAGTAGCCGCAAGGAGCGCGGCGCAGCAGTGCGCAACCGACATTCTCGAAGGTGATTCTGCCGGACTCCGCGGGTTCCCCGCTAATTCGTGTAGGCTACGTAAGTGGAACGCATGGCTTGCGCGGCGCGTTGCGAGTGCGGATCGACAATCCCGACTCTGACCTGGTGCTGAGCGCGAGCCGCCTTACCCTGGTAGCCGCCGGTAGCGAGCGCACCTACGAAGTTGCGAGCGTCCATAGGGCCAATCCCACGACTCTCCGGCTGACGCTGGCCGGGGTCGATACGATAGAGGGAGCCCAGGCTCTGCGCGGCGCGATCGTGACGATCGCGAAGACTGAACTGCCGCCGCCGGCGCCCGGGGAGTTCTATTATTTTCAGGCTGTCGGATGCGCGGTGGTGACCCTCGCGGGAGAGCGAATTGGCGCGGTCGAAGAAGTATTTTCCACCGGCGCCAACGACGTGCTGGTGGTGCGAGACGCGGACAAGGAAGTGCTGGTGCCGGTAATCGAAGACGTGGTGAAGTCCATCGACCTCGAAGCCCGCGTTATTACGGTCGAAGCGATTCCAGGCCTGCTCGATCCAGCGTAGGACGCGCTCGCTTTTGGGACGGCGGCGGACGATCCTATCGGTGAGAAAACCGTAGGCCGCAAGTGTCGGGGCGTGAGCATGTTTGATCCGTCGCCTGGCATTAGCCCCGCATATCCTTGATGGAATTTCACGTAATCACGTTATTTCCCGAAATGTTCGGTGCGCTCGAGGCGGGCCTTATCGGCCGCGCGCAAAAGCAGGGGCTGATTGAGGTTCGCACTCATAACCTGCGCGAGCATGGGATTGGCAGCTATCGCCAGGTCGACGATAGTCCCTACGGCGGCGGCAGCGGGATGGTGATGCGGCCCGAGCCGGTTGCCTCGGCGATCGAGGCGGTAACGGCGGAGCGTCCGGGTCTCCTAAGTCTGCTGATGAGCCCGCAAGGAGAGATGCTCGACCAGGCGCTGGTACGCGAATTGGCGCAAAGCCGCTCCGGCCTGCTGCTGATCGCAGGGCGCTATGAAGGAATCGACGAGCGCGCGTTGGCGATGGTCGAGCGCGAAATCTCGATCGGCGACTATGTGCTGAGCGGCGGCGAACTGGCCGCGATGGTGGTAATCGAGGCGGTTGCTCGCCTGGTCCCAGGGGTGCTGGGCAATCCCGAGTCGTTGGTCGAGGAATCGTTCGGCGCGGCCGGGATGCTCGAATATCCGCAATATACCCGGCCCGAGGAATTTCGCGGGATGCGCGTGCCGGAGGTCCTGCTCAGCGGTGATCACGGTAAGATCCGCGCGTGGCGTGAAGCCGAGGCGCGCAAGCGCACCGCCACGCGCCGGCCCAACCTGCTAGGCGGGCGACGCAAATCCTGACGTGGCGGACCTGTTCGTCGCGCTGATCCATTACCCGGTGATCGACCGCAATGGCCGTATCGTAACTTCCGCTATCACCAGCCTCGATCTGCATGATATCGCCCGCTCCTCGCGCACCTACGGTGTGCGCGCGATGTACGTTGTCCATCCTGTCGCGGAACAGCGGGAGTTCGCGCTGCGGGTGATGGACCATTGGCGGCTGGATTACGGCCGGCGCTTCGATTCACGCCGGCGCGAGGCGCTCGACCTGGTGGAGGTGGTCGATGACCTCGCCTCTGCGCTTAAGGCGGCCGAATTAATCGCTCGCGCCCGGCCCCTATTGGTGCACACCTCCGCGCGGGCGAGCGCCGGGACTACGTTCGCCGCGCTGCGGGCACGAATCGAGTCAGCCGACGGTCCGCCGATAATCCTGATGCTGGGTACCGGATTCGGACTGGCTCCGGCGATGCGCGAGCGCGCCGACCTGATGCTCGAAGCGATTCGGGGACCGGGCGAGTACAATCATCTGTCGGTGCGCGCGGCGGCGAGCGTGATGCTGGATCGTCTGCGCGGCCGCTGACCCCGTGAGCTCTTTACCCATGGCCGGCGAGCCATTATCGTGAAGCGCGCGCATCAGTGAGTCAGGGGGGATTTTAGTCGAGGAATGAAAAAGGCCGCGTGGCTGTTGGGATTAGTCGCGCTCACCGCATCGCTAACTTCCGGGCGAAATCCATTCACAATCCATAACGCGTTTGAGCGTGGCAAAGCCGTCGAAGGCGGGGCTGCATCGGTGTTTATCATGCCGCCGCGGCGGGATGCGATACGCACGCTGGCGCGTTCCTCGTCGCTCGAACTGCGGCTCCCCGCCGGCGCGCCTGAAGCGAAAGAGGCCGCTCCGGTGCCCGTGCCTGCGTGGCTGACCGAACTCAACCGCTGGCGCCAGATGGCGGGACTGCCGGCAATAGTCGAAAACGGCCGTCTCAGTTATGGCAGTGAGCAGCACGCGCGTTACCTGGTCGAGCAGTCACCGCCGGGGCTAGGCGGCTTCCGCGCCTACGACCGCACGATTGGACCACGCGCGCATATTGAAGACGCACGAAGCCGCTCATACACGCCGGTCGGGGCCGAGGCGGCAATTGGCGGGGCGCTCGCGCCGAATATCATCCAGGGTGCCGACGTCGCATGGGAAGGACGAAGCGCTCCCGACGATATCGAAGACTTGCTGGTCGCGCCGTTCCATCGGCTGTCGCTGCTGGCGCCATGGGCGCGAGTCGCGGGCTATGGCAGCTTCGGGGAATATCCGCGGCGCGCGGCCGCGCTGGCGCTGCGCGGACCGCTGGGGAGCGTGCTGGCGCGCGGCGCAGTCGAGTTTCCGCCTGCCAGCGCCACGGTTTCATTCAACGCGATGGCCGGCGTCGAATGGCCCAATCCAATCGCCGGTTGCGGCGGGTATCGAACCCCTACCGGATTGCCGATTTCGCTGCAGACCGGACGGAGTCTGGCGCTGCGCTCCTATACGCTAAACGACGAGACCTCGAACGAATCGATCACGGTTTGCGCTTTCGACGCTGCGGGCTATCGCGATCCCGATCCGATTCAGCAAAAGCGCGGACGCGAATTACTGAATGCCTACGGGGCGATCGTGCTGGTCCCGCAAAACCCGCTGCGGTTTGGCCATCAATATCGGGTCGCGGTCAGCACCTCGCGCGGTGACTTCGCCTGGAGTTTCACGATCTCAGCGCCACCGCCGGTCGAGGAGACGCGCGCCGAACGAGCGGCCGTTAGACCTTTGGCCGACGCGAAATAGCCTCGCAGGCCCTGCGATTAGCCGGCGACTTCGTCCTCAAGCCCGCACGATACCGCCGCTCAGACCTTGGCCAGATCGTTGGCGAGTTTTTCCAGACCCGTCCGCCCCCGCCGGCTTCAAATGCGCGAGTGCCCGGTAACATGGTAAAAGGGAGATCAAATCGCCGGGCGGGGGCGGACAACATGGAGCAGTCGCGTGTCTACACTGAACAATTTTTCGATGCGCAACCCGAGACAGCGAAGTCGGCCGGGATTATCGCGGGAATTGTCTGCGAGAAATTCGCCCCCCGTCGTGTCGTTGATGTCGGATGCGGCCTCGGCCTGTGGCTTGCCGCGTTTCATACGTGCGGCGTCCCGTTCGATAGCCTTCTCGGCCTCGATGGAGATTATGTCCCCCGCGCAAAGCTGGCGATTCCGGAATCGTGCTTCGCCGAAGCCGATCTCGAATCGCGTTCCGACACCAGCATTGCCGGAACCTACGACCTGGCTATCTGTCTCGAGGTTGCCGAACACCTGCGCAAAAGCGCCGGCGATAATCTTGTGCGCCGGCTGACGACAATCGCTCCGCTCGTGATGTTCTCGGCAGCGGTGCCAGGCCAACCGGGCACCCGCCACGTAAACCTGCAATGGCCGACCTACTGGCGCGCACGTTTCGAAGCGGCCGGCTTTCGCATGTTCGACCCGATTCGTCCGACGATTCGCGGCAATGAGAACGTGCTGTGGTGGTATCAGCAGAACATATTTCTGTTCGCTCGCGCCGACGCGGCAGTAGAATATCCGGCGCTCGGTAACGAGGTGCAGCCCGGCAATGAAATGGAATGGGTGCACGCCAAGGTCGCGATCGGCGAGCCGCTGACGATGCGAAAGGTGTTGCGCTCTGTGCCTGGGATGCGAAGCGCATGGCGTCGGCTAAAGCCGCTGCTTCACAGCTAGAAGCACGCTGAGCGAGCGGCCGTGAGGCCTGTGGCCGACGCTAAATAGCCTCGCAGGCCCTGCGATTAGCGGGCGACTTCGTCCTCAAGCCCGCACGATACCGCCGCCGCTCAGACCTTAGCCAGATCGTTGGCGAGTTTTTCCAGACCCGACCGCAGCTTGGCCGGATCGGACGACGGCGGCCCAAAAACCACGCGGGCGACGCCGACGTCGCGCAAGGCCTTGACCGCGTCTGCTTTGGGCGCGGCCATCGCGGACAATTCGATCGCCTCGGGATTGCGCCCGGCCTTCTTCGCCTCGTCGCGGGCCAGCGTGAAGATCTCGCGCAGCTTTTCGGGACCCGTCACGGTCGGAAAGAAACCGTCTCCAAAGCGGCCGGCGCGGCGCGCGGCGGCGGGCGAATGACCGCCGACGTGAATCGGCACGCCGCCCTTTTGGACCGGCTTGGGGTAGCTTTTCACATCATGAAAATGGAAGTGCTTGCCGTGGAAACTCGCCACCGGTTCGTTCCAGATGGCTCGCATCGCCTGGATTGATTCGTCAGTGCGCGCGCCGCGATGATTGAACGGAATCGCCAACGAATCGAACTCCTCCTTCATCCAGCCGCTGCCGATTCCGACCATCATTCGGCCGTGCGACAGCAAATCGAGGGTAGCGAGTTGTTTCGCGAGGTATAGCGGATGGCGCTGCGGCAGGATGATTACGCCGGTCGACAGCTTGATGCGCGAGGTGATTGCCGCGGCATAGGCCAGTGGAATCAGCGGGTCGGGGATCGGGACTTCGTCGCCGCCGGGCATCTGGCCGTCCTTGGAGCCTGGATAAGGCATATGCGGCTGCGGGATGACTACGTGCTCGACGGTCCAGAGCGATTCAAAGCCAAGCGTTTCACAATCGCGAGCAAGCTCCGCGAATAGTTCGGGCTGACTGAATTTGCCGGAATTGGCAAAGATGATTCCGAGTTTCATCGTGATTTCACCTTTCGGTTCGCTGATTGGCCACGCGGGACACGCGCTCAGACGCGTTGGATAACTTCGTTGCCGAGTTTTTCAAGTCCACGGGAGAGGCCGTCCTTGTCGAAGGCCGGCGGTGCGACCACCACGCGCGAGACACCGATATCCTCGAATGCCTTGACCGCATCGACCGCCGCCCTCGCCATGCATGAAAGCTCAATCGCGGCGGGATCGCGGCCAGCCTGCTGCGCTGCCTCGCGCATCATCTCGAACAATTCCTGCAGCTTGGGAACTTCGCCGAGGGCCGGGAAGAACCCGTCACCGAGTCGGCCTGCACGCCGGGCGGCTGCCGGTGAATGACCGCCGATATGAATTGGCACCGTCTTTTGAGCAGGCTTGGGATAGCTCATCAGCGGACCAAAGTTGAAATGCTTACCGTGGAAGCTGGCGGGTTGCTCACCCCAGCATGCGCGCATCGCCTGGATCGCCTCGTCGGTACGGCCGCCGCGGGCTTTGAAATCAAGCCCGAGCGCGTCGAACTCCTCCTTGAGCCATCCCGAACCGATGCCGAGGGTGACACGCCCACCCGATAGCCGATCAAGGGTGGCGATTTCTTTGGCTAGGTAAAGTGGATGGCGCTGGGGCAGAATTACGACGCCGGTGGCGAGCCGGACCCTTTTGGTCACCGCCGCGGCAAAGCCCAGCGGCAGCAGCGGGTCGGGAATCGAGACGTCCTCGCCGCCGGGAATCTTGCCACTCTTCGAATACGGGTAGGGCGACTGGTAATCCTTGGGAATCACGACATGCTCGACGGTCCAGAGCGATTCGACGCCGCAATTCTCGGCGGTTTGCGCCAGATGGGCGAGCAGTTCGGGATTGCTGAAAGGACCTGAATTGACGAACATCAAGCCGAATTTCATCGCGGCGGTTCCTCTCGTCTTGGACGTGTTCCACTATGTATCGCGACGGGCGCGCAGATGGAAACCAAAGAGAGCCTGCACCCGGAACGGGCCGGGCAGCCGCCGATGACGTCCTTGATAGGCA